>DATGXQ010000300.1:0-4777 GCA_035298905.1 Nostocaceae cyanobacterium | reverse complement strand
ATAGATACGTTAGTAAAGTTTCAATCCCCTTGCGGGGAAGTAGTGAATTTTAACGATATTGCCCTGTCGTTCCTTGATCGCCTAGCTGTTTCAATCCCCTTGCGGGGAAGTAGTGAATTTTAACCAGCCTCAGTTTTAGATATTGTGGTGTCCCGTCGGTTTCAATCCCCTTGCGGGGAAGTAGTGAATTTTAACTAAATTTTGATTTACAAAAGTGTGGGGCAGTTCTGTTTCAATCCCCTTGCGGGGAAGTAGTGAATTTTAACGAGAAGGGCATAGGGAATTCATGTCTACGATCAGTTTCAATCCCCTTGCGGGGAAGTAGTGAATTTTAACGTAATCCGCATACTGAGTATCATGCAAAAAATCTCCAGTTTCAATCCCCTTGCGGGGAAGTAGTGAATTTTAACTTCACCGCAGGGAACATTCTTAGTCCTACTCCTTTCTTTGTGTTTCAATCCCCTTGCGGGGAAGTAGTGAATTTTAACTCTTCAGGCATGGCGCGTGTATCTTCTTTAATGAGGTTTCAATCCCCTTGCGGGGAAGTAGTGAATTTTAACCGTAGGGGGGATGAGTTTTTTGGAAGCAATGCGTTTCAATCCCCTTGCGGGGAAGTAGTGAATTTTAACAGGTATCTACTACAAGAATGGTGTACAAGTTTCAGGTTTCAATCCCCTTGCGGGGAAGTAGTGAATTTTAACCTGACTGGGCTAAAATTTACCAGTTGGCTGCTAGTGAGATTGTTTCAATCCCCTTGCGGGGAAGTAGTGAATTTTAACTGTTAGATAAGTTAGCTAGATTTAATTCGTTTATTGGTTTCAATCCCCTTGCGGGGAAGTAGTGAATTTTAACTGCTGCCCTTTAGAAACCTTTCAATATTTAGTTTTCATGGTTCGGTTGCGCGGATAAAGTCATTATATCACGTTTCAGAGTTTCGTAAAATTGCAAAAATGGCTGAAACCGAATCTGGGTAAGGTGCGCGGGTGGTTTGTTACTAGTTATGCCCAGAAACCATTGCACAGCATTAGTTCTAGGCACAATTTACAAAAATTAATTTTTTACACCCACCCATCCGCGCTATTTTTCCTATCTACATAGTAGAAGGTCTAACGGTGTGCGATCGCGTTTCTGGTAACTGGAGGCTATCTCTATATGATGGAAAGGGAAGGTGCGATTGTGTGTTCATCTATTGTAGACGATCACTATATGATGGGAATAGTAAGGTGTGATCGCGTATTCATCCATAGTAGGCGATCACTACTCCAATTTTCCCTTAAGAAGTAACGAAGAGATAAAAAGTTATAGCCATTTCGGTGTTTCTTGAACCTGTAGATATGGACAGGAGAATGTTTTGGTAATTGAGGAGTTTAGTAAAAGCTTCTCGTTGAAAATTGCATGGAGGAAAGGTTGTTAGGGTGTGAAAGTATTCATCTAGCATGAATCAGTCTGAGTAGGAAATTCAGTTTTTAAACATACCGCATAGTTGAAAGAGGTGTTTTCCAAGATGTGATGAGGGAAGAGAGGAGAAGGTGCTGTAGTTACGTTTTGTTTTCACTGATAGACAAATCTAATATTAACATTTTCACATCTTATCCATCTTGACTCTACACTAATAACAATTCTCAAGTTCCCATATTTTTGCAAGAGTAATCAGCAGTGGTTTGATTTTATCATTGGCAGTTTTGACAATTTTACTAACAGACATTGCTCCATCTTGATGCCCAGCATGGTCTAATCCATTCCTTACAGGTTGTAGGGAATTCCATAATTGGATTAAATTATCCTTCTCACTCCATGTATCATGAATTATTCTGCCATACTCATTTAGTTCTTCAACGGCAAGATCATCACGGCTAACCATTTCAACACCGGATATTGCTCTGGCGATTAGCTTTTCCCGTGTACTAATTTTTAGAGTAAATGGTAAACTAAGACGATAAGTTACTGCGTTTATTAACCACTCACGAGCTAAACTCATCGCCTCAATTAAACGATTGTTACTCTGATACCAGATAATTAAACGTAACTGTGCCTCTAATGCTTTTTTCGTATCTTGCTGGAAGTCGCCTATAAAATTGTTAAATGTGTCAGTGATTTGCTGGCGCAGCATTTCAAACGGTGGTGCTGTCAGTTGCAATTGTTCCTGTGCTTTGAGTAAATCAGACTCAAGACTTTGAGCTTTATTGGCTAACTGTAATGGTTGACAAAGCAGTGTGGCAAGAGATACTTCTGATAGTGTATTTGCAGCTTTTTTGGTTATATTACTTCCTTTATCATCTGGATTAATAAGTTTAGCTAGTCTTTGGGCATCACCTGTTTGAATAAATTGGTCTGTTGCTGTTAACCAATCTAGCATTCCCACAAATTCTGATAAATCAATTACAGGTGCAGGTAAACCTGTTCTAGCGTTACCTAACTCTAATGCACCGTAATAAATAGCATCAATAGCTACATGTTTAGCAGCTTTCAAGTAAGCAGCGAATAAAAATACAAGAAAGGGTAAAGACCGTAGTCCGTGAGTGATATCAAATATTACATGATCATTTTCGTTAACTTGCTCGGCAATAATTTTAAATGTTTGCCACATTTCTTCAGTACTTCTACCAGTGGGAATATCTATCGGTTTGATGCGTGAATCTTCCAAAGCTTCTAAGACAGGCCAAGTATTTTCTCTGGCCTTTTCTGTAACGCAAACTAACATGGTGTCATATTCACAAAATTGTCTTAAAGCTTCTGCAAAAACTCCGCCAATATACTCTTTCCCATTATGAGTGTAGGTAGTTTGTAGTGCGCCGCGATCACCTAGAAATGTGATGATATTAACTTTACTCATTGTTTTGTTTTCCTTTAATTTTTACTAAGGTAATAGGGGTAAACCACTTTCATTCCAAAGTTCAGGTAATGAAACTTTAGCTCCACCAGTGCGTTCGTTTTCAATAAACCATTTAAAAGCTTCTCCATCTGGATGAGGAGGAACAAAATTTTGTTCTGGTTGTTGACGTTTTCTTGGATAATGCACAGGTTTATTATCTTGAAAACCTTGGCATACACAATAAAATGCTTGAATAAAACGAACTTCCTCAAAAAATTTACCATTACCATAAACTTCGGCTACGGTATGTTTAAAAGTTTGTATTGTTGTTTCTGCTTCCCTGGGTGATGGATTAGAAATTGAAATTAAAGAAGAATAAAAGTTGCGCCAACTCTCTCCTTTACGCAAATCCGTTTTATCCCAATCAATGGTTAACTTGATACTACCAAAACCTAATGGTTTTCCACCTCCTAAACGATGATAATGATTTTCAGGTAGAGATAATAACCAAAGCAATGCACCAAGTTCAATATCTGAAAGGTTAGTTACATCAATATTAAAATTAAAGGTAGTATTAGGTTTTACCCAACCTGTAATAGAACGATTTTGATCATCCCGTTCTACATTCTTACTATTTTTTGGTCTGCGGTACTCTTGATGAAAGTGTCTTTCTTGTAATATTTGTGTTCTGTCTTCACTAGGATTATTCCAGTATTGTGCAGGTAAATTATGATGGTGAGGATACACTTTGCGTCCTCTTAAGCCATAATTGTTTTGATAAGTATCTTCTTTTGCAGTTCCTTTATCAATTGGTGTACCTTTGTTGTCTTTAGCAATATAAAATCTTGCCTGTTGCGGTTTAGGTTCTCCTAGAATAGCTAGAGGAAAACCATTCTCAGCAAATGATTCTATAGGATCATCCGAATTGCACTCTACTGAATGAATTCGCAAATTGCCCTTGTAAGAACCTTGACCATTTTGATTAACCCAGCCAAATACTCTATCTGCGGGAGAAAGAGAATTAATGTCTGTTGCAGGTTTGAGATTTTTGTCTAATAATTCATCAGGAGATACATTATATAGTCGTCGAGAAATAGACACGGGGAATAAGGCTGTTACTTTATCATTTTGAAGCTCAATATAACACAAAGTTCCTTCTTTTAATTCTAATTCACTAGCCTCATATATATGTCGTGACCATGCAGTTTTTCCTGGTATAGAACCAAGATAATCTTCTGGAATCTGGTTATTTTTATGACGTTTTTCTAAATCTTTTATATGAGTTTCTTGGTAATTATTGATAAGTTCTCTCCAAAGAGATTTAATTTTATCTGTGATAGTTATTGTTTGATTGTCATTTCTTTCAATAAATACTCGCTCATATTTTTTACCATTAATATTTGCACCTGTTACTAATACCCATCCTTTATGCCATTCACCTTCTCCGGGATAAGTTGCATCCCATTTCCTAATTCTTGTTACTATTCCTTTGTTAAGTCTGACCCAAACTGCATCTCCATGTTGAGGTAATTCGTTTGAGTTATCATACTTAAGTGCTTCTCTACTCTCCCCTTTATCTCGTAAATTACTACTTTTCTGATAACGTAACAATCTAGCTGTATTACCTAATAAGCCTGATGCTTCCATTAGCCTTAAAACTAATTGATTATTTCTGCTTTCAACTCTAGCTGGAATAAGATCGTTTTTGGTAGACATCCTAAAAGCTAAACGATCTTCATGTTTAACAAAGACTGATAATCGAGAATTAGTCACTGCTTCATAAGCCGATCGCAGCATTCCTTTAATCGAAGTTGGTGGTAAATATGGTTTACCGTCTGCATCTAATCGAATGGGATAAATTTTGTGATCTGTTCCTTGTGCTTTGGCTGCATCAGGAATCAGTAAAGGTGTAACGGTGGTTAAGGTGACTGTAATTCTACCGCTCCAATGGTTATCTAGATAGGA
>DATGXQ010000299.1:0-5943 GCA_035298905.1 Nostocaceae cyanobacterium | reverse complement strand
CCCCCCGCCCATCCCAATGGGAATTTTTTCTCCTACGCGCTTGTTAATTTTGATCACAGTTCCAGAAATAGGAGCGCGAATATAGGCTTTATCTAATTCGGTTTTGGTACGTTCTAAATTAGCTTGTGCATTTTTCAATTCTGCCTGTGCTAATTGTACATCTACTCCCCGGACTTCCCGCACGCTGCTCAAGGTGGCTTTGGCTTCACTAATCTGTTGGTCAGCTGTTGCACCTATGCGGTTGAGTGCGACTCTGGCTTCGGCTAGTTGTTTGTTGGCGGTGGAGTTAATGCGATCGAGTACGGCTTTAGCCTCCTTTAATTCTTGTTTGGAGGTTTCTAGGGCTAAACGTTTACTATCAATGACAGAATTGGAGATTGCCCCCTCTGAATATAGCTGTTGGTAACGTTGGTATTCTGCTTGGGCAACATTGTATTCTGCTGTTAGTCGGTCAATGGTGGCTTGTTGGGCGGCTTTATCTCCTTCGTATTGGGCTATTAGACGGGCAATTAGTTCTTGTTGTACTCTGATATCACCAGAAGATTGGGCTTGGATACGCTGTACAGTGGCTTGTTGAGCGCGGATGTCTCCTGATTTGGCTCCAGCTTGTACCTGTCTAAGTTTGGCCCTGGCAATACCAACTTGGGTTTCTGCTTCTTGGACGGAATTTTCTAGGCGGTCTACTGAGTCTAAAACGGCTAGGAGTTGTCCACTTCTGACTTGATCGCTCTCTTTGACCAAAATTTCTTTGATGCGATCGCCATCCAAGGTTAATGGCCCTGCTATACTAATCACTTTTGCTTCTGGTTCTATTCGCCCTAAAGCACTAACTTTGAGTATTTCAGGGGCGGCTACGGCTTTATTAGATGAGGGTTTGCTCACCTGTTGTAATTGTGAGCTTCCATAAATAATAATCCCCACCGAAATTGCACTAGCCGCTACTACAATACCAATTAAATTTTTATTACTCGGTTTTAATAACATTCTTTGACCCCTGTTTTTAGTCCACTCATCCCAAGAAATTTTTTGTTTATTCACACAGAAATTAATCAGGATTCAGAAGTCAGAATTCAGAATTTATAATTAAAGATAATTTACAGCATATTTCAAGTACATGAGGTACAAATTGAAAATCGAATCTCAGACACCAAGCAGCTTTGACTTCTGACTCCTGAATTCTGCTGTAACTATTCTGATTCCTGAACTTGACTCCTGAATTCTTACAGAAATTAAAATCAAGTATTGTTTGTAAATACAACAGGTTTCAGGCAAATGAGGTACAAATCTTAGGGACAAAGCTTTATGCTAAGAGGCTTTCAACCTTCCTGTTCCCTGTTAAGAGTTCCCCGTTCCCTGTTAAGAGTTCCCTGCTGTAAGGCTTTAATGATTAACCTCTAGCTTAGATTCTTGTTTTAAATAAGCGGTTAACATTTTGCCTAATAAAGCACATTGTTCTAGAAAATCAATGTTGTCATCACCCCATAACTTTTCTAAGATTAAACCATTGATAAAACTTAAAACAAACGAAGCTATGACTAGATTTTGGCTATTTAAAAATTCACAGACCGCTTGCTGATATCTTTTATTTGCACGTTTAAATACAGTGCTATTATTCAGCATCGCTTTTGAGTCTTGATGTTGATAAAAATCAACCCAGATATAAGTCCAATTTATTAAGTAGTCTTCATTTTTGACTAGATATTTACCCAAGGCTTCCATAGCCTCAGTGATGTTCTTCTTACCTCCTAATTCGGCTAAAGCAGTAATCACATCTCGCTGACTAATTTCTTCTACCAGTTGCTCAAATAATGCTTGCTTACTGGGAAAATAATGATACAACGTCCCTGTAGAAACCTTTAAACCCTGAGCAATTTGCCGCATAGTAATGGAAGCATAACCCTTTTGGGCAAATAAATCGAAGCATTTACCGAGTAGTTCTTTGCGGTATTGTTCATGGTCAACAATCTTCGGCATAGGCAAGGATAACTCGGTTATTTATATCGAACGCTCGTTATTATTAAGTTAACTAGTATCCATCATGTTGTCAAATTGAGGATAGGAGGTAGTTAAATATCTAACATGGGAATCATTTTAACTTATTTTATTGATTTGTTGCAAAATCTTAATTTTTCACTAGGCTACACCCAGATTTACTACATCTAACAGCAGATGAAGCGCGTTTTATGTGCTGGAGGCTCAGGAAGTAGTTCATTTTCCGTCCGAGTCTCCAGCCCAGCTTATTGATAATCTTTTTCATTAGTAGTTGACAACAATTCTCAACCAAGGTTATATTATTGTATAGTGTTCTCCTCTCTTTAAAGGATCGGCAGACGGGATGAGCCAGCAGCAGCAGGCTTTTCCCTCTTTTTATGGCTGGGTAACAGCACCCCCATAGCAATGACGAAACGTCCAACCTAAGCCACGAAATTTACTCCTCTAAGATTTAGAATTAACAAACTCACGTATAAAAAAGTAATCATTCTATAGCAATCCTAAATCATTTATGAATTCTAACAGTTCCCTGTTCCCTGTTCCCTGTTCCCTTTTCTCCACAAGTCAGTTCACAACTCAGATCAGATTGCTATAGTAAGAATTATCACAAAACAATAATTTAGCACCCTAAAAGTATTTTTAGCTAGAAAATTTGATAAATTATTCTAGTATCAACAAACCCATCAACCTTTTTTAATTTTGAGAATGCTTCGCTTCTCTTCTTTTAGAGATGCTGTGCGAACACTCGCAACGCTTCTTGATTTTGAATTTTGAATTTTGAATTTTGAATTTTGAATTGCCTATGCTTCCTGATTCCTCCTACGATGTAATTGTAATTGGCTCTGGTATTGGTGGTTTAGTCACAGCCACCCAATTAGCAGCAAAGGGAGCAAAAGTCCTAGTGCTGGAACGTTATTTAATTCCCGGTGGTAGTGCAGGTTATTTTCAACGTCAAGGTTATCGCTTTGATGTGGGTGCATCGATGATTTTTGGTTTTGGCAAACAAGGTACTACAAATTTACTGACTCGTGCCTTAAATGCTGTCAATGTTCATCAAGAAACAATTCCTGATCCTGTACAAATTCACTATCATCTACCTGATAATCTCAATCTTAAGGTAGAGCCGAATTATGAAAAATTTTTGCAAAATCTGATCGCCTACTTTCCCCATGAAGCAAAAGGTATTCGTCGCTTCTATAACGAATGTCAAAAAGTTTTTAATTGCCTGAATACAATTGAATTATTGTCACTAGAAGAACCCAGATATTTATTAAGAGTATTTTTTCAACATCCTTTAGCTTGTCTAGGTCTGGTTAAATATCTACCCCTAAATGTCGGGGAAGTAGCCAGAAAATACATCAAAGACCCCCTGTTGTTAAAGTTTATTGACATCGAGTGCTATTGCTGGTCAGTTGTCCCAGCAGAAATGACACCAATGATTAATGCTGGGATGGTTTTTTCTGACCGACACTATGGTGGTGTTAACTACCCCAAAGGTGGAGTAGGACAAATAGCGCAAAAATTGGTCGAGGGTCTAGAAAAAGCTGGAGGTGAGATTCAATACAAAGCCAGGGTCAGCAAAATCATTGTCGAACAGGGTCGAGCAGTAGGGGTAAAATTAGCGAATAACAAGGTTTACTTTGCTAAAAGAATAGTATCTAACGCTACACGCTGGGATACTTTTACGAAATTGTTACCTGTAGAACAGATGCCAGATAATGAGAAAAAGTGGCAACAACGCTATGAAAAATCGCCTAGCTTTTTGAGTTTACATTTGGGTGTCAAAGCCTCAGTTTTACCAGTAGGAACAGAGTGTCATCATATTTTGCTCACGGACTGGCAGCAGATGACCTTACCAGAAGGGACAATTTTTGTGTCTATTCCTACCTTACTTGATCCAGATTTAGCCCCAACAGGATACCACATTATCCATGCCTTCACACCGCACTGGATAGACGACTGGCAAGGGCTTACACCGAGTGATTACCAAGCTAAAAAGGAAGCAGCAGCAGATAGAATTATTGAAAGATTAGAACAGATTTTTCCTGGTTTAGATGCTGGGTTAGATTATTTAGAAGTGGGAACACCAATTACCCATCGGCGCTTTTTAGGTCGTGTAGATGGGACTTATGGGCCAATACCCCGGAAAAAGTTGAGGGGGTTGTTGGGAATGCCTTTCAATCGTACTGCTATTCCTGGGTTGTATTGTGTGGGGGATAGCACTTTTCCCAGTCAGGGTTTAAACGCGGTGGCTTTTTCTGGCTTTGCTTGCGCTCATCGTATCGCGGTAGACTTGGGACTGTAATTCAAAATTCAAAATTCAAAATTCAAAATTCAAAATTCAAAATTCAAAATTCAAGATGTAGAGACATTCCGTGGAACGTCTCTACAAGGGTTTTGTACGTGAGATGACAACTCAACTGGCAAGTTGTCGATATCGCTCTTGAAGATCCCGAATAGAAAATAAGGCTGTAAACTGCAAACCTGCGGACTGATATAACTCTGCTCCCCCTTGCAATCTATCCACTAAAGCTATTACAGTCTCTACGGTGTAACCTGCTGCCCTTAAACGTTCCACGGCTTTTAATGCTGACTGTCCAGTAGTGACAACATCTTCTAAAACTACTACTTTTGCACCTGCTGGTAAATTGGGGCCTTCAATGTAAGCTTTAGTTCCGTGACCTTTGGCTTCTTTACGAATAATTAAGGCTGTAGTTGGTCGCTGTTCATAGACAGAAACTACACTTACTGCTGAGACAATGGGGTCAGCACCCAAGGTTAAACCCGCTACTGCCTGGGTATCTGCGGCTAGTAAGGGTAATATTAATCTACCTATAGCTAATGCACCTTGGGGGTGGAGTGTTACCTGTTTACCATTAATATAGTAAGAACTACGCTGCCCAGAAGAGAGAACAAAATCACCTTCTTGATAAGCGACTTGGCAAAATAAGTCTAGTAACTTCTGACGCAAGGTAGTTAAATCTGTGGTAGTTGCCCAAATATCTATGTGGTTAGGGGTTTGAGTAGAATAAGTCATTACAACAGGTAAAAATTTGTGCTAAACCAATGGTTGAACTTGTTCAAGTTCTGCTAAATAAGCATAAGTTAAGATTTACCAAAATTTACCCAAAAATTTGAGGAGTAGGAAACATGGGTATAAAATTTAAAGCCGGCGGTGGATTATTGGTACTACTGGCTGCGAGTGTTGCTTTTCCTAGTGTTGCATCTGCGGACACACCAACACCAGTTTATCAAACACCTGCGGAAACAATAGAAAATGCTTACTTTCGGCACGATCGCAACTTCTATGAAAATGGTAGCCCCCAAAGAACCCTAGATTCCTTAGTAGGAACGGGTAAAAGCTACAGAGATAGTTTTCCAGAAAATGAAATTGCGGCTGATGCTGAATTGGTCAATGGTGTCTATCGTGATATGTTAGCTCAACAATCGACCAATGACCCCTATCTTCGCACTCCAGATTTACCAAACCCCTATGATACCTCTTTGTTGCAGTCTCCCCGCTACAATACCAATAAATTAAAAATTGGCACTGAATATCGCTTTGAAATTATCCAGCCTAGATAACTGGGTAAATTGCTTAAATACTTGATTGGTTGGTTAAATGCGACTCTAGACACTTGTAGATTCGGTCTACAGGTGTTTAAATTTATTTGCTGTTGGGGAAAATAGAAAATCGCAGTCTAGGAAGCTGCGACTTAATATACATCTGGGGATAGATGACTTTAATAATTTAACAAAGAAGTGGGATCATGCGATCGCCCCTTAGACCCCCTTTCTGTGAACTAATGTGGCGCTGGCTTGGTCTGTAGGCATGAGGATGATTTCATTGTAAAATCCTACTTTCCTAATTTTGAATTTTGAATTTTGAATTTTGAATTGGTATTAGACCCCCTTTCTGTGAACTAATGTGGCGCTGGCTTGGTCTGTAGG
>DATGXQ010000298.1:0-6528 GCA_035298905.1 Nostocaceae cyanobacterium | reverse complement strand
GAGGATAGATTTAGGTTGACCAGCATCATCTCTAACTAATGTCCAATGACTTTCGACAATAATTTCCTCACCAGATTTATTCAGTTTATTTAACTCACCTTGCCAAGTCCCAGACTCCATGACTTTTTCTAAAGCTGTTGTTTCTAGTTTGGGTATGCTTTTCGAGTAAAATATTTCTCTAGGACTTTTATTGATTACTTCTAAACTTTGCCAACCATATAACCTCTCTGCTCCTTTATTCCAAAATAAAATTTGGTTGCGGAAATCTTGGACAAAAATGGCATTAGTAGCGATATCTAATAAAGCTGCTTGTTCCAGGATTTTCTCTTCTGCTTGTTTGCGTTCGCTCATATCTGTAAAGGAAACAACCACAGCATAGTGCTGAGATTCATTTTCCCGAAATAGGGGCTGGGAATTCATAGAAACCCAAGTTAATTTACCATTGGCTAGATAAATTCCCATCACTACATTTGAGCAAGGTTGGCCAGTCTGTAAAGTGACAATTCCCGGATAATTTTCCTTGTGGAAAGGTGAACCATCTTCATAAATTGTCTGCCAGTCGGAGTGATAAAGATTATGGCCAATTATTTCTGCGCTGCTGATCCCTAAAATTTTCTCAGCACTAGCATTACAAGTAATAATGTTACCTTGGGCATCTGCCAGAATAATTCCCTCACGCAAAGCGGCAACTACTGAACGATAGCGTTCTTCACTTTCCCGCAGTGCCTTTTCTACTAGTTGACGTTCGTGAAGTGCAGCTTGCCGTTCACTAATATCTCTAGTGACACCAATCATGCGAATAGCTCGATTATCTTGGTCATAGTAGGTTTGACCTTTTGCTAATAACCAATGTACGCTGCCATCTGGCCAAATGACTCGATACTCTTGAGTGTGGGGATAACCTTGTGTCATGGAATTAGCCTCAGCACTTAGCACTAATTCCCGATCTTCTGGGTGAATAAGATTAATAAATTCCTCATGACCAATCGAGATAGAACCATAGGGTAAACCGTAAAGGGGTGGCATATTATCAGACCAGACTGCTTCACCAGTTAATAAATTCCAATCCCAAATTCCCATTTGACCAGCTTCTAGAGCTAATGTGAGTCTGGTTTCACTCTCCCGCAAAGACTCTTCTATCTGTTTTCGTTCAGTAATATCTTCAGCAATACCACCACAAAGATGGACTCCTTCCTGTTCACCCGGCATAACAAAGCCCCGATCCCAAATCCAGCGCAATGTCCCATCAGGTCGAATAATCCGATACTCTACATCTGTGGATTGACCTTGTTTTAACTGTTCTAAAGTGGACAAGACGCGATCGCGGTCTTCTGGATGTATTGCTTCTACCCAACTATCTGGTTTGTCCTGCAAACTTTGGCAAGAACGACCCCAAATCTTCTCATAGGCTGGATTGACATAAATATTATGATTCGTGTTTGGGTCATCAATCCACATCACAACATTAGTATTTTCCGCAAAATGCCGGAATTTCTCTTCACTTTTTTGCAAAGCTTCTGCTGTCTGTTTTTGTTCTGTGATATCTCTACCTACGGCTTGAATTTCTACCACTTTTCCGGTTTCATCTTCAATCTTGGCCACATTCCATTGCAGCCACCGTACACCATTAACTGTAATTGCTCTAATTTCACCATTACTTAACTGACAAGATGAATTTGCTAAAGTCGCAATAGAATTTAATATCGCGCTCAAATCATCAGGATGAGCAAATTGCCACACCGACTGAACACGAAATTCTTCCAACTTCAAGCCAAATGTTTGACAAAAAGCCTGGTTAGCAAAAATTAACCGCCCTTGTAAGTCTGCCCGCAAAATTAACTCAGATTGACATTCTACTAACTGGCGATAGAGTTGTTCACTTTGCCTTAGTGCTTCCTCTACCCGTTGACGCTCAATAATTTCTTGTTGCAACCTCTGATTAGTAATTAACAGTTGTGCCGTACGTTCTCCGATTCTGTGTTCTAAATCATCAGTTGCTTCTCTTAGTGCCGACTCTATTTGTTTACGTTGGCTAATATCACACAGTAACCAACGCCAACCACTCTGTTCACCTTGGGCATCACATACAGGAGCTACCCTCACACTAGCTGGGAAAGCTTTCCCTTGTCTGGGCTGGATAGATATTTCCCAATTTTGCAGTTTTTGCCAATTTCGCAGCTGGGAAGCAAAGGTTAAATTCTCTGGTGGGGCAATAAATAAAGCTAAAGGTAGACCAATCAGATGTTGCTGGGGAATAGATAATAAACGAGATGCTGCTTGATTAGCCTCCTCAATTATCCCGGAAGTATTGGTAACTAAGTAACCGTCTGGTGCAAATTCAAATAAATCTCGATACCTTTGACGCTCTAATTCCGCGATTTCATGGGCAATGAGCAGCTGTTCGTTTTGTTGCCGCAGCTCCTCTTCTACCACTTGTAATTCTTCCAGAGTTTGCTGGAATTCCTGATTAAATTGCATTAACTCAGTAGATTGCTCCTCCTCCAATTGTCTTAGATTATTGCGAGTTTGAGCGCCAATGAATTCAATTTGCTGATGAGCCGATGGGAATTTATTGCTTGGTGGTGGTACATTTTGTTCCAAGGTGGCAACCAGAGCCTTGATTTTCATGATATCCAGGGCTGCTAGTAATCTAGTTTCTTTGATCACACCTAGCAACAGCCCTGCTGTGTCTAGAATTGGTAAATAGTGAGTTCGGTGTTGCTGCAATAATGACCAAGCTGTTAAAATATTTTCGCCATCTTCATAAATCATAGTCACAGCAGGACTTTTCATCACCTGGGCTACTTTTACGCCCTTGATGTCCATTCCTAAAGCTATTAATCTGAGTACATCTGTGGCAGAAAATATTCCTAGAAGTTGTCTAGCCTCCACCACCAACACAAAACTCTCTACTTGTGGATGAGATGTAGGAGTGAGAAACAGTGAGCGATCGCCAGTAAGTGCTAAACTTTTACTTTGTTCTTGATTCATCAAGATGATAGCATCGACTACATCACTATCAGGGTTAATAGTTAAGGGAGAACGATCGATCACTTGATCCAAATGCGGTAGATTGATCAGCTGCTCGTTGAATCGCATAGTTAATTGGTCAATGTTAATTCAATTCCTGACATCAGAGCAGTGTAATTAGACTTATGCAATCAAAATTTGCACTTTTCTCGATTATTGATTTTTGAGAAGTGTTATGTCAATTTCGACCAGCCTGGTGCAAGGGCTTGGTTAATCCCTTAAATGGTAAGGTGATTAGATGTTGTCCGCGTAAATATATTGTATTGCTAAATTATAGACTAATGATCTGTTCTGGACTAGATATTAGTCTAATTGATGGTTAGAGTAATTTTAATAGCATATTGTTTATCAACTCCAAATCATGGCGGGAGTTGCGATCGCCCCAATTCTTTACTTAGTCATAAAGATTACTTACTTATAACTCTCAGCTAGTTAAGCTGTTGTAGTTTTAATGTCAAGAAAACCCGTAAACCTTCCCCTCTGCCCCCTGCTTCCCTGCCCCCTGCCCCTCATCCCCCATTGCATTTACCAAACTCACCACAGCTAAATCTTAAATTTTGATTATTTTTGAATTACTAATGCTCAAAGGTGATACCCATTGTCGTATTTTGTAGACAAGGGAAATATAGCAATCCTAAATGAAACGTGAACAAACCCAATGGCACAAGCCTAACCTGATCGAGGTGGGGACACGGCATAGCTGAGATTTCTATTTGACAACAATGTTTCTAATGCCGTGTCCCTACTTTCAATCTTGATTCTCATCACTGCCTAAGTGCCTATCAGTTCATAACTCAAATAGGAATGCTATATTAGCTAACAACTGGCATCTATAAATAACTACCTGGAGCATACTTACTGGCAGAAAAATCAGCAAACTGAAGTTTTCAACAGGTAAAAAACAAAGTTGTAAATTATAGCAAAATTCCTTTTTTGTCCAGAGCCAAAATATCATCCATTAGCTTTGGTAAACAGCACTCAACCCAGGAGTAAATATTTTATGGAATTTCAAGATTTTCTGAGACATAAATTTGCTCATATTGCTATTGGTGAATTTAAACCGGGTAAATTTGCAGCTGCCAAAGAAATCTATGAAGAAGCAGTGGCAACTTATACAACTGGTTTTAAAGGTGCATATCTCCTACAAGAACCCGGCACAGATAGGGGTATTTCTGTAATTTTTTGGGAGAGTGTAGAAGATATGGCAGCTAATGAAAATGAGGTGTATCAAAACATTTTAAAAAAAATGGCTCCTTTATTTGCTCAACCACCCACAACTGTTGTTTATGAATTAGTGTGTGAAATCCAACCACCAGAAGAAAGTTTGTAACAGAAGTGAAAGCCGCTTGGTGGAGAGAGTTGCGATTTTCAATTTGTACCTCATGTACTTGAAATCTGCTGTATATTCCATCCTTATAGTGAAAGTATGATCAGCACCTGGAACTCGCTTATAGATGCTACCTTTGATACAGGTGTAGTGATTGTCAGTAGCGATCGCGCCAAGCCAGCAGTAGACACTCATTTGGGTACACTCTGGTTTCAAGATGAGGATGAATGGATTTTTCTGCGCGATCGCTTACGTAAAACTTAATTTTATTTGTATTCTAGTTAACAAGACATCCTTGCTAAGTTTCCTGTAGGATAAGCCAGGTAATCAGTAATCAAAGGCTGATTAAAGCTGTTTTTAATCATCAACTCTGAATACTTATTACCTTTACTCCTCATACCAAATCCTGTTTTGTTACCCCCTTTTCCTGGATTAGTCCGCGCAGGCGGACTTTGCTTGTGTAGCCGCGACTTCTAGTCGTTAGGGCGAAAGGGGGGTTTGAAATGAGGATTTAGTATCAATCAAATCTCTTAAGCAAGTATGTTTAAACTACGTTCATTCTTACAGATTACAAGCGGAACTATCTTCGCTTTTTCTTTGATTAGCTTTTCAGCTCAAGCCGCCACACTTTCCGAAGGATTTGAATCAGGTACAAAAGGTGCTTATGCTGCTGGTAATGTTACTCTGAGTTCAGGTGTTTGGTATTTTGATGAAGCCCTGATTGGGAATTTATCAACTGATAGAAAAACTGGCACTCAATCGGCTAGAATCCGCAATTCTGGCAAAGTATCGATGACATTTAATCGCAGCACAGGCGCAGGTACAATTACAATCAAACATGCAAAATTTGGTTCTGATAGTAATAGCACTTGGGGCTTATGGTGTTCTACTAATAGTGGTTCTTCTTGGACACAAATAGGCTCATCCATTAGTACTAATTCTACCACATTAACCACAGCAACTTTTACCCCTAATATTTCTGGAACAGTTCGCTGTGAAGTAAGGAAAACAGATGGTAGTGCTAACAGACTGAATATTGATGATATTGAAATTACTGATTACGGTTCTAGTTCTGGTGGTTCTTCTTCCCTTCCTGCGGGTTCTGTGCCATTTTTTGATAATATCAATAATCCCATCTCTGGATTAGCTTATGGTAGTCCTGCTGACGTTACACCAGTTGCACCAACCCTAAATAGCTTTGATACAGATGTAGTTAACCTTTGCAGTTCTCCTGGTACAAATGTGAGTAGAACCAATTTCCAGACCATGATGAATAATAACCCGACTGTACTAGCAAATATTAAAAGTTATGTAGGAGGATTTATCAAATCTGGTCGCACTTCTGATGCCGATTTCCTAACTGATTTAACTGATATTTGGTTTAATGTCGAAGGTTTTGATCATGTATTTTGTGGTGAACCAGTACAAGGCGGTTCTATAGGTGGCTTACACTTTGTTGGGCGTTATATACAACTACAAAATGATGGTTTGGCTGGCAGACTGGCAAATAATACAGCCAATGAAGAAGTAATTCCTGATGCAGTTTACACTATGGGCGTAATTATGAAAGTTGGTAGTGGCACTGCTCAATCTTCTATTAAGGGATATCCCTATACTTTGAATGCAGAAGAAATTTTGTCTATCGCCACTTTAGGTTATAAAAATAATCCCAATACTTCTACTACGAACCAAGTTTGCCATTTAACAGTCACAGATGATGGTAAAACTTTTAAAGCTGTATTTGTCAGAAGAGAAGGTGGGGTGCGTACCTTCTATCCTGATGCTACACCCGGCAGTAACCCAAATTGCAATTAGTAATTACAGCAAGAGGCAGGAGGAAAAGCCGCTTCTTGTCTGAGTTTTCAGTTCAGTTTGTACCTCATTTACCTGAAATCTGCTGTATGTAAGATAATTAGGTCATCAAGTCGGGTATATCCACAGCCACCAGTGTAAACTTAACGAAAAATGGGCGGTTAGAAATCGCGTCTACACAGGCAAAACCCACCTGCGTGGGTTTCAAAACCTTGATTTTTAATTAGTCCGCGTAGGCGGACTTGGCCTGTGTAGCCACGAATTCTATTCGTTAGGGCTTAAGTTTACACCTATGACCTGCAATATCTCCCTCTTTTTGGTAATGTTAAATATTTTGACAACTCATTGACATCTGGCCA
>DATGXQ010000297.1:0-2955 GCA_035298905.1 Nostocaceae cyanobacterium | reverse complement strand
CGTTCCTCAAATGATCGTCGCGCCTCAAGACGTAATTTATTTAGACGTTTTAGTTGCTCATTTCCTGTTTGACGAGTAATTAATTCGAGAGAATTTTTTCCTGCTGGTAATTCTTGATTATTTTTCAACTGGATAATATCTTGTTCTTCGTCATCAATCATGAGAAAATGAAGCGTTTTTTTCTCTTTTGTTAGCTTTGTGAAGAGAACATTTGG
This sequence comes from Nostocaceae cyanobacterium, assembly GCA_035298905.1. GTDB lineage: Bacteria > Cyanobacteriota > Cyanobacteriia > Cyanobacteriales > Nostocaceae > DATGXB01. Next base: position 2,740 of record DATGXQ010000297.1, on the reverse strand, counting down.
TTGTTCTGTCAGAATTTCTAAAGTTCGAGGATTATCTTGCCGAAACTTGATTAGAGGATTCCGTCGTCCCAAGTCAGCCAACCCGGCTTTCCACTTGACAATTTTTTGAGCAAGATTTTGTTGAGAGCCTGAAGCTGATTGTGGCATACTCTTTCCTCCTATAAATAGACACACTATCTTGGATGATATCAAATTATACTACATCACCAACTAATCTAATTATCCCTTAACAAAAATCAACTCCGTTTATCAACCACCTCCATCCTCAACTTCTCCACCTCTATCTTCAACTTTTAATTCGCGATCTTCAAAACCAAATTCTCATACTTAATTACCTCAACTTCATAATATCATTATTTACTCAATAAACCGGAATCATTGGCTAATATTTAAGGTTGGGTTTTATTCACCCAACCCAGTAGATTAATTTTCTCCTTGACTTGGTGCTAGTAGCTGTTCAAAATCCTCTAATGAAGCAATTGTAATTGCTTGTTTATGGAGACTTTTTAGCATTTGCAAATCATTGAGAACATTAATTTGATTTTTCAATTGTTCTGGTAAATTGCCAAATCTTGTTTCTAGAACTTCAATGATATTTTCACGAGTGGCTTGCAAGCTTCCTTGCATAATTCCATCGCGTTCAAAGCTGGTCAGAAAAGGCATACTTTTTCCCTCCTCATAACGTTTTAATTCTGTCTTGAACTCAGATTGCAGTATTTCGGGTAATGTCATCATCCATTCAATAAACCGGAATAATTGACGAATCATTTCTCCGGTATAACCCAAGTCATAAAGTCGTCTCACTAGATTTAATTTTAACTGAAATCTCTGTTGTGAATTGCCTTGAGTCGCTTGGGTTTGCAAATGTGCCATGATAATTATAGCAAAGGGGTTATTGCTTTGTTCTAGGGTGTCATTGGTATAATCTAATAGTTTGACGCTGGGAAAGTTGAGGTGAGTTTCAAACCCCCACTGACTATAACTATAAGATGTTGGTCTCCAATTGGGGTTATCATCTCCTAAAACTGCAAAACTAAAAACTTTGAGCCGATAGCGATCGAATAGGCGATGATTATAAATATACATCCTTATAAACTTCAAAAAAACAGTATTCTATGAATGATTCAAGATAAACGGTTATGGCTTCTTTCCATGCGCTGTCATAATCTGAGTTGGGTTGGTTGGTCATTGCTGGAAATGTGTTTTTTGATATATTCTTACAATAACCTAAACTTCACTCTTAACTTTTTTTATAAATCATTTCTATTCTCAATTTTTCCAGTTCTATTTTTAACTTTTCATTCTCTATTCTTAATTTTACATTCTCATCTTTAATCATCTCAATTTCATTCCGTTTACTCAAGGCTTGATTTATTGCTAATTTTCGCATGTCTAGGGAGAACCAGCGCTGATAGGTTTGGGTGTGGACTTGGACGCTATGACCTAAGTTGTCTGCTGCGGCTTTGATGGGGATTCCTAAAATGTGCGATCGAATGGCCCAAGCGTGACGTAAATCATAGGGTTTGAAGTCTAAGCCGATTTTGCGAAACCACCAACTAACTCGCTGGGTTAAGGCTGTTATGTCTGCATGATTATTTTTATCTTTTTTATTAATCGCTGTCGCTAACATTTCTAAATACTTGGCATTTCTTAAATCAAATTCCTCAACCCAATGTTTATGTAAAGGTAAGGCTTCTCTTTCTCCGGTTTTACAATCTTTATGCACTTTCCAAGTTAAATCAATGTTTTCTTGACTTAACCACCAATCAATATCAGGATTAATAAATAGTTCTCTGGGACGTAAGCCAAAAACGGCTAACATTCCATAAGTCCAGCGCCAAAGTTGCCAGCTATCTTTGACGTTTTCATTAACTTGATTACCCCGATAATTGAGATAATCTACAAATTTGTAAAATCCCGCGACTATTTCCGCATCTGTAGGAATATTGCGAGAGTTTTGCTCAGGCATTTTAGAATATTTTGATAAATCTATTTCGATTTTAAAGGTCTGGCAAAATGCGGCAATGGCTCTCGCTGCGTTGTATTTTGACCATTCTTGATCAATTTTTTCAATAGCATTAATCAAGTTTGCAGGAGTAGCTAAATCTTGAGGGTTAGTAAAACGTTTGGTGCGGGAAAAGTAATAAAAAAATGTATGTTCGCTTTTGGTGGTGCGTTTATGAGTTTTAAAATATTCTGTTTCAAATTGTTCTAATAACTCTCCGATAGTTTTAAAGTCTTTTTTAATGGCTTCGTTACCTAAATATTTATCATTCCACTCAAAGATTTTCCTAGCAATTAATTTACCTAATTCGTAAGCTTCCTCTTCAGCCGTTTTCAGTCCCTCCAAATTGGCAGGAATACTTAAACTAATGTTATATTGTTTCCTACCATTTCCGTTGATGTCTTTGTCTCCGGGTTTAATGGGTAAGGTAGCTCTTAATTGCAGACTTCCATTTGATTCTCGAATTGTTACTTTGGTCTTTGCAGATTTCAAACGCAGATTTACTTGCTCTAATTCCTGTAGTAACTTTGTTTTCATATCCTCACTGTGGTGTAACGCAGATTTATATCCCTTTTCGTTAAGATGCACTGTAGTGAGCTAATATAGTTTTGTTTTTCTGTTAATGGTTGGTGTTCGGAAGACGAAAACTTCACCTCAAAGCTCGACATTTCCACCCTAAAGCTCGGAATTTCCACCCCAACAGGACGAAAACTTCACCTCAAAGCTCGACATTTC
>DATGXQ010000296.1:0-9361 GCA_035298905.1 Nostocaceae cyanobacterium | reverse complement strand
GGCTTGCTGAATAAGTTATTGGTGAGGGCAGGGAACAGGGAACTCTTAACAGGGAACAGTTTCAAATATTTGTTAAGCGTAAATTTCCCTATCCGTCAGACCAAAATGCAGGGTTTTTAAACCCCTCCTAGCAAAAACCTTGCACTTTTTGAGCCTCAAAAACTCTGTAATCCTTATCTATGCTTGTTTCCACATTTTTTCAGCTTTCCCTAATTGGAACTGACCAAAACCTTAACTAGATAATTTCTCTATTACAGCCATTTTCAACTCAACCTAATATAGTCTTTTCACCGGGAAATGGCAGTGCTAGTATTAGCATTATTTTTGCCAAATTTCTCCTCAAATTTTCACCCATATTGCAGAGTAAAAATTGAGGAGTAGATGAGACTTTTAGCAAGTGATAATTATAATTTACTCATTTTATCAACCCCTAATTTACTAATATTTAAGAAGTTGATACGGCAATCAGAAAACAAATAAACAACAATGCCATTAGTAACACTAAAAATTGATGGCGTTTCAGCCAATCTTTTGCTGTGACAACAAAACTTTGTGCATTAATTTGTTGTTGTTCTTCTAATTTTCTTTCTTGCACATTTTCATAAAGAGTACATTCTTTAGCATAGGGACGTTGAGGAAAGTTACAAGTATCATCTGCATTATAAGTACAACTGTCACATAAGTAACTTTTGTCAGTAGCACGATGCAAGGGAATACCCGGATGTCCATAGGCTTTGAGAGTTAGACGGCAACGTGGGCAAGTAATCGCCTTGCTATCAATCAGTTGATGGCAACGAGGACAAGATGTAGTAGCCAAAACTTGAATCAAAAAAAGTAGATAAACACTTTGATCTTAGCTGTTTACCAGCAAAAAAGTGTCTAGGCAGACTAGATAAGGATTGATACAACAAAATGGATGAGCAAATGCATAATTTCTGTATCAGTTAGTGACATCTCAATAAGAATAACTAATTTATATAGTTCTGGTGGAAACACAACCTCTCAGCTATGGAGGTATTTACATATGAGACAATACACAAACCTTGAAATGATAGAACAAATTTATCACATCTTCCAAAATATTTCTATTGTTATTACTCAAGCGGAAGAAGTTTTAATAAAAACTGAAGAAATTAACTCATCTGTAGAACTGCAAGTAGGGAGAGCAGATTTAATTAGATTAGAAATTGCCGAAATTACTGCTAGAAACCAAGAAATTGACGATAATATTCAAAGATTTTATTGGGAAATATGTAATATTCACAATAACATTATCCAAAAAATATCAGAAATCCCCCGTAGAGAAAATTTGCATTGTTTACATCAAGAATTTAATTCTGTTCTCACTAGGTTAAATGAAATTCAAATACAGGTTACTCAAATAGATCAAGGCTTATTAAAGCATAACCAGCCACTTGCTCAAGAGGTTGATTCGTCACAACAACTACTATCTCAAGTAGAGAGAGATAAACAAGCAATTACAGAACTAGCACAAAATTTAGAAAACAGACTACAAAGAGTAAGCGAATTGCAAACAGAAATAGAGCAAATTTTGAGGATTGAAGCTCATTTGGATACAATGAACTCAGAAATATCTAGTTTAGCATTAGAGGTAAAGAATAATAAAGAAGCATTGCAAAAAATGCAAAATTATATAGATAACACAAGAGACAGATCAGATAATTATATTTGGGAGTTACGCGGAGAAATGGAACGCCTACGAGAAAATTTTGAATATAATTATCGAGATATAAAATCTAGATTCCAAATTCAAATTAGAAACCAGCAGCGTCTTGATAATTGGTTATTTGGTGTAACATTTGGCATAGCTTTTATAGCAATCACTTTGTTTCTAGGACATTAATTCAATATATTCACTTATTCATTCTGCTTTGTGCTGAAGGTGGCGGATACTTACCCACAGCTATTAAATACTGCCTTTCTAAAACTCGCTCCTGATTATTAAAATTAAAAATACGCACCGTAACTTCACCAATATCTGTTAGTGGTTGAATTATCGCCTCATCAAGTTGAAAATGTTCACCCCAAAAATCACGACGCGGGTTATAAAATCTCACCAGTTCACCGTTTCGCCAATTAATAGAACCTAAATCAGTACCTTTTTGCAAGTTACAGAAAACACAAGCATAACATAAATTCTCAGCCGTAGTAGAACCGCCATGTTTAATACTAATTATATGATCAACTTGACACCCAGATGCTCTATCTTTGGCGGAAATTAGGCAATATTCACAAATATTACCAGCGCGTTCAATTATAAAACGCCGCAATTCTGCATTAATGTAAGTTCGAGACACTTTATTTACCTTCTTCCTGAATGTGCATATAGGCTTTAGCTTTAGCTAGTGTGATAATATGTTCTAACATCAAGAAATAATCTAACTCTTGTTTTTCTTCCTGTGTCAGTTCATTATTTTTAGCACCATAGATTAAATCTTCTAACCGTTCTTGTGCTGTTTCCGAAAGGTGAAAATCAATCATACTTTGGGGAGTAGTCCCCGCAGCGATAAAATCGATAAATTCGTCATAAACTTTCGCTGTCTTGACAGATGTATTCATATTCCATCCTTTTTCTTTTTATTTTATCGTAGTGGCATGGACAGCCTAAATTTGTGCATTAGTAGTGTGCGTTCCCTAACGCACGAAGATGGATAATGCTGCCTTTTTTCTGATGCGTCGAGGGACGCATCCTACAAACATTCTATTGCCATATTTTAGCTTTGTCACGCCAGTAGGATAAGTTACTTCAAGAACTTACCCTACAATTTTTATTTTTGTTTTTCTAATTCTGCCAATTTTTTCTGAGCAAATTCGCGCACTTTTTCATCTGGGTCATTTTCTACTATGTCGCACAATAGCATTATCATATCGGGATGTTCAAAGTACTGCTTGATTAATAGATCAAGAGTTATCTGACGGAGGTTATATCCCCTCACTCTATCACTTTTAAAAATATCGTTTTTGAACCGATCAGATAAAAAATTAAACATTCCAGGCGCATCCCTCCAAGCCTTAGCTAACTCTTGTAAACCTGCTTGTCTTACATACTGACTATCATCAAATTGAGCAAGGTGTTTGATGATATTTAAAGTCTCAAGTTCATTTTTCCAGCCCTTGACTAACTCTTGCATTGCCACTTGTCGTACTTGTGAAATCTTGTCAGATTGAACAATAGATTTAAGTATAGTTAGAATATCAGATTCATCTTTCCAACCTTTTGCTACCTCTTGTATTGCAATTTGTCTTAATTCGTATTCTTCATCAGACTGAGCGATAGATTTAAGCATAGTTAAAGTATCAGGGTCATCTTTCCACCCCTTGGCTAATTCTTTAATAGCTGCTTTTCGCAACCAGCTATCTTTATCACGCTGAGTACTTTGTTTAAGAATACTTAGAACGTCGGGTTCATCTTTCCATATCTCACATAAAGCTAATATTGCTGCTCTTTGTACCCATCCATCTTTATCCGAGCAAATAATAGTTTTAAGCCAAAGCAAAGTATCAAAGTTATGTTTATTAAGTTTAGCTAATTTTTCTACTACTGCTGCTCGTACCATTCCATTTTGATCAGATTGGAATAGGTTTTGCAGTAGATTTAAGCTATCAGGATCATCTTCCCATCTACTAGCCAATTCTTTTACAGCTACTTGTCGCAACCAATAGTCGTTATCAGATTGAGCTATTTTTCGCAAAAAAGTTAAGGTATCAGGATCATCTTTCCATACATTAGCTAATTCTCTTACAGCTACTTGTCGCACCCAACGGTCTTGATCAGACTGAATTATTCTTTTCAGCAAAGTTAAAGTATCAGGATCATCTTTCCATCCCTTACTTAAGGCTTCAATACTTACTCTACATATTGAATTATTACGACCTGAGATAGCAAGTGATTTCAGCAGGGGGAAAGTATCACAATCATCTTTCCAACCGCTTGCTAATTCTTCCAATGCTGCACTTTGTACCCATTCATCCTCATCAGATGCAATAAGATATTTGAGCAATGGTAGGGTATCATGGTCATCTTTCCAACCACTTGCTAGTTCTCGTAAAGCTGCTTTTCGTATCATTCCATCTGCATCAGAATTGATGATAGTTTTTAGCCAAAATAAAATGCTTTTATCATCTTTCCAAATTCTAACTATTGCTGATATTGCATTGGAAGCAACTCTACTAGTGGAATGAGATGAATTTTCAAAAAGTTCAATTTGTATATACCCGCTCAATTCTTTTAAATATTGAAATATTCTATGAGCAGTCGTTTCAATATCAGATAATTTCCTCACTTCTAAAAGTAATTCAGATGCTAAAAATAAATTTTGAAAATCGGTTTGTACTCCATTTTCCGAAATTAAATAATCAATAATTTCTCCTGTAAATTTGGGTTCAATCATTCCCGCAATCAAGCGTAAAACTTCATGCCATTTTTCATCATGCCAATGTTTACCAAAAACCTCGGTTTTTAATTGTTCAATTGTTAAGGTTTGGGTTTCTTTAAATTGCCAGACAAATGACCATGCACAGAAATATTCTAAAAATGTTCGATGCACAAAAGCATAGTAATCTGCACCTAAAGAGCATAATATAAAGTTGCGAGTTCTTAATTGGTTAATCATCACTCGCGCTGCTTCTCTTGGTTTGTCAATCTCTATAGTTTTGAGGTAATCAGTTAATATTCTTTCTAAATCATTGACTTTAATAATATTACTATTACCGACTAAACTTTTTTCATTTGCCTGCATTTGGTAGGCAACTTGACGTAACATTGCTTGTTTATCTCGATAATCAATGGTTTTGGGGTCTAATCGAGAATCTTCAATTAATGCCCGTTCTACATCCCATTGATGCAGCAAAACTCGTGAGGCTTGGTAATATAATTCTGCTCTGTCTCTGGGTAGTTCTTGATGTCGGTTTAAAATCGCCATCATGGTTAATAGAAGGGGATTTCCGGCTAATTCTTTGATGGCTTTTGAGGTATATAATGCCCGTTCTAACCTTTCTTTTTTTCTGATTTTATCGGCTTGGTCATTAAATGTTAAATCATGCCAACGGTTGACAAAATCTTGTATTTGTTCTTTGTCTAAATCTTGTAGCATAAAATGCCTAAATTCGGCATCTCGTAAGCGTTGCGGTTTATAACCAATGATGCGCGAAGTAACAATTACTTGCACTTGGGGATATTCGTTAGTGAAGCGGTGAATGTCTGTAATGACATCTTCGCGCTGTCCTAAATCAAAAATTTCATCTAAACCATCAAACATGACTAAAACTTTACCGGCTTTGAGTTGTTCATGTAGTTGATGTTGGTTTAAATGATGAATTGCACCGCTACATTGATGGGAAAATTCGAGGAAGTTTTTACAATGTCCTTCTTCTCGATTGCGTACATAGGTACGTAATTCAATTAGTAGGGGTATTGGTTGAGAAATGATATTATCTAATGGTGATTCTGCCCAGTTTAAGGCTAAAAATTGTAATAGACTTGATTTTCCAGAACCAGGATCACCTAAAATTACTAAATATTTATGATTTTGCTTTTGGTTGATGATGTCTAAAACTGAGCGAATGGGTTGATCAAAGTAAGATTTTTTGTACTTTTCTAATTCTTGCAGGTTAATTTCTGCTTCTATTTGGTCACTTTCTCTTAATTGTCTCAAGTGTTCTTTTGGGAGTTCGTAAATTTGGGGTAAGACTTGGTGAACTTCTCGCACGTTTTGAGCGATAAATATGCGCCAGAGTTTTAATTCGTTATAAGCATAGCCACTTGTATCTAAACTTTCTAATTTGAGGTTGCCATATGTTTCTCTGATTGTTTCTTGATAGCCAATTAGGTCAAATCCTGGGATAATTCCGGCTAGTTCTTGTGTGTTATCTGCAATACTTTTGAGGTTTTGAGAGTTAAGGATTTCTCTTAAATCTTGGGAATCAAAGAGTATTTCTTGGACTTTGGGTAAATATTGTGCGGTGACGCTTTCCCAGTTGAATTTGTCTGGTAGTGGTTTTAATTGTAATTTGTTCCAAGTGTTTTGGAGGGTTTGAGCATCTAGAGATTCACAATCTAAATCAAAAGCTTGCCCTAGTATAGATTTAATTGTTTTATCATTGATAAATTCTTTTATTACTGGGGTATATTGTTTAATCTCCGATTCGGTAAGTTTGCACCTAACTTTTAGTTGCTGTTGGACTAATTGTAAAAATTCTTTGATGGCTTTACCAGCTGCAATCTGTCGGGGATCTTTTTCGCTAAAAAAAACTTTTTTTAAGGAGTCTTTAAAGAAATCTTTAGCAAAGTCTTTCGCACCTTCTTTGGCTAATTCTTGAATTATGGGAGTAACAATAACTCCTAGACCTTGGGTAATTCCCCACAGCAGTAACCAATCAACCATAATAAATACTCGTTTAATACTCGTTTTGAACGGTTTTCTAATGTTCAGTATAACCTAATACTTGCTTGAATAGGTTCTTTGCTGCTAAGAATCAATTAAATAATTGTTAAGATTTTAATCTAGGTAGTGATATAGATATTGTCAGATTGACTATTTCAAATAGTAATTTATCCCAATTGTAAACTTAAAATAATGTTAGATTAAGTTGCTATAATAAACAGTTTTTATAGATGATTAATTATGGATTTACATCCACTTATGGAAATGACTTAGGGGATATTTGCCAATATCAATAAAATTGTTATAGCCGATACTTGATTTTCATATTAGTTTATGAGAGTGTATTTTTAGAAAGTAAATACTGTAACTCAATAGATTTAGTGTATCTTGCAATAACAGCTAAAAAATAGTTTTGGCAGTGTGATTCTATCCACACTTTAAACCTACAAATACACTATTTAACTTATGAGAGCTACAGAAATATAACTAGCAATCTTCGGATACATGAAATACAAATTTATGGTTTTTGAGACAATTCTTGTCTGAATAATCATATATTCTACTGGCTAGAAAAAAGCTATAAAAAACTACATAACTGTCAGAAATAGTCGCTTTTAATGCTATTTAATCATCTGTGATCAGCCTAGAAGCTAATAACTGATTGGGTTATGTTTATCTCTTTTTTCTTAGAAATTTTCTTACTGACTTGTGACTGATATTACTATTTTTCCATACTGGAGAATATTTCATGCTAAACAACTCCAATAATCATCCAGAGTCTTCAGAAAATACACAAGCAAAACAACCCCTTGAAGGTAGGAGAAGTCGCTTTTTTATTGGTCGCACTAGTGCTAGTAGACGCTCATTTCTGGGTCACGCCGGTCTGTTTACTGCTGCTAGTGTTGTGACAGGGGTTCTAGGTTCAACTGTCTCTGGAAAACAACAGGGAGAAGTTGCTCAAGCTAAGGATGCGGTGAGCAAGTCTGACTATAACAAGTTACGTGAGCGAGCCTATCAAGTACGTGTAGCAGCAGCAAAGACTAATCGAGATATTCCAGTTGCTCCCCATCCAACTAACGGCGATGAGGAAAGGTATCCCAACAAAATCGGTTCTGATACTAGGGGGCTACCACACGACCAACGAGGCGAAGTTAACCTAGAAGCCTACAATTCTTTGACTAAAGCTATCACCACCCAGGAGCATGAGGACTTTGAAAAGGTGATTTTGGGCGGTACTAGAAAATTGGTCAATGCTCAGGGACCCCTAGCAATCAGTTTAGAAGGGTGTAATGCGGTACAGGTTGCAGTACCACCACCAGCAAGTCTAGCCAGTGCAGAACGGGCGGTGGAGGCTGTTGAGCTTTATTGGCAAGCCTTACTGCGGGATGTGCCTTTGCACAAGTTGCAAAATAACACTGATGATCCGCTTGTTTTGGCTGCTGTGGAAGAAATCAACAAGCTTTCAGCGTTCAAGGGACCGAAAGAGAATGGACGTGTCACACCCCAAACTCTATTTCGTGGTAGTGTCACATACGTTGATCCGAATGACAAATCTGGTAGAACAGCAAAACATGTGACTCCGCCAGGGGTATTGGTAGGGACTCATATCTCTCAGTTTGCATTGCTGAATATTCCTTGGGGTGTTCAGTTTATTTCGCCTCTGATTCGTACTGCTTTGCCTGGTAACGATTTCCTGACTGATTACGAAGAGTGGTTAAATGTGCAGAATGGAGGTAATCCGCGATCGCTCAAATTTGATCCAGTACGCCGTTATATATTCACTATCCGCGATTTATCTGAGTTTTCCCATACTCCTGGAGCTAGTTTCTTCGGTGCTGCTTTAATTTTAGGTACAGGCCGCAACGCTAACGATCCTTTAAGCGGTGGGATTGGCGCACCCTTGAATCCGGGTAATCCTTTTGTCAAATCAAAGACTCAACAGGGGGGCAATGGGTCTTTTGCATTAGGACATTTACAAGCTTTACTGAACTTGGGTACATCCCGCGCCATCAGAGCTGCCTATTGGCAGAAATATTATGTACATCGGACTCTACGTCCAGAAGCCTATGGTGGACTAGTCCACCATAATATTGTCAATAAAGCTCAATACCCCATTCATCCAGATATCTTAAACTCCAAAGCCCTAGCTCAAAGCTTTAGCAAATTTGGCTCTTATCTGTTACCTCATGGATACCCGGAAGGCGCTCCTATTCATTCCTCCTATGTTGGTGGTGCATCCGCGATCGCTGGTGTGAATGCTACTCTGTTAAAGGCATACTTTGACGAAAATTTCGTTATTCCCAATCCTGTAGTACCTGATCCTAATGACCCAACAAAAGTTATTCCCTACACAGGAGAACCTTTAACGGTGGGTGGTGAATTAAACAAGTTAGCAGCTAACTATACTCTTGGTCGCGGTCATGGTGGTATTCACTGGCGCACAGATGGTTCGGCTGGTTTGGCTTTGGGTGAAGAAATTGCTATTAGTATCCTTAAAGATGAAAGGTTAGGTTACAACGAAACATTCAACGGTTTTACCTTCACCAAGTTTGATAATACCAAAATCACGGTTTAAACGATTTTAGGAAATTTTAATTAGACGACAGGAAAAAAGGAGAAAATCCCCATCACTTCCAGCTTTATTAATAGCTCCTTCGGGCTTCGGCAGTTGCTACAAAAGCAGGTTTTTCCTATTGTGGCGACTGCTTTTGGATATTATGCCTACCCTAACTATACAAAATACTATTAAATTAACTTACAGCAGATTGCCAGCGAGTGAAGTAAAAACTGAAAATCAAAGCTCAAACAGTAAGCAGCTTTTACTCCTGATTCCTGAATTCTAACCCCTGAATTCTGACTCCTGAATTCTGACTCCTGAATTCTGACTCCTGAATTCTGACTCCTGAATTCTGACTCCTGAATTCTGACTCCTGACTCCTGACTCCTGAATTCTGACT
>DATGXQ010000295.1:0-6761 GCA_035298905.1 Nostocaceae cyanobacterium | reverse complement strand
GCCATTGACATAATTGCTATGCCCCTTGAGGGTTTTGATTTCTTTACCTGTAGCCGCGTTCCAGAGTTTGACGGTATTGTCAACACTAGCAGAAGCGATGGTCTTGCCATCCGGGCTGAATGCTACGCCCCAAACCGAATGACTATGCCCCTTGAGAGTTTTGATTTCTTTACCTGTAGCCGCGTTCCAGAGCTTGATAGTTTTATCCCTACTAGCAGAAGCGATGGTCTTGCCATCCGGGCTAAATGCTACGCCCCAAACCGAATCGCTATGCCCCTTGAGGGTAGTAATTGCCTTACCTGGAGCCGCATTCCAGAGTTTGACAGTTTTATCCCTACTAGCAGAAGCGATGGTCTTGCCATCTGGGCTGAATGCTACGCTCCAAACCGAACTGCTATGCCCTTTGAAGGTAGTAATTTCCTGACCTGTAGCCACATTCCAGAGTTTAACAGTTTTGTCAGCACTAGCAGAAGCGATAGTCTTGCCATCGGGGCTGAATGCTACGCCATTGACATAATCGCTATGCCCCTTGAGGGTAGTAATTTCCTGACCTGTAGCCGCATTCCAGAGTTTAACAGTTTTATCCCTACTAGCAGAAGCGATGGTCTTGCCATCCGCCGGGCTGAATGCTACGCCATTGACATAATCGCTATGCCCTCTCAAGCGATTCTTCTCTTGCATATTGTAAATTGCTCGCCTTAGTGCTAAAGCAGCTTGCTGGTTAGCATTTTGTTCTATATTGGCAACTTTAAGCGGTTTATCTGAAAGCTGTCTGCCTGACTGTATAGCTGCAACTAAAGCCTCAATTTGCCTGTTAGAGACTAGTGAAGATTCAGAGGTTTGCGCCAAGACAATGGCGCTTTGTTGTGCTGCTTCCTCAGCTTTGTTGTGGGCGTTGTACAATTGATAAAACGCAAAGATAGTCAGTCCGGCTAGCCCCATGCTAAATAAGGTGACAACTCGATTTTGCCGTTTTGCGGCTTTGAGCTTTTCTTGTTGGCGCTCTTTTTCTTCTTGAACTAGCTGATTGCGCCGTTCTTGACTCTTCTGAATGTACTCCTCGGCTAACCCATTCAGCATTTGCCAATCGCCAAACTTAGTTAAATATACCTCTGCTACTGCCAACCTGTCATTTTGTCTGAGGAATCCTGGCTTTCTCTCATTTTTTTTCCATTCTTCCGCTTCTGCTTCAATTTGACGCTCAATGCCTATTCCCAACTTATATTCGTCTTTCCAATCCCGTAACTTTTTCCAGTGGCGGATTAAGGCTTCATGAACAACATCTAAAATTACATCATCGGAATCCGGCTCATCTGTTTTGATAATTAATCGTGCGTCTTTAGCGGCTAACTTATCGCTTACCTGCTGCAAAAGTTCTAGGGAATGATGGGAATTAATCAACTCGCGTAAGCGCACGCGCCGCCTGACATCTATGGTTTCTCCCATTTGCGTCAATTCGAGAAAAATTCGCCGCGCCACAGTTTGTTCTGTGGGTGAAAGATTATCGTAAACTGCATCGGCGCGTTTTTGAAGCGTTCCTTCAACACCGCCTAAATCCTGATAAGTTTTGAGGCGGAGAAACTCATCACCTTGTTTTCTCGACTCCCGCCACAATTCTGTTAAAGTATACTGTAGCAGAGGTAAACTGCCAGGGTAATCTTCAACATCGTTAATTAGTTGCTGTTTTAATGTTCCTTCTATGCCTAAGCCTACCCAATCAGCCGGTTTAGTAATCGCTTCTTCCAGTTCCTCACGGTTTAGGTGTTCAACATTAATGTAAGGTTTATCTATTCTTTCGGCAAATTTGAGATATTCTCGCAATCTTCCCCGAAAATCCGATCGCATCCCCAAAAAGATACACAGGTTATCTGTAGCGTCAATTAATGCTATCAAACAGTCAAAGAATTCTTGACGCTGACTGTCATCGCACATAGTAAAGCATTCTTCCAACTGGTCGATAATCAAAATGATTGGTGTGGTTAATGCTTGTAATCTTTCCCCAATGACATGGGTAATATTTTCCGCCCCCGCTTGAGACAAAACTAAATCAGGAAATACCTGTGTAACAGCCTGCTGTAAACTTTCCACAGGAGTTTCTTGCGGTGTAAAAGGAGTAATATAAGTCCAGGCATCGCTTAGAGGAATCTCTTGTCCTAACTTCAGCTGATACAGTAACCCAGCCCTTAACAAAGATGATTTCCCACTACCGGAAGCTCCTAATACTGCAATTAAGCGATGATGATCTCTTACCTGTGCAATCAACTGCTGTGTTAGCGCACTTCGCCCAAAAAAGACCTCAGCATCTTGTTTGTTCTCGCTAAAATACAACAGGGAACGATAAGGACATTGATCCTGAAAGCTTTGTGGCGGAAATTTTGTGGTTAGCAGAATTGCTCGCTCGGAATTAGCAATTAAGGGACGCTGGGCTGTCTGCGCCATGCGCTTGGTAATGAAATCTGCCAATTTGTGGCTATTGATGATCCCATCTGGGTCATTTTCTGGGTTTAATCCTTCAATTAACACCTGCGTCAACAACCCTTGCGTATGCGGAATTTCTATTCCAGTTTCATAGGAACGAGTGGCGGTAATCAAACAGTAATCTTTGTTTGTGGGAATAAATTTTAACAATTCCCCACCATAGCAACAATCTAGCCAGACAATTACTCGTTTAGCCTGGCTTGTTTGTAATTGCTCTCCCAACCAACTTAGAGGTATACCATAGATTTGTTCTTCAGGTAGAACATCGCTGGTTGCTAAAAAGACTTCTTCCCTTCCCGCTACAGTTTTACACCACCCATGTCCAGAAAAGAAAAATAACGCTGTTTCTGGGACAGGATTAGGAGGAGGAGGATTAAAGAGATTAGCAATAGCTTCTTGCAATTGTTGCACCTTTACTGCCCCTTGTGGGTCAATTTTACTTTCTCCTTTCTGGTTTAAGGTTCTAGGTAAACACTGAGCGCGAAAAAGTCTATAACTGTATTGTTCTAATTGTTCCGCAATTCTTTCTGCATCTTCTGCTGCTGCTGTTAGCGGCTTTAAGGTGGTGTAGTCTGGATAATAATTAATCCCAATAACTTGAGCTGCCCATTCCGATGCCATTGTTCTCACCTAACTAACCTGATAACTTGTTGTTGAACTGTAGGCAAAATGCGTCCACAGCTTAAATTTATTTCGCAGCTTTCTATCAATTATATTATCCATTGCAAAAATAAAAAACAAATTTAAAATCAATGTTATATCTTAAACTTACAGCTTAAATATAAATACTTAAGTTCATTAGTGATGAGTAGCCAAGAAAAAATGCTGAATCTTTAAGGTTAAGTGCCAATGAATACTTATAATTGAAGCTAACAGGAAGCGAACACTTCAATCTATACAATTGCTAATTTTCACTGCGTTGCAATTAACATTAAATTATATAAGTATTTTGGCAGTGCCGATAATTTATAAAAATCACCTAACTTTGTCCGAGTTAGCGGTAATCAAACCTAAGAATAAATAATAGTAAAAAAGATATCTAATTAATTTAATAACTGACTTATATCAGTTCAGTATGATGCATTACTTTTCTGTAAATATTTGAGAAATTGAAATAGTACAAATTACTTATAAATACCAGTAGATAGGCTGCTTTATACCTGCTTTGACGCGCTCCAATATTTAATATTTTTTTACAAATCAACTCTAAAATCTGTCTATACTAAATGTAGTGAGTTTGACATAAAAACTATGAAAATAAAGTTTGATAATACTATTATGGCTTTTCTTCTAGCCTTCCAAGGCTTAGATACTTCCCTCACCCAACAAGAAAAACAGAATTTAAAGGAAGTTGCCAAGCAATTAGACTCTCAGCCAAAAGCTTGGAAAAGTCATATTGAACAACATTTGTTAGAAATAATTGCTGCTAATTCTGAATTAAATCAAGCTTATCAATTTTATAAACATCAACTGGATAACATAGAAGAAATTAGTAATGATTTACTGCCAACAGAAGCTGAAATTAGTAGGCTCACCAGTTCTAACCGGGCTTCTATACTAAAAGGCTTTAGACCAAAATCAGAAGCTATAGACTATGAAACACAAATCAATAATGTTGCAATTATTGTTGGTAGTTCTGAGCAGCCAGAAGAAACAGTTAAACAAATAACATTTCTGGATAAATGGAAACAGTTTTTATCAAAATCTCATTCTTTGAATTAGTTTTGTTTTGCTTATGAGCGATTTAATCTATCCTACTCTCGATTTATTTTTGTATACTTTAAAAACCCCTTTAAATGCTACTGAAGAAGAAATACAAAAAAACAAAGCATTTTTTTTAGCTCAATTACCACCTAATACGCAATTCAATGATCCTGATATTGAAACTGAGTATCTAAAACTGACTAATCCTACTCGAATTGACTTGCAACCAACCAAGGAAATTTTAGAAGGATACTATTATGCTGTCAGAATAAATGATACTTATGGTTTGCAAATAGATTGTTCCGTTAAAAATCAACTTGAAGCTCAACCAGCTAAATCTTTTTTAACTTTAAAAGCTGAAATCACCAAAAAACTAAATCAAGAACTGTCTACAATTGGACAAACCTGGATGCTTTCTGGCTGGCTACCAGATAACTCATCTCGAAATCCTGAAGATATAGCTAAAGATTGCTACTTTGCTTTATTCACAGGTACTTTGCAACCAAACAGAGGTAGATTTTTAGATGGTACAGTTTTTGAGTTATCGCAGACAGATAACCTAAATCAAAGCATAGATAATGTAAATAATCATCGAAATCATAACGCTCACCATGTAATTATTGCAATTTATCCTAATCGAGAGAGTGCAGAAAAAGCTGCGGAATTTTATAAAGATTGGATGGGATTGTTTTGTTATCGCAGTAAAATTACCTGGGCTTATTGGCAAAGTCGTTTATTCAAACACTCTCTACTCAATCATTATCAACAAGTTGAGAAAAATAGAAAAATTATCAACCAACGGTATGATTTCCAAGAAAAGTACAATATTGCTACTTCTAGAAAAATATTAATTAATATTGATAATATTCTTCAGCAATATACAATCGATTTACTAAATCTGTCTTTTCAAAAACAAACAATTGAGATTAATTTAGGGAATTATCAAACTCGTCTGGAGAAGATAAGAGAGAAAGCAGGTGAAAATAATCAATTAGATTTTTTAGCAAATTTTAGCGACCTAGCCAACAAAAAATATTTACCACAAATTACCAAAGATATAGAGAATATGCAGCTTGGGTTGCAACTTTTAGAAGATACAATTAATGCTATTCGCAGTCGTATAGAAATCGAGAAAGCAGAACGCGATCGCAACTTCCAAGAGCTAGTAACTGTTGTCGGTTCTGCTATAGCAACAGTGTCTGTTCTACAATCTCCTGGGAAAGATTTTTGTAGTAAAGATAATATGAAAGATATTTTTCCTAAAATTCCTCACTTTTGTGACTACCCTTTCAGTTTCACTGTTGCGGTTGCATTGATTGTTAGTCTTATAGTTTGGATACTGAGAAAAAGATTACTGTAGTCAGATAAATATAGGGAGGACAATACTAAACCTTAAATATTGTTAACTCTGTTCCGGTGCAAGTGTCCGATTATGGCGGCTCTTTACGGACAGTTCTCCCAAACAAAATTTGTAAATATTTCTAACTGTTCGGGTGAGCATCAAGATTTATCAGTATTTTGGCGACGAGGTAAACAGATTTTACATTCAGTTACATACAATACTTGGGTGTTAATTCCACAGTGCTTTTAGGCGATCGCTCTGTTGCGGGCGGTTACGCGATCGCACCCGACATAATGAACCCGAAGCAGCTTGACAACCTACCGCCAATCAAGTTGATCCATATTCAGGTTCAACAATCATCAACCCTACTCCGACAATCTACAAGCAGGGTCAAAAAAACATCTATACCAAAATATATTAAGTGTTATCTGGGTAATATCAAGGTTATTCAAACTATTCCTAGCAAAAATTTATAGGCTTGTTAACCTAGATGATTAGGCTGTTTATTTTTAAGTATAAAATATAGCAATCTTACTACATTATCAATGTAGTTTTTAAGGAAAATGTCCATTAAAGAATGATTTGTCAGTTTTAAATAAAGAGAAGGTATCGGCTGGATTATTACATGACTGCGCTCTTTAACATTAAAAGCTGTATTCCTTGAAGTGTATGATTTATAGCTGAACAAGCGTGCCATTTGTCTCAGTGGGTTTTGAGGGTGTGATGGCGCTTTGCGCCCAGCTACCTCGTCGCACTTGCTACTGAACAGCGATCGCACGTTAAATCGCTCTCCTTCTACTTCCCAAACCCACAACCGAATGCCCCGCTCGTTAAGCTGTAGCGACGAGGTAGCTATGAGCGGTTATATTACGCCATCGCCCACCACCGAGCAAACTGTCCGCGCCAACCATCCCCCTCTCCGTAGCATCAAGATTTCATCAAGGTTACTAAAACAATTGCCAACAGATATTTATAGCTGTTTTACCTAGATGACTAACCCATCTATTTTTATGTATAATATGCAGCATCTGTACTGCACTATCAAGGTCGTATCTAGGGCAAAGCCACCTTAAACCTGTGTGGGTTATTCCAGCAACTTATCCCTCTTCTGTCAGTTTCCGGATATAATGAATAGAAGAAAGGAAAGATAAAACTCTACAAGGTAAGTAGAGCAATGGATGTAGAATTACAAATCCTGAAACATCTGCCAAGGGATGCCCAGCCAACAGTTGCGCTC
>DATGXQ010000294.1:0-2028 GCA_035298905.1 Nostocaceae cyanobacterium | reverse complement strand
GCGTCCCCGCGTCCCCGCGTCTCTTCTGCCCCCTGCCCAATCCCTTGATATGAGTGCTTTAACAATCGCAATTATATTTGTCAAGACTAAAAAAAATTTTTTGGTTATCGATAGTAGCGTTATATCCAGGTAATTTTCCGGGGTTGATGCAGGGAGAAAATTTGTGATTTTTATCCTGTATCCCCTGCTAAATCTACTTTTGATGCTATCTCCCCAGGTCATTTTTTCAGGTGAAATGAGTATCTAGGGGCAGGAATATTCGCTCTCACTGGGAAGTAAATGATAAAAAAAATAAATATAAATTTGGATAATTGCCGTTAGTTATATTTAAAAGTTTTATTAACTAACTTATTCATAACAAGATATGATGATCCCGGCTGATTATATCGGCATTTCCCTCTAAATCTCCTAGAGATTTTCTGATAACCAAGAAAAATATTTAGTTTCCTTGAGAAACAAATCCTTTTTAGTAAAACCTAGTGTGTCACTTCTGATCAGGAAGTGTGCTTCTACCAGGAAAACAAACTGACCATGATATTAATTGGACTTCTGTGGATTACCTCCTGGCTTGGTGGTTTTCTTCCACTGTATGGAATTCTGCCACCGAGTTGGACAGCAAAAGTAGATCCGACAAAAGCTACAGCCAATTTAGATGAGTTGGTCAGCCATGAAAATCAATTTTTTGGGCTGTCCAATCAACAAGTAAACCTTTGGCAAACTAACTTACTGCCCGTAATTCATTGGAAAATTGATTGGGTAAGTAAAGTAGCTAAAGCTAACATTCCTAAGTTGTCAAACCTCTATGTAGCAAGAGCAGGGGAAACAGAACCAGAATTTTGTTCCTTTGTGCCAGAAAATAAAGTTGCACACCAAGAATACAAAAATGCCAACTATTTGATGTTTGTGAATTTGGAGCAACCCAAATTACAAGGACTAGATTATTCACCCCTGAAAATATTGCGATCGCTCAAAAGCTTTTTTCATACCGTCAATAGTCAAAGTGTGCAAAGTAGCAATTCTCCCAACTCCAAAGTATTGCTGATTTATCGTAATGCTTATAACTATGAAGTCTGGGTGAATCAACGTTTAATAGCCAACATTCCTGACCAAGCTACAGCTAATTTATTCCACCAACGTCTGACACAATTAATTGATTCACCAAATTTAAATCCCCAAAAATTAAGACCTGCTGTAGTTGACGGTATTCCCTCTTTAATGGTAGGTAATCGCTTTTTGTTTAGCATTGATCAACAAATTGCTGATCAACTAGAACGAAGTAGCGATATTTTAGCGATCGAATGGGTGAATAATTTACGAGTGGCCTTACAAGCACCACCTTTAACACTACAGGAAGCGCAAATGCAAATGTACGGTTTGCAACCATCAGAAACAAAATTATCTGGTTTTGCTTCTTGGTATGGTGACTACTTTCATGGCCGTCTCACAGCTAACGGGGAAATCTATAATCAAAATGAATTAACCGTTGCTCATCGTTCCTTACCATTTAACACTTATTTACAAGTCACCAATTTACAAAATGGCAAATCTGTGGTTGTGCGGGTGAACGATCGCGGCCCTTACATTTCACCTAGAACCCTGGATTTATCGCGGGAAGCAGCTCGATGTATTGATAGTGAGCATACCGGAGTCGTTCCCTATGAAGCAGTGATTTTAAAGCCTACAGCCCCAAAAATGACCCTGAAACCTGATAATTTAGTTCGAGAACAACCGAGAGGAGTGGTGTTAGTTTCTAGCTTTAACTAATACAGGGAAAATAGGACTTACATCTCAAAATTTTTTATTTAGCAAATTCAAAATCAGGTTTATCGCATCTACAATGTAAGTCCTCTGATTGCATTCACAGTCAATAGCCTTTACTATCCGTATTTGACATACTCCCCGCCCTAAAAGTGCGGAGATTCTGGGTTCAAACAACAGTTGCAGGTCTACCCCGTCTTACACTATCTCGCCCAACAGACAATGCCCTGCCTGTTTCTACTATTCTACCAAAAAGCCGTCCTCAAAGGA
>DATGXQ010000293.1:0-8395 GCA_035298905.1 Nostocaceae cyanobacterium | reverse complement strand
CCCCTGAACGGTTACCTCAAACCTTATTTAGAAAGTATTTTTGCAGAGTGTTATACTCAAGCAGTGAAACAAGCGAAAGCAGAAACAGGTTTACCTAAAGAATCTTTTCCTGTGCTTAGTCCCTACACAATTTCAGAAGTAATTGATGATGAATTTTTACCTGAATAAGCGAATATCAATATATTTGTTGTTGCGGGGTTCATTGTTTTACTGCTCAGTACAATATCGCTCATTACCTATTATATAACTGCATAGTCAGTATATTGGCGCAGTTCAGGAGATTGAAACCCTAGCACAATATCTTCTTTAGAAACGCCACGCTTGATAAGTTCTTCAGCAACTCTCATTTCTGTCGTATTTTGCTCAATCCAAATTTTTCCATTTTTAATATCTAAATGTAAAACACAACCATATACTCTTCGATGGCCATCCCATCCTACATTCATTACTTGATAATGGTCTTGTTTTGTATCAAACACGGTGTAGCAATCAATTTCCCCATTTGCGATTGGTGTAGCAGCATATTCTGTTAACAAAGACTGAATTATATAGCGATAATTTTCTAGGGAATCCATTGTAAAATTACCTCTTGAATTGGATCATAAATGATTTGTTTAATCTGGTATCTCTCTATGGAAAGTTGTGCAAATTCTCTTTTAAAAAAAGCTTCATAGGCAACTACTGGGACTGCTAGATATAGAACACGATTTGGATCACTAATTTCTAAGGCAAGCCGATAATTTAGAAACTGTCCTAATGCAGTATGAAAATCTGTTAGTGGTGAATCACTTAAGAAGGTTTTAATCTCAACCGCAATTTTTTCTTGACCTCGCTCTGCTGCTAAGAGTTGTTCTGCACCTAAATCAATTTCAAACTTGCTTCCTCCTACTTCCAGTCGTAGAGGATCATCTGTTATCTTCCACTGCTCCTTTTCTAGAGCAATTCTAACCGCAGCATGAAATTTATCTTTAGCTGCCATAGTTATTTTTTTCTGATTTACTACTTTACAAGTATAGAACAAGTTCAATTATTTTGCGTTAATAGCAAGAGGCAAATGAGAAAAAGACTTGGATATTGATTTGATTAACTTGAGTAAAAGGGAAAGGTTGAGTTTATTTCCTCAACTCAACCTCTAAATTTCTCTAGTTCAGCAAACTCTCTAAAAATTTGTTAGTCACCAGTAATAGAAAGTTCGCTGACCCAAATTCTGGGACAAACTCCACCAGGTGTAATTTCTGGTTCTTTCTCTACATAAATAATGGACTTTAACAACTCCAAGAAATCACCAGCTACTGTTGCTGAATCAATACTTGTCTTCACACCCTTATTAACTATCCAACCGTCAAAAGGTAGAGAAAAAGAGCCTTGTAACGCTTTTACTCCTGCGTGTAAAGCTTGTAAATCATCAATTAAAATCACATTTTCCGCAGTTTCTAAACTGAGTTCTTTTTCAGGTGTTTCAGCCGCAACAACATGATAGAAATTGGGACTAACACTTACTTTTGCACCAATACTAGCGTTACCAGTAGGTTGAGCATTTAATCTTTTAGCTGTTCCCGCACTGTGAAGAAAACCAGTTAACACACCTTTTTCTATCAGTGAAACTTTACGGGTTGGTGTACCTTCTCCATCAAAGGTTTCTGCACCGATATTTGCGGGATGCAAAGCATCATCATAAACTGAAAGTAAGGGTGAAGCAATTTGTTTACCTATGTCTTCAGGTTTAGATAAACTTTGATTATCTAAAATACTTTGAGCGTTAAACAAATTAGAAAAAGCACCCAACAAACTTAAAAAAGCTTCAGCCGAGAAAACCACTTGATATTTACCAGATTTGATTTTTTCATAGTTCAAGTGGCTAATAGTTTTCTCAGCCGTTTCTTGAATACAACCGGGAATATCTAAACTATTTAAACCTCGGTTAACTCGATAAGCACCAGCACTGCGGGGTTTTTTACCTTCTTCCTCGGTTTTGCTGTAGAGATAAACGGAAGTTATAGAGTGAGATTCTGTCCTTAAAGCACCTTCGCTATTGACATAAAATCTATCAATGTCCCGTTGTGCTAGACCGTTGTAAGGAACTCCGGTAATAGCAGGATGTGCTGCTAAAAGTTCTTTTTCTGCTAATAGTAATTTGTCTATTAGTTCGGAAACTGGAGCTTGAGGAACTTTGTCTTCGGGTTTAGCTTCAATTGGTGCGATCGCCTCTGGGCTAAAATCCGGTACATTTTCCTTCACACCAAAAAAGCTGGCTTCATAAGCTGTTTTTAAAGCTAATTCTAACCCCTTGGGATCTACATCAGTAGTGCTAGTTACGCCTACTGTATTATTTTCATTCCAAACACGTACAGTTACACCAGAACGCTGGGAAGCTTTAACCTGTTTTGGTTCACCTTGGTCAACTTGTACACTTGTCTCATCCACCGATGAGCCGTAGATGTCGAATTTTTTGATACCGAGCTTATCAGCATTATCTCTAGCAGAATTAGCAATTTCTTGAATCTTGGCCATAGTTAGATTTTAGATTTTGGATTTTGGATTGATAAAAGAACTTGCATGGAAATTAGATTTTAGATTTTGGATTTGCTGATTTAGATTTTGCACAAAGCCGTGAAATCAATATCCGACTCAAAGCATAAACCAGTTAAAATTGGTTATGAATTTATTCGAGTCATCTTTTAGATGACTTTAGCTTTTAGCCCAAAATTGATTTTAGGGCTATTAATTTCAGGGCTAAGAATAATTTGCACATGATCCAAAATCTAAAATCCAAAATTCCTAGCGTCCACCAACAGTAATGGAATCTACCTTAATATGAGGTTGTCCAACAGTGGTGTAAATACTACCGCTTACAGAACCACAAAAACCAGGTGCTAAAGATAAATCTTGAGAACACATGGAAATTTTGTTCATAATTTCCTTAGCTTCACCAATGAGAATCGCACCTTTTAATGGTTTAGTGATTTTGCCATTTTCAATTAAATAAGCTTCATCAACCCCAAAGTTAAATTGACCTGTAGCACCGACACTACCACCACCCATTTTTTTACAGTAAATACCTTTATCAATGGAAGCAAACAAATCTTCATTGCTGTATTCACCAGTAGCAATGTAAGTATTCCGCATCCGACTAGCAGCAGCAAAGGTATAATTTTGACGGCGACCACTGCCTGTTCTGGGGTGTCCAGTACGCACAGAACCTGCTCTATCTGCTAAGAAGTTTTTCAGAACGCCTTTTTCAATTAACAAAGTTCTTTGTACTGGCATTCCTTCATCATCCATATCAATAGTACCAAAGGCATTTTCGGATCTACCTTCATCCCATGCGGTTAAACTTTCGTGAGCAATTTTTTCGCCTTTTTTATCAATAAAAGGTGTAGTTTTGCGCTCTATTTGAGTAGTTTCTAATAAATGTCCGCAAGCTTCATGGAAAATTACACCACCGAAGTGATTAGCCATGATAATCGGATATGTGCCAGATTCTACATAATCTGCATAGAGCATTTTACCGGCTGATTCAGCAATTTTTTCAGAAGCTTGTTGATAGTCCCAAGTTTTCAGGAAATTGGGATCACTCGTGTTCCCTTCCCGTTCAGCAATAGATGTGCGATGAGCGCCATCAGCACAGAGTAAGTTAAATCCTACGGACTGGGTGAGACGAATATCACGAGCAAATGTCCCATCACTAGCAGCCACTAATACCTCTTGCCAGTCGCGGAAGTAGGTAGCACGACGAGATTGGATGTGTGTAGCTTTTTTATTCAGTTGTGCAGTTCCGTCTAAAAGGATTTCTCCCATTTCCCGAATCGAACTACACAAAGGCAACCAGCTATCTTTTCCTCGCTTAGTCGCGTAGTCTCTGAGTAATTCTAGGTTGATTTCTGGGATAAAAGCCAAAGGTGCAGGTAGCTGTAGCCCCATAATAGACAGACCTTTTTCTAAGGCTGCTTTTAAACCAGAGAAAGATAAATCATTTGTACTGACGTAACAATCAGCATTCCCACGAAATACTCTCACACCTGCGCCGGTAGACAAACTGGGGGAGATACTGGTGATAGCATCCTCTTCAGCCAAGCAGCTAATGTAGTGACGACGTTCTAAGAAGAACTCAATAAAATCAGCACCAGCAGCGCGTCCTAGTCCCAACAAAGTAGACAGGGGTGCTTCCCAAGTTTCATCGAAGCGTTCTGTGGTGGAGGAATATTCTAGGCTGGGGAGTTGATGCGATCGAAGTAGGGTATCTATAAGCATGAATGGCCTCTTTTGCTGGTGTGATTTAGAGATGTGACGGAAAAATCCTGGTGTGTTCAGTCTAACAAATCCGTTAAAGTCGCAGTCAGGAACAGAGTAGTAGGGATTTTACCACTTAGCTAATATACATGTTAATATAGCTTGATTGAGTTAAAGCGGACATTTCTATTAGGATACTTGCAAAATGTCCGGTAAAGTGTTAAGATAAAACTTAGGCATAATATATAAAACTAAAATACTTGAGCAAAGTTAGCACGTTTAAAATAGATGGTCTTTACCTATTTTTCAGATCAAATGATCATATACCACCTCACTTCCATGTACAGAAAAAAGGAGAATAGGAAATAAAAGTTTATATTTTGACTTGTACAGAAGAGCAACTTCATTTTGACTGGAAATACCCAAAAAATAAGAGTGCTGGACCTACAGCAGCAGAGCAAAAAAGTATTAGATTGCTTGTTGTTCAAAATAGAGAAAAATTGCTTGAAGAATGGGAAGAGAAGGTTATTGTCAAGGAGCAAATGTGATGAACCATACAGAAAAAAGAGAATTTCTTGATACTGCTGGACTGGCAGTTCTTGAGGTTGATGACAAGAGAAGCAAGGATTTAATTGTAAAATATCCTAGAGGTATACACATATATCATCAACCACTAGACGAAATTTTAAAAGCTAGTAATATATTTGTTATAACTTCTTTAAGCCGATTATCTGAAGTAGCAAATATAGTTATAGCATCTGAAAAACAAAGACATTTACGTGGGTTATTTGTTCACATAAATGTAGAGCCTAGTTTTATGAATAAAATATTTGATGATGCTAAGATTAGAATCACAGAGAAAGTCATCATGCATTCTAACTTAGAGTTGCCTAATCGAGTCTTAAAGGCGTGGCAAACAGGTTCTCAAGAAGAACTAATTGCAGAAGCAACTGTTGTTGTGAATGATTTATTTGTTCGTGATTGCGCTCTCAATAGTTGGAGAATTCCTTTTGATATGTTACCTTCCTTAGCAAAAATTCCACCAGAAGAGAGAAGCAATTTTGAACTTGATGAAGACGGCAGTTATATTTACTGGCCATCTGCTGATATTCACTTAGATATGGAGGTACTAAGAGCAGCAGTAGATAAAGAACGGCAAGATAAATTAAATTACGAAAGAGTAATCTATGATCAATATTTTGGCGTAGCAGTTGCTTTAGTGCGAAAAGCTCATAACATTAGACAAACCGATATTGTTGGGATTTCTGAAAGACACATTCGACGTATTGAAAGAGGAGAACGTCCTAAATTAGAGACACTAAGAAAATTAGCACAAGCTCATGGAATGAATTTGAATGATTATCTGGAAGAAATTGCACAAACCGTATCCAAGTTGAAAGAATCTACTTCCTTATCGTAAATCCACACAATGGACTTATCAAAGACTTATTATTGCGTTTGTTAATTAATATTTAACCCATTTGCAGTTGAAGCTAATTGTGTGTTTTACGATAAATGATCAAAACTCTACTAGCAGGTTTCTATATTCCTGAAGGGTGCGTTATACTTCATTAATGCACCTTCTCTTTTTATGTACAAAATATTTTATTTTGAAATGATTTATTTTGTTAGGCATGATGAATTTTCCCTTTCAAAAGTAAATGCCTAAATAAATTTTACAGTAAATTTTATTAGGTTGGAGAATTAGACCGATCGCTCATCAGGTCAACCGCATTTCAACTATCAAGTATGCTTTGTATTATTTATTACAGTAAATATGCAATTCCTTTTTGTCTTAAGTTAGTTTAACATCATATGTAATCAACCTTATGGATTTACATTCTGCTTTTAACCGGATTAAGGCTCTAGATTTAGACAAGCAAAAAGAAGTAATTGATGAAGAAAAATTAGCTAATTTAATGAGTGAATTTATAGTTAGTATACAGGGTTGGGCTGAATATTTACAGATTGGTTATATTTATCCTTTTGATGATTTGATTAGTCATATTGATCCAAATATTCAGCTTACTGAAGATATGAAAATATGGTTAAATGGATTAAAAGAGAATATAAATTTATCTTTTTCTCAAAAATACTATATTACTAAAGCATTTGACAGCTTTTTACGTTGGTGTTTGCTAGAAGAGTTGGGTAAAATACCACCTGCTAATTTACCAAATCCCTATCAGCCGTTTATTGAGTTTTTAGAAAATGGTGGTGATTTTCATATTGAACACAAAGTTTTTATGACTATCTACCCCAATTTTATAACTTTCATTTTAATCAAAAGGTAAAATTTCAATTAAATTGAATAAAAATATTGGTCAATTAAAAACTAATTACATTCTAGAAAAGCTGCTACATTAGGTTTATCTTATATAGCAGCTTTTAGATTAGATTTGATTCAAGTTATGCTTTAGCTTTGGCTGTTTGTTGCTTGCGCTTTAAAGTAGCAGTAGCAGTAACAGCAGCTATTCCTAGTAAACCTAATAAAGAAGCAGGTTCAGGGACAGCAGTCACGCTAACAGCGTCTAAATATGTTCCTACACTATTAGATAGTTCATTAAAGTTGTTAAAACTTAAACGAGTTATGGGAGATGTAGCCAATAGATCAGTAGAAAAAACAGTCCAGTTGGTGTTATTTAGTGCTACTCCACTGGTTGATAGAGTACCAAGACTCTGTCCTCCCCAATTAATATTGAGAATGTTTTGTCGTACTCCGGGACGTGGTGAAAAAGCAAATTCTAATCTATAGGTTTCACCAACTTGTGTTGCTAAATCTTGGAAAATACCTGTTACACCATTGCTATCTAATTCTACAAACTGCTGACCTTGAAATGGGCTACCAGCCACATTATTCTGGATTTCAATCCCAGTTCCTTGAGATCCAGGTAATAAATTCCATCCTGGGATAGATGGCAGAATTACAATAGAACCTGAAGGAATTTGTGGTTGTTCAAAGCTGCCATTTGTGACAAGATTAGCAGCTACCGCAGGTTGAGCAGCAATAGTTAAGGGTAAGATACCCAGGGTAAATGCTGCACCAATCATAGAACCTAAGTGTTTTTTTATAATGGCCATGACAATGCTCCAAAACAAGTAATTATTGATAGCGCAAGACCTTTCATAGATGCGATCGCCTAGTTAAAATGATCTGTCGTGCTTCTATTGATCAGCTAGTAATAACCCTAAAGTGAATGGTAATCGTATCTGTTTATAAGATACGTCATAAATTTATCTACTAGGCAAGGTCTATGCAACGGACTAACAAAAAAATTACTGTGGTAGTTATCTAATACTTTAGATAGAGCTTATAATTAAAAATACACACTAATACAAGTACCACTAACACATAGTTATAAAGACAGTTGATTAATTAAAGATGTATTACAATTGATCAAAACATACTTAGCTTAAATACAGTGATAATTAGGATAATTAAAGGTTAAGGAATATTTTTTATAACCTGTGATAGATGCACACAAGATATTTACAGTTATTTTTGTATAATTCTATATTCAAGTTAAATATTCAAATCGACTAAATATAAAAATAGATAAAATGTAGAAAAAGATATGTAGTACTAAATTTCCTAACAGCAGAGTATATTTTTACTCTAGTTAGCCTATTATAGCAGTCATAAATGACCTATGAAAATTAACTGTTAAGAGTTCCCTATTTTCACAAGAATGTGTATTAATCGCATAAGAACCATTTTAAAAATTACTAATCTCTAAATTAGGAGCAGTATTATTAGTTAGTGGTAACGATAGTAATATCTTTGAGTTAAGGTTTTTCTATGCTTAGATAAATTTGTCGCTGAGTTTCAATTTAGAATTTAAGATAGATTTCTCTATCAATGTTCTATCAATAACTAAATAAACAGTCTCTCCTTTCTTCATCACATCTGCTTGTCAGACTGTTTTGTCACCCCTTCAGGGAAAAATCAAAATTAATAAAATCAAAACTGCCGTGCTAGGAGTCTACTAACATGGCAGTAAAATCAAGATTATTCTTGTTAGTATTGACATACTCCCCGCCCTAAAAGTGCGGAGATTCTGGGTTCAAACAACAGTTGCAGGTCTACCCCGTCTTACACTATCTCGCCCAACAGACAATGCCCTGCCTGTTTCTACTATTCTACCAAAAAGCCGTCCTCAAAGGA
>DATGXQ010000292.1:0-37617 GCA_035298905.1 Nostocaceae cyanobacterium | reverse complement strand
GGAGAAGGAAGAGGGGAGACACGGTGAGGGGAGACACGGTGTTCGCATAGCGCCTCCGCAAGGAGAGGGGAGAGGGGAGACACAAGAGTCTTTTTCTGTCCCCGCGTCCCCGCGTCCCCGCGTCCCCGTGTCTCTTTTCACCGCGTCTCCGTGTCTCCGTGTCTCCGTGTCTCCGTGTCCCCGCGTCTCCGTGTCTCTTCCCCCTCCTACTTCGTTATCCTCCGCATATAGTTTCCCCATAACTGGGCTGCTTGGGCGCTACTACCAGAGGTGGGTGAGTTGTTGTCGTTGCCTAACCACACACCTGTGACTATTTGCTTTTGGGGAACGAAGCCAATAAACCACAAATCAACGTTTTTATCAGTTGTACCTGTTTTACCAGCCTCTCCTAGTCCGATCGCGGCGCTACGTCCTGTGCCACGAGTAACTACACCACGCATCATAGTAATCATCTGATTGGCTATGTTTTCCTTTAACACCCGTTTATTGCCGTTGGGGTCTTGGTCAAAAGAATAAATTACCCGGCAAGTCTTTAAATTTTGACGGTCTTCGCAATCGCTACTATCCAAAATGCGATTAATGGCATGGGGAGGATTCCATACTCCTTTATTGCCGATCGCCCCAAAAGCACCTGTCATCTCTAATACATTAACTACGCTTTGCCCCAAAACTAGACCAGGTACAGGGTCAAGGTTAGATTTGATTCCTAACCTTTGCGCCATTTCCACTACTTTATTTAGCCCCACTTCCCGCGCTATTCTCAAAGCGATCGGGTTTTCTGATAAAGCTAAACCAGTGGCAATATCTAAACTACCCCCCGCACCAGAACGACAGGGTTTGTAAGTAAAACCTTGCCAAGTTAAAGGGTCGCAAGAATAACTTTTAAATGGGGAAAATCCCTGTTCGATCGCGGCGGTGTAAGCAAAAATTTTAAAGGTCGAGCCTGGTTGTCTTTGTGCTTGGGTAGCTCGATTAAATTGACTTTTTTTAAAGTCTGTTCCCCCTACCATTGCTAAAATACTGCCAGAACTGGAGTCTAGGGTGACGATCGCTCCTTGGGAAAAGCCAAAATTGGAACCAGAAGTACTCACAGCATTACGTAATGCCGCCTCTGCTTGGGCTTGCATTCCCGCATCCAGGTTAGTTTCAATAATATAATTCCCTTCTCTGGCTGCTCCTTCTCCTAAAATTGCTTCCAATTCTTGAAAGACGTAATTATAAAAATAAGGCGCGATGGTTTTAGCTTGGCGTTCACAAACTTTGGGGCTAACTTGCACTGTAGAACGTCTGGCGCGGTTGGCTTCTTCTGGGGTAATTTTTCCCATTTCTAGCATCCGCTTAATTACCCGATTGCGGTAATCAGCCGCACCCAGTTTATTTGGCCCGTCTCCACAAAAGTCAAAGGCATTAGGTGCGGGTAAAATTCCTACCAATGTAGCGGCTTCCGAAAGAGTTAATTCTTTAGCTGGCTTCTCAAAGTAATATCTAGCTGCATCCTCAAAACCAGAAGTATCCGCGCCTAAAAATACCCGATTGAGATAGGTGAGCAAAACTTCATCTTTACTGTAAAAGGTTTCCAGCTTCAAGGAGACGATCGCTTCTCGTAACTTCCGCCCTAAAGAGTCTTGCCTACCCACATATTCACGAAATAAACTGCGGGCTACCTGCTGAGTTACCGTACTTGCCCCTTGTTGGACATCACCGCTACGAGTGTTAATGAGTACTGCTCGTGCAATTCCCAAGGGGTCTACGCCAAAATGCCAGTAAAAACGGCTATCTTCAGAAGCTACAACTGCCGCAGGTAAATAGGGCCCAAAATCAGACAACTGCTTTAAGTCAATGTGCGCCGTTGTTCTGGGTTCTCGGAGAGGCGTAGAACCATCACGGGCATAAATTACTACTGGGGCGCGGGTGGCAGTAGGTAAAGGCTGAACAGAGAATTTTGTCCACTCATAACCAATAGCTAGAGCTAGGACTGCACTGATGCCACCAATACCATAAACAGTCCAAGCAGCTAACTTGACATACCAAGCCGGAGGATCGACATATTGTAGACGTACCGCCGCCGCTAGTTCTGGTGGACCCAAGGTGAGAATATCGCCGTGGCGTAGTTCTAGAGAAGTAATCCGCCGCTTACCGCGATAAATGCCATTGGTAGAGTTTTCGTCTTTGATGGTAAATACAGGAGTCCGTTGGGTGGAGTCCCTAGTGAGAGAGAGGTGAATTTGGCTAACAACTGGGTTACGGACGACTATATCGGAGGATTTAGAGCTACGACCCAGGATATAGCGATCGCCTAATAAGGGGTAAACTTCCGCCTTATCCGCCCCCGCATCCTGCACCCAGAGTTCTGGAACCTTAGCATTCGGCTTGAGCGCCAATTTGGAAAAATCAACCCTAGCTTGAATTGTATTTACCGCTTGGGTCAGTTGACCGAGGATTGTTTGTGGCTTTTGCGGACGTTGGGGGGAACTCATCGGCTATATAACATCACAGTTGTTAGTTAACAATCAGGCACGCTGCCAGTTTGATACTAGTCTTACAGTTTTATAGCACCATTTTACTCACAAGCTACAAATAAATTAAATGTACAGATTTTATAATGTTTCTATCTTCTACGTGACCACCATATAAGCATCAAGATTAACTAGTTATCTACATCACTTTTTCGGCTAGATATCTACACTCTATTTTTCTAGATTCTGCTGATTTTTCTCCTAAAATTAACCACAAAAATATCTTTGGTAAATTAGTTTTTGTATATTATTAAACTCTTAATTATTCAGATTTTATTTTAAATGTTACTGCTAAAAAATGTTTATAATTTCTCATCCAATCAATACAGAAACATTAGCTAATTAAATCATCATTCTGTGGAGATAGTTATCAAGTATTACTCCAGTAATTTCTACTATTGATATATAACAGGGAGTTAAAAATTTTCTGACATCTAAAAACTGAATATTTAAACGCGGATGGACGCAGATAAACGCAGATGGATGCTGATAATTAGTCTAAGTGTAAGAATTCAGGAGTCAGGAGCCAGGAGCCAGAATATTTACCAAAAGAGGAATCGATAGTAGTGATATTTGGATAATTTCAGTCAGCTTGACTCTTAAAGTCTTTTTAATTCTGAATTCTGAATTCTGAATTCTGAATCCTTACGTCTAAGTTATTATAAGTTATTTACTTTGATGTATAAATTATTTTTAAGTAATGATTAATTAACAGTATAGGTTGTTTCTGAAATCTACTACTATTTTGATTTAAAGCATGATTTTCGTCAGGATTAGTTATTGGGGTACTACCATTGAGCCGCTAGACAAAAATACCGGAAAAATCAGATAAATGGAGAATGCTGATTTAGGTGGTGTTAATTGTACCCAAAGCAAATAAGGTAGCTGCCCAAACTACCAGATTAACCTTGGAGTGTCATTTGACAATCAACGCGATCGCCGATTAGAATTAGGCGTTTTTTGGAAAGAAGCAATTAACAAGCAAAGAATACCAATAGAGATAAATGAATCTGCCATATTAAAAACAGCAAAATTAATCAGGCGAAAATCTAAAAAGTCCACCACATAGCCTAAAACAAATCTATCAATGCCATTCCCCATTGCGCCGCCTAAAATCAAGCCATAGCCCAACTGATCCCAAAAGGTTAACACAGGGCCTAGCCAAGCAACACCAATTAATAACAAACTCACTCCTAGAGATAACCAACGCAGCCACTCAACTTTGCCACTTAACAAGCTAAATGCTGCACCTGTGTTAGTGACATAGGTAAAGTGAAATATCCCCGGTAGTATTGGTAGTGTTTGTCCTAAACTAAAGGTTTGCACCACCCAATACTTTGTTAATTGGTCGAAGAAGAAAGCTAAAAAAGCAGCAAGCCAGAAAAACCGATTTTTTACACGCATGGTGAGTTAGTTATTAGTCATTAGTCATTGGTCAGGAGAGGCTAGTGCCAAGGGGAGGTAGCAATGGCTCCCGATGAGCGACTGATGAACTCGTACCCCCAGGGAAGAGTCATGAACATTGGTTATTAGTTTTTTAACTTCTACAACTGAATAACTCACAGATGACACTTGACTAATAGAACATTATGTGCCTTAAAACGAATGCTATGATAGTCACAGCGCAGATAACAGCTAATTGCCCTGGTAATGGCGACCAAGAATACCTAAAGATAGCTTGGATCAAGGATAAATTCTCTGGGTCTTGCCAAGGAAATAAGTAGCTGATAATCAAATAAGTAATACCGCAGATGTGGACTGTTAACAAGCCACAAATACAACTAAAAGCCAGAGTTTCTAGCCTTGGCCTAGCTTTAAAAGCAAAGTAGCCACAAATCCATGCTCCGGGAATAAAGCCTAACAAATAACCAAAATGGGAAAGTTTAGCATACTCAGTACCGCCTCCTTTCGAGAAGACTGGTAATAGAGTCAATCCCATAACTAAATAGGCGATTTGCGAGAGCGCACCAGCATTTTTGCCTCCCAAGCAACCCACAAGCAGAACTGCACCAATTTGATAGGTGACACCCAAAGAAAAGGTTCTAATTCCGTGCTGACTCCAATGCCAAGGAAAGGTGATGCCGTAGGCTTCAAGAAAAGTGCCACCCATTGTTAGGAGTAAGCCGATCATTGACCATAATAATTGATGGGAAGCAGCAAACATGTATCAGGCTATAGGGAAAAGGCAAAGATAACAACTCACAGCCAACAGTATAGGCGAACGGTACAAAGTCGGGGTTGAGTGATGTCTCCCCTTTCTTGGCACAGCAGCATTCTTTCATGTTAAACAGCCAAAGAAAAAATCAGCTTTCAGTGACCAAACTTGGAAATAGTTACTCTTACCAACTTATAAAACTAATTTCTCATCTTAACTTGACCAAGGAAATTAAACTCTACCAAGCTTTTTAGATATTAACTATTAGCTTTCCTCCGTGCTTTTCCTGGTTTATCTTTAATTTATAGTATAATTTTTAGCTAAAATTAGAGATTTTTCGCTTGAAGTCATATCTAAAGAAAAAGGGAAATTTTGAAGTTTGTTAACCTATTGTTTACCTTAGTCTAAATCGTTTAGCGGTATGTTAGATTCGCTCACCTGGAAATTTGCCGAGTTTTAACAGCAATGCTATTACGTTTAATTTCTGTAAAAAATAAGCCCATCAAGATTTGTGTTCCAGTATTAGCACTGACACTGGGATTAGCAGCTTGTGGCGGTCAGCAAGGTGCAGATACTACTACGCAGCAATCACCGGGGACAGCGCAAAATACTACTGCTACTGCTCCCAGAAAGTTGGAATTGGGTGGAAATGTTACTTTAACTGGTGCTGGTGCTTCTTTCCCATATCCACTGTACCAAACTTGGTTTAGTGATTTGAACAAAAAATATCCCCAGTTACAAATCAACTATCAATCAGTCGGTAGTGGCGCGGGGGTTGAGCAATTTATCAAAGGCACTGTAGATTTTGGTGCTAGTGACGTGGCCATGAAGGATGATGAAATCAAAAAAGTGCCACAGGATAAAGGTGTAATTATGCTGCCTGTGACAGCTGGTAGCATTGTACTGGCTTATAATTTACCAGCAGAAGTGTCTAATCTCAAGCTATCACGAGCAGTTTATACTGATATATTACTTGGCAAGATTAAGAAATGGAATGATCCAGCGATCGCCTCTGCCAATCCTGGGGTAAAATTGCCTGACCAACCAATCACTGTTGTATATCGTGCTGATGGTAGCGGCACAACTGGTGTATTTACCAAACACCTCAGTGCGATTAGTCCAGAATGGAAAAGTAAAGTTGGTGACGGTAAGAGTGTAAAATGGCCTGTGGGAGTTGGTGCTAAGGGGAATGAAGGCGTGACTGCCCAAGTTCAACAAACCCAAGGCGCGATCGGTTATGTAGAGTATGGCTACGCCAAAGAAAATAATTTGAAAATAGCTGCTTTAGAAAATAAAGCCAAACAGTTCATTACTCCCAGTGAAGAATCTGCTTCTAAAACTCTAGCGGCAGTAACTTTACCAGCCAATCTCCGGGCTTTCATTTCTGATCCAGAAGGCGCAGAGTCATATCCGATTGTGACTTATACCTGGATTCTCGCTTATAAAAAATACCCAGATGCTGCAAAAGCAAAAGCAGTAGAAGCAGCGATTGAATACGCTTTGACTGATGGGCAAAAGGTAGCTGGTGAACTAGGTTATGTTCCCCTACCAGCAAATGTCGTCACTCAGGTAGCCGCAGCTGCGGATCAAATCAGCCCTGAGTATAAAATTAGTGTCGGCGGTGGTGCTAGTGCTAGTAAATAGCTTGGCGACATAGCTAAAACCCATGATTTAGCCTAGCCCCTATAGTGCTAATTTGGCTGCAACTCCAAGTGAAATGATACCAGTCTGGTTCTCTCCCACATCTTTCCGGCTTGCTGTTTACAATCGGTTTTCATGGCTATCAATTTTCCCAACCCGCCATCAGCACTGAAACAACGTTCAACACTGGATAGAAATCTTGATCGCGGGTTTATTTTATTAACTAAGATTTTTGCTCTAGCGATCGCTGCTACACTACTATGGATTGCTGTACAGGTAACAATTGGCTCTTGGCCAGCAATGCAAAAATTCGGACTCGAATTTTTAAAGCAAAGTAGTTGGAACCCAGTTAATGACCAATATGGTGTATTACCGGCAATTTACGGAACTATAGTTAGTTCTTTCATCGGCTTACTTATATCTGTACCCATTGGTGTTGGTACGGCTATTTTATTAAGTGAAGATTTTCTCCCGTCCCAAGTGCGGTTGGTACTGGTCTTTTTAGTAGAATTACTAGCAGCTATTCCTAGTGTGGTATACGGGATTTGGGGTATTTTCGTACTCACACCAATTCTCAACCCTATAGGTACATGGCTGCACAATAATTTGAACTGCATTCCTATTTCCAAAGATGTTTGTGTACCAACTTTTATATTTAGTACCTTACCTACGGGGCCAGGAATGCTATCAGCAGGAGTAATATTAGCAGTGATGACCTTACCAATTATTACTGCTATTTCCCGTGATGCTTTGATTTCTCTACCTCCTAGTTTACGGCAGGCCGCTTTGGGGCTAGGAGCAACTCGCTGGGAGACAATTTTTCAAGTCTTGATTCCTGCGGCTTTTTCCGGCATTGTCAGTGCCATCATGTTAGCACTGGGTCGGGCTATGGGGGAAACAATGGCTGTAACTATGTTGATTGGCAACTCTAACACTATTAGTCCTTCTCTGTTAGCTCCTTCCAATACCATTTCTTCTTTATTAGCCAATCAATTTTCTGAGGCTAGTGGTTTACAAGTAGCGGCTTTAATGTACGCAGCTTTAGTATTATTCTTTTTGACACTGGTAGTCAATATTTTGGCAGAGTATATTGTTTTCCGAGTGAAGCGCCTGTAGTGGATTAGCGGTTGAAATTATGACTTATGATTATCCCAAAGGTAGCCTGACTCGATCGCCTTGGTCTCCCAGGACGATTTTTAATACGGTGATGACCGTATTAGCATTTATTTGTGGAATTTTAGCGCTGCTACCTTTACTGGCTGTACTTTATCATGTAATAATTCAGGGTTTTAGTAGTTTAAACTTGAGTGTATTTACAGAGTTACCACCGCGACCAAGAAGAGGATTAGGCGGTTTTGGTAATGCCATTTTGGGAACAGTCCTGATGGTGAGTATCGGAGCAATCATTAGTATCCCCTTTGGTGTGATGGCAGCGATTTATCTCACAGAATTTAGTCGCGGTAAAATTGCCAGATGGATACGTTTTGCTACTAATGTCCTCAGTGGCGTACCTTCAATTATTGTCGGGGTATTTGCTTATGGTATTGTGGTTCTGACCTTGACTAAATTTAATTTAGGTTCATACTCGGCCTTGGGTGGTGGTTTTGCCTTAGCCATTCTCATGTTACCGATTATTGTCAGAACTACGGATGAAGCTTTGCAATTAGTTTCTCAAGATTTGCGGCAAGCCGCCGTAGGTTTAGGAGCAACAAACTTTCAAGCAGTTGTACAAGTAGTTTTACCAGCTGCTTTACCTGCTATTGTCACAGGTTCAACATTAGCGATCGCTCGTGCTGCTGGAGAAACAGCCCCCTTACTGTTTACAGCCCTCTTTTCCCAATACTGGCCTGACGGCTTATTAAAACCTACAGCTTCTCTAGCTGTGTTGGTGTACAACTTTGCTATTTCTCCTTATCCCAATTGGAAATCTTTAGCTTGGGCAGCTTCTCTAATTTTAGTCTTGATCGTCCTACTTACCAGTATCATCGCTCGCTGGGTAACTAGAAGTAAAGCTTAATCTCCAGACAGTGATGATCTAAGATATTTCTCCTTTTTCCGTTTCTAGTGCCTAAAGCTGGTTACAAACTGCTGTAACTCCAGCCATTATTCTTCCTGACATTTAACCAACAACATTTAGCTATGGCTAGACACATTAGCATGGTGAACAGCTCTGAGATTGCCTTAAGAACTGAAAATGTGAAAGTTTATTACGGTAAATTTCTAGCTGTACAAGACATTTGGCTAGATATCCCCAAAAATCAGGTGACAGCTTTTATCGGACCTTCTGGCTGCGGTAAAAGTACACTATTGCGTTGTTATAACCGCCTCAATGACTTAATTGAGTCCTTTCGCTTAGAGGGTAGTGTTTCTTTTCACGGCAAAAACTTATATGCTCCAGATGTAGATCCCGTAGAAGTACGTCGGCGGATAGGGATGGTGTTTCAAAAACCTAACCCCTTTCCCAAATCGATTTTTGATAACATCACCTTTGGAGCTAAAATCAATGGTTACAAAGGAAACTTGCATGATTTAGTAGAACAGAGTTTGCGTAAAGCGGCTTTGTGGGATGAGGTTAAAGACAAACTCCGTCAAAGTGGTCTATCGCTATCTGGAGGACAACAGCAGAGGTTATGTATTGCTAGAGCGATCGCCACTCAACCAGAAATAATTTTAATGGATGAACCATGTTCAGCCTTAGACCCAATTTCTACTTTACGGGTAGAGGAACTGATTCATGAACTCAAAGAACAATATACGATCGTCATCGTTACCCACAATATGCAGCAAGCCGCACGGGTTTCTGATAAAACCGCCTTCTTCAATGTTAGAGCCACAGAAAAAGGCGATCGCATCGGTTATTTAGTTGAGTACGATGACACACAAGTAATTTTTAACGATCCTAAGCAGGAAGACACCAAAGCCTATATCAGTGGTCGATTTGGTTGAAGACCGCGCAATTACTGCACAATTGATCAAGTCATTCTTAACGTAGCATTGGGTAAATTGCTACGTTTATGGGTTTTTCTTACCCTTGTTGCATATCAGACTCATGGGAGTAACTTTACTAAACTCAAATTACCCCCACTCAAGGGACAATAAGTTAATCCAATTTAATCGGTTTCCAAGCGGGCGGCGGGAATCGAACCCGCATTAATAGCTTGGAAGGCTATAGTTTTACCACTAAACTACGCCCGCAAATTCACACTTCAATAAAGATAACACAGGTTTCTAGAAAGCGCAAGTCTTTATGGTGAGTTATTTGGTTTAATTGTCAGCCACAACAGCAAATTGCTTAATTCTGGCGGTGTTCTATCATCGGGAAAGCGATGTGGTTCAAATGGTTCACCTTGAAAAATTTCTTTAGCGAGACTTACCACTTTCTGTTTATCCTGCGGGGGAAGGTTTGAGCCGACGAACTCAGCAGCTACTAACTTGCCACTTTGATTAATAACCAAGCTAACTAAAAATTTTCCTTGTGGTAAATCTTGATTACCATTGCCAAGGATGCTAATTTCTGGCTTCTTGCTACCTATATATTGAGGCAGAATCAAATCTGTTGGCGGAGGATCTTTTTGAATTTTCACCCTTTGTTCTTCTGGGGTTAAAAATTGCCAACCCGCTATCAAACCACTCCCAGTTTGAGGATTATCTGGTGGGGTTGGTGTATTTTCGCCAGATTTATCAGATTCCGAGTTATTGTCCGCCGGTGGTGGTGTATTTTCGCCAGACTGCTCACTGTTAGGCTTATTACCCTGTTGATCTGGTGTATTTTCCTGATTGGTTCCGGGTGTAGATGTTGCCGAGTTCCGCAAATTTTCAGGCAGATCGCCAGGTAATAGTTGTCCCTTACCGTATCTAATATCTGGACGGCTACCCTGCCAAGGTTTTCCAGACGGGGTTTGAGGTGTGGGTGTGGGTTGGGGAGTTGATTGTATGCTTGTTTGCGGTGTGGGTGTGGGCTGGGGAGTTGATTGTATGTTTGTTTGCGGTGTGGGTTGGGGTTGGGGAGTTGATTGTATGCTTGTTTGCGGTGTGGGCTGAGGTTTAATTGATGCTTTTACCGCTTGCTGTGTGGGTGTGGGTTGAGGTGTGGATGGAGTAGGATTTGTTGGATTTTTCTCAACTAGACTCAGATTAGAATTTTGCTGCCCATCATCTTGACTTTTCTTCACTGGTTGTGAGGTTTGAGATGCACGAGGTAGGGGTTTAGCCGTTGATTTAGTGTCAGAATCAAGCTCAATCAAATCGATAGCGATCGCTCCTTGATTTGTTTGCGGAAACCAAGGTTGAACACCATCTAACGATCGCAACAACAAAAACGCCAATAAATGCAGCGCCACCGAACCTGTAAATACAGCTATCCACAACCAAAATGAGTCCTGATGTCTCCTCTGGCTTTTTTGTGGGATAATTGCAGTTTTTTCGACTACATTTGGTGTCATTTTATGTCTACATCTGGATCTGACTTAGCATGATGGTAGAAGAGACGCGGGGACACGGAGACACGGTGACACGGTGATGCGGAGAAAAGAGACACGGTGACACGGTGACACGGTGACAAAGAAGATTCTCCCCTCTTCATTCCCCCCTCACCCCTCAGAGTGTCTCCCCTCTTCTTCTCCCCTCACCCCTCAGAGTGTCTCCCCTCTTCTTCTTCCCTCTCCTCATCTCCCTCCACTCTTCAACTTCAGCGATTAATCATGATTTCTGGTGAAACAGCAAAAGTCAGAACAGTTTCATCTATTCCTTTGAGTTCCAAGGGACTACCTTTAGTAATTTCTTCTTCCTGTAAATAATCAGCTACAGCCGCAGAAACTAGGATAGTACCGGGAACGGCAGCAGATTGCAACCTAGCAGCGATATTGACGCTGGGGCCAATGGCGGTGTAATCAGCGCGTTCAGCGCTACCAAACATCCCTACCACAGCCGTGCCTTGGTGAATCCCACACCGGAACTGTACCCCGTTACGTCCATCAGTTTCAAATATTCCTTGCTCTCGCCAGCGTTCATTGAGTATAGCTAATTCCTTGTGCATACCTCTAGCTGTACCGATCGCCCGACGCACTTGTTCATTAGGAGTAAGTTCTTCTGGCGCTCCATATAAAGCTAAAATAGCATCTCCCATAAATTTATCTACTGTGCCGCCGTTGTCAAAGACAACTTTGGTCATGACTTCTAGATATTCATTTAGTATTTCTGCCACTTTGCGCGATCGTAAGGTGTTGGATAACTGAGTAAAACCGACAATATCACTAAATAAAACTGTGACTAAGCGCGGTTCAGGACGTAAATCCAAACTCAATGAACCTTTGGCTGCTTTTTGTACCAAAGCAGGCGGTAAAAAGCGTCTGAGTACAGATTCTGTCAAGTAACTGTTTAGTTCCAAAACCCGTTTTTCATTTTCTTTTAGAGCTAACAGATTCCTAACTTCTGCTAGGAGTTCCCGGTCATTAAATGGTTTAGCTAAATAAGCATCTGCACCATGTTCTGTTCCTTCAATGCGAGTTTCCTCGTCAACTTTGGCTGTGAGTAAGATAATGGGCGTGCCTTTGAGTGTTTCTTCACTGCGGATCATCCGGATCATTTCTAATCCTGTCACCAAGGGCATCATTAAATCAGTAATAATTAAGCTAGGTAGTGCTTCCCTGGCTGTGTTGTACCCTTCATAACCATTCCGGGCGGTAACTACTTGATAACCACTTCGCCGCAGGATATCAGATACATAGGAGCGTAAATCTGGGTTGTCATCCACAACTAGGACTGTGTATTCACTATTGGCAGCATTGTTGACTGTGACTGTGGTTGAGCTATGTTCCAGTTCCCCTGGTACTTCCCAGTGAGCGGAAGTTGACTCTACCTGTTCCAAATCAGCTAACTCTACGCTGGCACGGCTAACATTTAGTTCACAAGGAGTATGTGTTACTTGTTCTTCGGGGAGGTGAGATGCGCCGGCTTGCAGCCAAAGCATAAAGGTAGTACCTTGACGATAAACCGAGTCCACGGAAACTTTACCACCGTGCAGTTCTACCAATTCTTTAACTAAAGCCAAACCCAAACCACTACCCTCATAGGAGCGATTTTCTGAGCCTTCAGCTTGGCGGAAGCGTTCAAACAGGTGGGGAATTTGTTCTTTGACAATCCCTATGCCTGTATCTTGTACTTCCAAAGTGCAGCTATCGCCTTGTGAACGCATTCTTACCGTGATTGTACCCCCATCGGGAGTAAATTTCATGGCATTGGAGAGGAGATTATACACTACCTTGTCAAATTTTTCCATGTCTAAGTAGACTGTCGGACATGGCTGTAAATCTGTGAGTAGTTGCAGTCCTTTTTTCTCGCAGTAGGGGCGGAATGAATCTACTATTTGGCTGACAAAATCTACTAAGTCACAGGGGCGGAAACTAGGCTGCATTCTCCCAGCGTCTAGGCGTTGTAAATCTAGGAGTTGATTTACCAATCGTAGCAAGCGTCGGGAGTTCCGCAGGGCAATCATACTTTGAGAGTAAGACAACCCCTCACCTACGCTAACGGCTGATTCTAGGGGGCCTTGAATTAAGGTAATAGGAGTGCGGAATTCATGGGAGATATTTTGGAAAAATTCCGTTTTTTGTTGATCTAATTCTAATAAACGTTCTGCTTGGTCTCTAGTTTTTTGATATAAGCGTGACTGTTGTACAGCGATCGCGGCTTGGGATGCTACTGACTTAGCTAGTTCCACATCCGAGGTAGGCCAACGCCTAGTTTTACTAGCTACACCCAATACAATGCTGCCGATACATTTACCATCAGCTACCAAGGGTACGACCATCAGCGATCGCAAGGGCATCTCTAAGGGTAATTTAAACCCTTTTACTTCTAAAGGCGAGTTGTTAATATCACCAATGACTACAGGCTCTTGTGTGCGGAGGATTTCTTGCAGGATTTGGTTTTCCTTAATTGGTGCTTGGGTATGAGATAAATTTTCAGCTATATATCTTAGATTACTCTGGTATGAATCTGGTTCGCCCCCTAAGTCTTGAGAACTGTCATACAAAGCCACACACTGGACATATTCATCACCCTCTGTCCACAAAGACAAAACGCAACAGTCTACTTGCAGAGCTTGTCCTAGTTGTTGGGTAATAGCTGCAAAAATATCTTGGGGGTCTAAGCTGGAGCGAATCGCGCTGGTAATGGTATTGACTAAGGCTTCTCGCTTGGCCAAGGAACGGACTTGCTCGTAGGCATAGGCTTGAGCCAAGGCTAAAGCTGCTTGGTCTACCACGATGGACACCAATTGTACTTCATCCTCTCCCCAAGCACGGGTTTGGGTACATTGGTGTAAAGCCAATACTGCCATCAGTTCTTGCTGAAAAATTAGTGGCAC
The DNA here is from genome assembly GCA_035298905.1 of Nostocaceae cyanobacterium. Lineage (GTDB taxonomy): Bacteria > Cyanobacteriota > Cyanobacteriia > Cyanobacteriales > Nostocaceae > DATGXB01. The sequence goes on along the minus strand of DATGXQ010000292.1, from coordinate 23,939 downwards.
AATCAGACTGGATCTGATATTAGCTGCGACAAAAGCCTCTTGCCTTTCACCCAAGATGCGATCGTCCCCTGCTACCTCGTGAATTACTTGGACTTCACGGGTTTCCCACACTGTTTGAGTTAACACCTCAGAAGAAGTCACAGCCACAACGCTGTCACTTTCTGAACTTTCCTCGTTACTTTGATTAGCAGCTTTTTGGTAAATAAATGCCCGATCTGCCAGCTGCTCATCTTGAAAGGGACGCAATAGACAAACATCCACTTCCAACATATGCCCCACTGTATCCACGATTGTTTGTAAAATTTGCCGATAATCCAGGGCAGAGCGAATCGTGTTGGTAACAGTATTGAGTAGGGATTCTTGCCGGAGTGTCCGAGTCAGTTCACGGGTACGGGCTTTGAGGACATTGTGAGTGTCTAAAGCTTGGCGTACTACTGCTTTGAGTTCCTCTGATTCCCAGGGTTTAGTGACATACTTGAACACCTTCCCAGAGTTGATCGCCTCCACCAAGTCTTCGACATCGGTGTAGCCAGTGAGGATAATGCGGATAATATCCGGGTATTGGGTCGCGGTCAGGCTCAAAAATTCTGTACCGCTCATCATTGGCATTCGCTGGTCGGAGATAATCACGGAGACTTCTCCCTCTTGTGCCAACAATTCCAACGCCGCAGGGCCAGAGGTTGCCCTTAGCACTTTATAGTCACGATAAAAAGTGCGGTAAAGCAAGTCGAGGTTGTCTGGTTCATCATCGACAACCAATATTTTAGGCTTACTGTTTGCTTGGGATTTCATGCACCGCTTTCCTGCTGCAAAGGCAGTCGGATAAAGAATAATCTGATCAGGTAGAGAGATTCACCAGTCAGGTAAGGGCAGAGCATTTTGACCAATAGATTTAGTTGGCTACATGACTGCTAGGTGTGGGAAGGAGTTTTTGCTCACGCTCATTGTAGGCAATGGCTAGTAATAATTCTACTTAGCCTTGGTGCAGTGCGGTTGTTGTTATGGTCAGTTTTTGCTTTGTTGAGTCGATCGCCACTTGCCAAATCTTCTTTCACCTCCATCAGCACGTTCTTGGGATCTAAATAGCTCCAATCTGGATACAACACCTGCATGAAGCTACATACTATTGATTTTTCCCATTGCTGCAACTGCTCTAACACTTGCAGGTCAAGTTTATTTATGGTAGTCATGGTAGCGTCATTAATATTACACATAGTCAAGATGTGAGAGCAAAGTATACTCTATAAACAAATACCTCTTTCTAAATTAGCAATCAGAACCAATACTAGGACAATTGGTAGTTTAGGGGAAATAGGCAACTGAAGTGTTGAGTAACTCTATAGGTTTTTCTCACGAGATAAATAATCAAATACTTATGTTAGTAACCTCCTCCATCCATCCTAGAGGTAGTTGCAGCCTTGATTGTGCGAGGGTAGAAATTTACCAATAAGTAGATTGGTTTTGCTACGCTTGTTGATAATCCCTCCTGACTGATTACTTTCAACTGGTTGTTTACTCAAGATAACATCCATGTCTATATCCGCAAATTCAGATACACATCAACCTCATGAACTCAATGGGTGGACTTATGCAACTGCAACTTTTTAGGTTTAGGAGTACAGTTCACACAACCCCAAACAAAGTTTTACATTTTGTATGATTCGTGATCAATACCGAATTTGTAATTTCATCACAACTTGTTGATTTCCCAAAATCTCCCAGGTATAGGAAAATGCACCATCAGCCGCATTCGTACCCAAACCGTTTAAATGCTACTTTTATTGACACCTTCTTATTGTCCTCAATTCAGTCCTCTAGAGAAATGAAACTTTCATCTAGTTTAGATGGTGCTTGAGGATACTAGATAAATTTTTCGTTAAATAAAATCAATTCATAAAACTAGCTTTGAAATCTTGGTTTTCTCACCTACATCATCAGCCGCCAGTTACCGATACTGGCACACCTACTTTTTGGCAAATGCAAATTCGTGCAGCAACACCTGCTGATTTGGCCAGTGTGGCCCAAATCATTGCTCTGAGCTTTCACTCTCAAAAAGGTATATGGGGTTGGGCTTTCCCATTATTTCGTTTGGGTATTTACGAAGATTTAAGGCATCGCTTGTCCTCAGCCACACCACACCATATTTGTTTGGTTGCTGTTGACACTACAATTCATGGTTCTGGTCAGATCGTAGGCACTGTGGAAATGGGCGTACGTTTTAGTGATTCTTGGGCATATATCCACAAATCTTTTCCTTACTTATCCAATTTGGCTGTTCATCCCAAATATCGTCGGTATGGTGTGGCTTCTAGTTTACTGAAAAGATGTGAACAAGTTTCCCAAGAATGGGGATTTGAAGATATGTATCTCCATGTCTTGGAAAATAACTATCAGGCTAAACAGCTTTACTTTAAACTGGGATATCGAGTGCATAAAATTGAATCTCGTTGGGATAGATTTTTCTTTAATCACTCAAGACAGATATTCTTACATAAGCATTTGAGTCCTCACTCTACTGTGTGACAACAATCAGGGTCTAAGGGATCTCCTGGTTTTCACCATCAACTGTGTCGGATGTCTCACCTATTGATGGAGGTTAGGTTGATCTCTTTCTTCCTGGCTTTGATCCTCACTTCCTGGGAACTCACCCTACCTTTTACCTTTGCCTCTCATCTTTAATCTGGTATTTGACAGCTTTCTGGTGCTTACAGCAGTTGTTAATAGGGTGTCTTTGATTTTTGATTTTGATCATGGTTTTTTTACACTATAGCAACAACTACTATTCCCTATAGAAATCAGGATTTTTGGTTGCAGATAATAATGGATCTAAACAGAAAATAGCGTAAACATAATTAAGATAAGTATATTTATTTCTGGTTTTATCTCTCGTTGATTTTTGATTTATTGTCAAGATATGTTTAACGGTTTTGTAGGCAAAAAACAAGTGTGGAGGCTCTAGAAAACATAACTTTTGACCCTTTCACCCAGCTTTTATCACTAGCTGCTTAATTTTTTCAAAACAAATTTTCCAAACATATATACTAAGGATATGTAGTGTAGTGAGTGAAGTTATTCGTAACAAATCTTCAATTTCTGAGGTAAACTTAACTTTCTTAGATGTGAGCTTTATAAAAAATTTAAAAATCAAATCCCAAATTTTGAGACAAAGCCAGCCAAATCCCATACAATAAGATTACTCATTGGTAAACAATGTTTATTGCTCCCTAAATTTAGTTAAATTATCTTGCCAAGTGCTGATAATTTAAGCAAAAGCAAAAACTAATATGATTGCGCTAGTCAACAAGAAGGGTGTAGGGTGTGAAGAACCCCATCTATCAATGTTGTAAATGGAGGGACTAAGTATGAGGATGCTATTAACCGAAATACGTAGTACGAAGTTAAATCCTTGTAATATTTTTTTTAAATAAATCCCTCCTACTGGTCTTGTAGTTTGCTTCCCGTAAGGTATGAAAAGAAGGATCTCTTGCTTACTCTCCTTTTTTTTCTCCCATCGGAGACGATGTGCTTCCCGGATCTAGATTCTTACCCTACAATACCAGTTGCCTCTGTTGACACCAGAGGTAGCACAAACTAGTCAGAAGACCATAATAGGCAGCCCCTGATGGGAAGCTACCACTTTGGGCGATTCTGCCGACTTCAAGCGAGTGGCTTAAAAACCAAGCTATTTGCTTGAATGGGGGTTTACCCACACCCATCAGTGTAAACTTAAGCCCTAACGAATAGAATTCGTGGCTACACAGGCCAAGTCCGCCTACGCGGACTAATGAAAAATCAAGGTTTTCAAACCCACGCAGGTGGGTTTTGCCTGTGTAGACGCGGTTTCTAACCGCCCATTTCTCGTTAAGTTGACACCCATGACCCACACCCTACTCCATCCCAGGAGTGAAAGTGCCAAAAGGGGCTTAGTCAAATTTTCAAGTACATAATTCCTAAAGCCTGAGAAAACATGGATAGCGAAAAACGCCGACGCTATCAGACCGCTATGGTATCAACTCATTGCCCTCAAACCAGTCTCCCAGACCATCCCACTATGTCAAATGGAACTGAACCACCGCACAGCTCCCAAACGCTGACGCTGTTGCACAGTGGAAAAGTTTTCATTGTCAATAGTCGTAGGCGAAATGGATTGATACTTTTTAAAAGCTATCATGCAGAGTTTGCTGGGCCTGGAGCAGTAGTAGGTGGAGACTATGATCGAGATTGTCAAAAAGTATTGCCTATAGGCAATTTGTCTTTATTGGCTCCTGAATCTCATGAGGAGAGTCAAAAAGCTTACTTGATTAGGCGGCAGTGGATTCGCTTGATCAGGCAAATTACAGAAAATCCTGTTGCCCAACAACGGGTGCAAAAGATTTTGGATCAATTTGAACAGTATTTTCCCCCAGAAGTTGTGGCGGAGTTACCAGATATTGCTTTTGCGATGTTAGTGGGGGTGCTGCCGCAAACAGTGGCGATCGTGCGGCGTTTGGGCAGCGATTTAGATGGTGGCGTTAATTAGTCCCACCAAGATTGGCTAAAGCAGTTTGGATGTTTTTGATCGTGCGAATGTTCTCATCTGGTGTACCGATCGTGATTCGCAAGGCATCATTTAAGAGCCTAATAAGAGTACCTTGACTACGGAGTTGTTGGTGAAGACTCTTGAGGGCTGTATCTTGAGGGTATGTATTATTTGGTTTCAGACGCAGATAGATAAAATTAGTAGAACTAGGGCTAATATCAAGTGCTGGGTTTGAGGATAAGGTAGCGATCAATTGATCTCGTTCGCTGAGGATTTGGGGAATAGTTGCTAGTAGAAGTTGGCGGTTTTGCAAGGCCAACACAGCACCTGTCAGGGAAAAACTAGGTATGTTATAAGGTAGACGGATTTTTTCTAAAGTAGCGATCGCCCCTGGATGTCCGATACAATAACCTACACGTAAAGCTGCTAATCGGAAAGCTTTAGAAAAAGTTCTCATGATCACCCAATTAGTATGATGTTCTAGTTCTCCCACTAAGGTATTTTGGCTAAACTCAAAATAAGCTTCGTCAATAACTACTAAAATCTCTTCTGGTAAGTTTCTTAACCATGCTAATTCAGTTGCAGTTAAACTATTAGCTGTAGGTGAGTTGGGATGGACTACAAAAACCGTGCGAATAGGCGGATTTTGGGTTTGCTCAATAGCAGATTGGGCTGCTTTTAAATCGATTTCAAAACTATTTTTATCTCTGCCCACTGTCACCACGGGAATACCTAAAGTTTGTGCCACAATGGCATACATAGAAAAAGTGGGATTAGCAGTTAAAACTGTACCTTCTCCTCCTAAACAAGTAGCAATTAATAAAGAACGGATCAATTCATCTGAACCATTACCTATAGAAATATTGGCAGAAGTAAATACAGGATTTGTCAGACCTGCTGATTCATTGACATATTCTGCGATCGCCTGTTTGAGATTTTCATGTCCACCATCAGGATAACGATTAGTTTCTATTACCTGTTGATAAGTCCAAGCTAATTTTTCTTTTAATTCTGGTGGTAAATCATAGGGACTTTCATTAGTATCTAATCGGTCTAACTTTGCAGCTACTGGTTCGGCTGTATCGCTACCAGGATGAGCTTTATAGGCAGTAAATTGAGCTAAATCAGAACGGATGAAGGGAAGCATAGTTAATAATTCAAAATTCAAAATTCAAAATTCAAAATACCAACTTGGCAGTTAGTAATTAGCAATTAGGTAAGAATGGTTTCCCAGTCACCAGTCGCCAATATCCTAAATGAGTTGACAAAATGAGCAAATTGCTTGCCAAATTTCATCTATGACATTACCTAAAGCGTGGTCGCTATTTAGTTCTACTAATTCCACCCAAGGACGTAGCCGTGCAAATTCTCGACTTGCAGTAATGGGAATTACTTCATCATGCTGACCATGTAAAATTAGGGTGGGAATGGAGCGTAGTAATTGTGATTCTTGGTACTGGGCAGCATCAATAAGAAAATTATAACTTAAAGGGAGCGATCGCCCTTCTCCATAATGATAAACCTGTAAATATTCTTCTTGTTGCCAGTTCCGTACTGTTTCCTCTCCCAAACTGCTTAACCAATGATTTAAAAAGTTAAAAGCGGGTGCTAATAATACTATGCGCTGGACTTGTAAATTTTGTTGTGCTAAATGGGCAGCTGTTAAACCACCTAAACTAGAACCGATTAAGGTAACAGGTATATCAGCGTCAGGAAACTCATTTCTAACTTGATTTAGCTGCCGAGTAATAGTTAACTGGGAAAAATCACCAGCATTCAAGTCGGGAATTTTGATCGGGATGTGCAGTTGCGAAAAGCGATCGCCTATTTCTTGGGCTTTTTTCGACTTGGGACTAGAAGCAAAGCCATGTAGATAGATAAAGTAATTCAAAATTCAAAGTTCAAAAAAAGTTCAAAATTTGCTCACTATTTAGCATTCAGCAGCCAAATAGCCATTTTTTACTTATGGCTGATACAGCAGTTTGCATGAAATCGAGGAACAAAACTTAAGTTTGAAAGCCAGAGATAAAGCCTTTTTTACTTCTGACTCCTGACTCCTGACTCCTGAATTCTGCGGTAGCTGACTGCTGGTAGCTTAAAATTATCTCATAGTGACAAACTCTTCTGCCGCAGAAGGATGAATACCGACAGTAGCGTCAAAATCTTTTTTGGTAGCACCCATCTTCAGGGCGATCGCTATCCCTTGAATAATTTCTGCTGCATCATCTCCCACCATGTGAGCGCCTAACACTTGGTCTGTGTTAGCATCTACCACTAGCTTCATCATGGTTCTTTCTGGCTGACTAGTCAAACTATAGTACATGGGACGGAAGTTAGTGCGGTAAATTTTCACCGCTTCACCTAATTTTTCCCGCGCGGCTGCTTCTGTTAACCCTACTGTTGCTGCTTGAGGAGTGGAAAATATCGCAGTGGGGACAGTTTCATGACTAAATTCTCGGCGATTATTCCCAAATTCACTATCAGCAAAAGCCCGTCCTTCCCCAATCGCCACAGGTGTTAAATTTAACCTATCTGTCACATCACCCACAGCAAAAATATTAGCTTGGCTAGTTTGACTATACTCATTTACTTGAATTGCATTAGTTGTACTGTATCCTGGACCCTCTACAGAACTAGGTACAACTTCGACTCCAGCATGTTCTAAACCTAACCCCTCGACATTGGGAGTCCTGCCAGTAGCTACTAAACACACATCAGCGATGATTGGTTCTGTATTTTCCCCAGATAAACTAATCTTTAATCCTTCTGGGACTTTTTCGATCGCTGTAACGACATTATTCTGGATCACATTAATACCATGTTTGACCATTCCTTCTTGAATCCCTTGGCGGATATCTTGGTCAAAACCATGTAAAATCCAGTCTTTGCGAATAATGTGTGTTACTTGGGAACCCAACCCGCGCATAATACAAGCAAATTCCGTACCAATGTAACCTGCACCAATCACAGCGATATGTTTGGGTTGGGTCTCCAGGTGAAAAATTTCATTGGAGGTAATGGTGTGTTCTATTCCTGGGATGTCTGGTTTAATAGGACAACCACCCACAGCAATTAAAATTTTGTCAGCCGTGAATTTTTTCCCTTCAACTTCTACGGTATGTGGGTCTATCAAAGTAGCGCGACCGGAGATTAATTCTACTCCGGCTTTTTCCAAATAGCTGATATGGTTTTGAGAAAGTCGCCGGACTTCTTTATCTATGGATGTAATGAAATGTTCCCAGTTCAATGATACATTTTCCACTTGCCAGCCATAACCTGCGGCTGCTTGGAATTGGGCGGGAAAATGAGAACCATAAACCATGAGTTTTTTAGGCACACAACCGCGAATTACACAAGTACCGCCAACTAAATCATATTCCGCGATCGCCACTTTTGCCCCATAACTAGCCGCTCGTTTAGAAGCAGCTAAACCCCCAGAACCAGCCCCAATCACAAACAAATCGTAATCAAAAGTCATAAATCTTTAATCTTTTTCGTCCAATAAATTAGCTTTTGACTACTGACGCTAGAGATGGTCAAGCACCGCAGAGCAACTCAACGTCAAGTCAGACCTTGATTTAATTTAACGCGACTTTTGGCTGTGCTGCGAAAAAGAATCAGCAATTATTTTTCAGACCTACCTCGTTCATCATCTTGAGTTGGTTTATTTTGTTGATGAACGTCATCCTTATCAGGTTTACCTTTGTCATCATCCTTATCAGGTTTACCTTTGTCATCATCTTGATCAGGTTTACCTTTGTCATCATCTTGATCAGGCTTACCTTTGTCATTATCTTGGGTGGGCTGATTTCCCTGAACCACATCACTAGGTTTACCCCGGTCATCATCTTGGGGGGGTTTGTTTTCCTGATGAACATCATCTTTAACTGGGGGTTTAGTCTCAGGATTTGAGTTAGATGGAGAAGCAGCACCAACTGAGTTACTGTCAGGATTATTACTAGGATTGGCGATTAACTCTCCAGTTCCGACAAAAGAATCTACAGGTAGACTATCTGAAGTTAGGCTGTCAGGAAGACTATTAGTAATTACATCTTGGTTGAGATTACTAACATTTTCCGTTTGGTTGAGATTACTAACATTTTCCGTCGGACTTTGTAAAAAAACTGGATTATCAACTACTCCTTCTCCCGTGATTGATGCTTGAGTAGCTAAAGCCGCTACTGTTTCTGCTTGTACACTGGCTAGATCAGGATCAGCTGTAGGTGTCTGGTTTTCCTTAGTTAAATCTAACCCCCGCACCAAATCGCTAGTTTGATAAAAAGTTTTCAAGTCAAAATCATATAGTCCTTGAAATTCCCCCTTCACCACCACCATTAACTGTCCTGCTTGGAGAACATAGTTCTGGGAAGCTTCTTTGTTAAAAACTTGAATCCCGCTATTGGTTAATGCCCCAACAATTGTGGTATCCGATTCTGGATTATAGCGAACAAATAAAGCAGAACCACGAATCGCTGCGGCTGCGTTTGGTGTTTTGACTCTGGTTTGTCCTCTTCCCGGTGGGATGAGTAGTAGCATCGTCCCGTTGTTAAGTTTAAAGTCACGGGTTTTAGGCAAAAATTGAAATATCGCCTGTTCACCAATTCGCGCTAAAGAGCCATCATTAAAGCGTAATTCTGCTAAGGAAGCACGACCAGTTGATAAGCCATCCCCTGGTGTCAGAGTATCAGCTTTGCGGGCTGGACGCTGAGAGTTATTTTGAGGAATCAACCGCACAATATTGCGGAGGTTTTGAATTTGTGCTTTCGTCAGAGGAGTGACAGCACTAGCCTGATGTGGTAAAGAAATAACCAGAACAGCCCCTAAACTCAGCATCCAACGTGGACAAGATTTATTAAACATAATTGGGAAGACTTACTTAGGTGATTAATAACAAATCGGTGAAACAAAATGTAAAACTTTTAAAATTTGTTGGTTGTTATAAGGAAAAATTATCTTAAATATGTTTTTAATATAGCAATCCGATCTGAGTTGTGAACTGACTTTTGGAGAGAAGGGAACTCTTAACAGGGAACAGGGAACAGTTAGAATTCATAAATGATTTAGGATTGCTATATATTGTCATTGATACAAAATGTACTAGAGGAGGATTACTAAATCAATATTTGTTTAAAAACTTTAAATGGCATTAAAGTTAAAAATTACAAAAAATGTCAAAGCTAAATATTTATGTAATGGTAAGTTATTTATCTAGTAACAAAGTATTACGTTATTCATAGCGGTAAGTTTTAGCAATGTGAGCAATTATTAGGTTAATTAAATGCAATTAATAGTTTTAAATATGCAACCCCAAAAATATCAAAATTTTTTGTTAGCGATTTTATTGCTGTCCACTACTGGACAATGGTGTTGCATGACTGGGGATAAGGTATGGGCTGCTAGTTGGGACACAGAGAATCAGCAACAAAAGCTCGTATTAAATGAAACTGCTCAGGTGCGTACAGAACAAGATGGATCGACACGGACTGTAGAAACGGAGTCAAAGCCAGATGGAGTATTAGAGGATACTCTACCGCCTTCGGATGCCGCACCATTGGAAGAACAAATGAATGATGTTCTTCAACCATCTACTCTCCCACAAGAACCGCAGCTAGACCCATCACTTCCGACGCAAGAGTCTAACGATTTGTTCCAGGGATCACCGGAAGGTCAACAGGGAACTACAGAATCAGAAGGCACACAGGAATTGGGGTTACGGGTACGACGCAAACCGTTAGAACAAATACCCCTACCAACGGAATCCCCCATGACTGCAAGAGAACCTGTCGGTTATCTTAAGGCAAGAGTGGGTTATTTTCAAAGTAGTAATATTTTTTCAGAAAAAAATAAGCCTACGGAAGATGGTTTAATGTTTGCTGGACTGACATTAGCTTCTGCCTATTTTCCTTTAGGAGCAACAACTTATGTGAATGGTTCAATTGATGGGAATTTGATTCGTTATTTAGATGAATCAGAATTCAATTATAATCAACTGAGATTTAATGTTGGCCTTTACCAACAATTATCAAAACGAATGTATGGGGAAATTAATTTTAGTAATCAACAATTATTTTATGCTAATAATGGGGAATTTTTTCAAGCTGGCGATCGCTTCCTGAATGAAAACTCTGTCAGCTTGTCTCTAGGTAGAAGAGATCCTCTCAGCAAGAGGTTAATACTAGATAGTTTTTATGAACTTAGCATTAATATTGCTGATCCCTCCAGGCGTAATCGAGTCATCAATTCTTTCTGGGTTTCTTTAAATTATGAGCTACAAAAATCCCTACGAGCAAGTTTAAATTATCAATTAAATTTATCAGATTTTACAAAGCGCGATCGAGAAGACCAATTTCATCGAATTTATGGTAATTTAAATTACCGCCTCTCGAAAACTAGCAGTGTGAACTTGCAGACTGGTGTAACTCTGGGCAGTTCTACCAATCCTAATATTGATTTTGATGGCTGGTTTTTTGGTGTTAATTACAATCTGGAGTTAGGAAGATTTTAAGTAAGGATTCAGAAGGACAGAATGTAAGAATTCAGGAGTCAGGAGTCAGGAGCCAGAATAGTTACCAAAAGAGGAATCGATGGTAGTGAGATTTGGAGAATCTCAGTCAGCTTGACTCTTAAAGTCTTTTTAATCCAGAATTCAGAATTCAGAATCCTTACGACAGAATTAAAGAGAATTTGAGAATCAATCTGGATAATTTTCTGTAAATCTAACTACATTTGATAACTATTCTGATACTAAATCCGGGTTTAAAAACTGCTTTATCCAGGGCGATTGGAAATCGCGTCTACACAAACAAAGTCCGCCTACGCGGACTAATTTATAAGGGGGGTAATAAAACAGGATTTGGTATGACTCCTGAATACTGATAATTTTAGAATTTAGTAATCCTATGTTTCCCCCCCACCCTAGAACAAGAAAGGAGTTAGCATTTTTAATTTTTAATTTTTAATTTTTAATTTTTAACTATTCATAACTAATCCAATCACTCCAACTACCAGGATAAAGTTTACCCGTGTGAATACTAGCTAATTCTAAAGACAGTAAATTGACACAAGCGGTAACACCAGAACCACAATAAACAAAAATTTCTTGAGCGTTTGCTAATTCTTTCCAGCGCTGACGGTGTTCTGGTTCAGGTAATAAATGACCTGTGGAATCGGTGACTTCTTGCCAAAAATAGTTAACTGCACCAGGGATATGACCAGCGATTTTATCTGTGGGTTCTCGCTCACCACGATAGCGATCGCCTTCTCTTGAGTCTACCAAAACTATTCCTGGGTTATCTTTACGATTCTTAACCTCATGAATATCGATCGCCAATTCTGGTTTAATTTGGGGAATAAATTCTCCTAGAGTTGGTTGAGGAGTTATGTCTGTAACTGGATATCCAGCTTTTTGCCAGCCTGAAAAACCCCCATCTAAAACAGCCACTTGTTCATGTCCAAAATAACGCAATAGCCACCACAAGCGAGATGCAAAGGCTAACCGTGAATCATCATAAGCAACCACTAGAGTTTTTTGGGAAGTTACCCCGATGGCTGATAATTTCCTAGCTAAATCATCGGGATGAGGTAAAGGATGTCTTCCCCCGTGTTCTCTCACTGGACTGGATAAATCTAGATTCAAATCTAAATAATAAGCTCTTGGTATGTGGCTTGCTTGATATTGCTGTCTGCCTAGTTGTGGTTCAGCAAGAGAAAAACGACAGTCTATAATTATGACTTGTGGATCTTGAAGATGTGAAAATAGCCAAGTTGGTGAAACTACAAATTGATTATTAGTCATTGGTCATTGGTTGGTATGTCAGACTTGGAAAATTTTACACCGCAATTAACAGGAGATGGTTCTTTTACGTTTGTTTCCCAAGAGTTTGGGGAAGCATTTCACAGTCACTTTGGTGCTAAACAGGAAAGTTTCTTAAAGTTTGTAGAACCCACTCAACTAGCTATAGCTGCTAACAAACCAGTTTTGCGATTGTTAGATGTTTGTTATGGTTTAGGATACAACACAGCCGCAGCATTAGAGAGGATTTGGCAGGTTAATCCTGATTGTTATGTAGAGGTGATTGGTTTAGAACTTAACCCATCTGTACCACAAGCTGCGATCGCTCATCAAGTCTTTAACAATTGGCATTATCCATATATAGATATTCTGACTAAATTAGCCTTTGAGTATCAAGTATATAGCGATCGCCTTAACGCCAAACTGATGATTGGTGATGCTAGAGATTCCATTAGGCAAATCAATCAATCAGGTTTTCAAGCTGATGCTATTTTCCTTGATCCCTTCTCACCTCCTCAATGTCCGCAACTATGGACTGTAGAATTTATTAAACAAGTATCCCTTTGTTTACACAAAAATGGTTTACTAGCTACCTATTCCTGTGCTGCTGCTGTACGTACAGCACTATTATCTGCTGGTTTAATTATTGCTTCCACTCCTCCAGTTGGTAGACGTACACCGGGAACAGTGGCAGCTTATCCCCAAGATGAGGAAACACAGGGATACGGAGACACGGAGACACGGAGATGCGGGGACGCGGAGACACGGAGACAGAAAATATTCTCCCCTCACCCCTCTCCCCTCTTTTCTTACCCCCTTTCCCTTGCAGAACAAGAACATCTATTCACACGCGCTGCTATCCCTTACCGTGATTCACAATTAAAAGACCCTGCTTCAGTCATACTCAAACGACGACAACAAGAGCAACAAGCCTCATCGCTAGAACCAACATCCCATTGGCGGAAAAGATGGGAATCAAAAACATCCAAAATCTCACAGATTTATTGATTAGACTTTCTTAGTGAGCGCGATATTTTTATCTCACTTATACAAAGCCACAATGGGTAAATATCGGCTGTAACAATTAAAACTGCCCTGTCGCTAAAAATGAATTTGTATTCCCCAGCACTATACTAAATTTTTGCCGAATTTTATAATTAAAGCTTGTGTAAATTCAGGCAAAAACTTTTTACACTCAGACAGCAGGGAAAAGGGAACAGTGTTGAAAATCTCTTGATATATGACTTTGTTCCTAAAATTTGTACCTAATTGACCTGAAACCTGCTGTAAGTGCTAAATTTGAATGTGAAAATCAAGACTTAGTATAAAATAGTACGTTTTTGCCTGGAAAATTGTTGATTTACAGCACAACTAAAACGGCACATTTTAACTGCAAACAGCAATAAAACTATCAATTTAATTACGCTCAAATTCAATCTGAAATTAAGTAGGGTAAGATTTTTTATGTTGTTGCCTTGATAAATAGCAGTTAGAAGAATTTATTAAAATCTTTATGAATTTATTATATACAAAACCGTAACTACGTAATTTTTCCAGCTACAATTATGATGTTGTAGATTTAGTCCATCTCAAATTTTACAAAAACTCACTTAACTACTTAGCTGAATACACTGTGTTTATCCTTGCTAACAAGCATTGTAGTAAGTAGACCCAATAATACTGTATTTTCTAAGTAAAGCAATTTAAAAAATTCCCCAAGAGCTTTGCTGACAAGCTTTTTGAATTTCCAATTTTTAATTTTCGTTGCCATTTGCGTAGCTTATGCAACCTAAAAATACTAGCAGTAGTAGGGGGAGAGAGTTCGTAATTTTAAATTTCCAGAAATATTGGAGTATCTCTATGATGGAAACAAAATCCAAGCGGCTGGTCTGTATTACCTAATTTGCTACTGAATGTAGTATTGTAATTGCGACTACAAATTTAATTTAAATGATACTGTAAAACTACAAAAACTAGAGGTTTCATCCTTGGGCTTATCTAAAGACAATCATTTGCTTGAAGAGAACCACTTAGACATTTCCCAGCTAAAGTCTGAGGTTCTCTATAATTACGATTCACTGTTCTCAAAAACATCACAAGCCAGAGATTTAAAGGTGCATGGCCTAGATATACTTAAACCCAAAATTTTAGTTGTCGATGATAATGCAGTTAATCGCATGACTGCTAAAACACTTTTGTCAATGGAAGGATATGAAGTAATTGAGGCAGATTGTGGTTCTGTAGCTGTCCAATCTGTCAGAGAACATCATCCAGATTTAGTGTTATTAGATGTAGTAATGCCAGGAATGAATGGCTATGAAGTTTGCCAAATCCTCAAGCAGAATGAGCAAACTAGACTAATTCCAGTGATTTTTATTACCGTATTAGATGATAAACAATCACGCATTCGGAGTATTGAGGTTGGTGCTGATGATTTTTTAAGTAAACCTTTTGACAGACTAGAGTTATCAGCCCGTGTGAAATCTTTAGTACGACAAAAGCGTTTAAACGAGGATTTAGAACATGCAGAAAAAGTTCTGTTTTCCGTTGCTAGAGCGATCGAAAGCCGTGACCCTAATACTGGTGATCATTGCGAACGATTAGTAAAACTTGGAGAAGCTTTTGGTAAATACCTAAATCTTTCTCGTTACCAAATTCGTGATTTGATGTGGGGTGGATATTTACATGATATTGGTAAGGTAGGTATTCCTGATGCGGTGTTACTTAAAACTGGTAAGTTCACTCCTGAAGATTGGGAAATTATGCGCCAGCATGTATTGATTGGGGAAAAAATATGCGAGCCATTACGCAGTATGAAGGGTGTAATTCCCATTATTCGTCATCATCATGAACGCTGGGATGGTTCTGGCTATCCTGATCAACTCCAGGGTGATGAAATCCCTTATTTGGCACAAGTTTTTCAAATCATTGATATTTACGATGCTCTGACTAATGAAAGACCTTACAAACTTGCTCTAACATCTGAGGAAGCGTTAACGCTAATGCAAGAAGAAACAAATAAGGGCTGGCGAAATCCCAAACTTATGTTGCAATTTGCCGATTTCATCCGCAATTATTGGTATCAAAACTGACAAGTTTCTCTATATTGGAAAAATCTAGAATAAATCTCTGAAAATCCCCGTCACAAACTGAGTTGTACTTGTCAACGGGGATTTCTATCTTCATTAAAAAGCCCAAAATTAGGATAAGCTTTTAGACCAATAAGAGTTACAAATTGAGGCAGGTAGAGGGGCAGGGCGGCAGAGGAGAGGGTTTACGGGTTTTCTTCACAAATGGAAATGATGGCAGATTTGGCGATCGCCAGGAAAACCCCGATGTTTAAGTCCAATACTCAGCAATTCAAAATCAGCATTCTGACTAACTGCGTTCTGCTTATCTGATAGCGACTTAAGCTAATTACCTTTCACTCCTGTTTTTAAGTATTTATTCTGTGTAGCTGTGTAATAAATTGCTAAATCTATTAAATAAATTTTCTTTGTTCAAAGAATACTTTATTTATCTTAATATTTGTGTAATAATCCTTTACATACGTAAAAATTACCAATGTAATTAAGTTTTTAAGTGGCCTAACTTTTTTAAAAGAATTTTTAAGCATTTTTTATTACTTTTTTTTAAGCAATTATACTTAATGAGTTTTCTAAAGTCATCAGTTGGCTATCAAAAGTATCTAACTGTATAGCTTTCCAAACAGATGGCTGTAATTTTGTGATACCAAAGCGATTGGAATACATAGGCTCTACTATACAAAAAGGAAACCTTATGCTTGATCAAACCCAAGCAGTACCTACGAGAGCAACGGAACACATAAATGGTAGTTATGATTCAGTAATTTCTGGGAGAAGACAAACATCAAGTTACCCAACTCCCAACTTAAACTTAGGTTTACCAAAAATTTTAGTTGTGGAAAACCAAGCAGACAGCAACTTAAATATTGTCAACTTCTTAACGAAGGAAGGTTATGAAGTGATTGAAGTAGACAGTGGTGATGTAGCTGTGGAGTTGGTAAACCAAAAACAACCTGATCTAGTATTGCTGGATGTAACTATACCAGGAATTGATGGGTTTCAAGTTTGTCATTTACTTAAGCAGAATCAGCAAACTAGGTTAATTCCTGTAGTATTAATGACTAGATTAAACGATCGCCGATCGCGTCGTCGGGGAGTAGAAGTAGGGGCGGATGATTTTCTGATTAAACCGATTAACCCTACAGAATTGACAGCCCGTTTGAAGTCATTATTACAACAAAAGCACTTACAAGCAGACTTAGAAGAAGCAGGTAATTTACTGTTTTCCATTGCTAAAGCAGTAGAAAGCCGAGATCCCGATACAGGCGACCACTGCGAGAGATTGGTAAGATTGGGGCAAGCATTTGGTAGATACCTCAATCTTTCTCCCCAACAAATGTGTGATTTAAAATGGGGTAGTTATCTTCACGATATTGGTAAAGTCGGCATTCCTGATGCAGTGCTGTTGAAAAAAGGTAAATTAACGCCTGCTGAATGGGAAATTATGCAACGTCATGTGATTATTGGCGAAGAAATTTGTCGCCCTTTGAGCAGTTTGCAAGGAGTAATTCCGATTATTCGCCATCATCATGAACGTTGGGATGGTTCTGGCTATCCTGATCAACTCCAAGGTGATGAAATTCCCTACTTAGCTCAAGTATTTCAAGTGATGGATATTTATGATGCTTTAACTAGTGAAAGACCTTATAAAAAAGCATTTACTCCCCAAGAAGCGATCGCCATTCTACAACAAGAAACAGAGGCTGGTTGGCGCAATCCACAGTTGATACAACAATTTACAGAATTTATTCGCTTTAATCAAGACGTAATCTAGTCCAGCTAAGATGACAATGAGCTGATATGATTTGAGCCTGAATCTTAAATCAATCACAGCATTGATCACAATTTACTAATAGCTGAGTTCGCTAATTATGGTTGTTGTAGCAATTTTAGCGGCAGGGAAAGGCACAAGAATGAAGTCCAACCTGCCGAAAGTTTTACATTCCTTGGGTGGAAAGTCTCTAGTAGAAAGAGTGATAGAAAGTGCCGAACCTCTTGCACCTTCCCGGAAAATGGTGATTGTTGGTTATCAGTCCCAAGAAGTGAAAACCACTTTAGGGGTAATTTCTGGGTTAGAGTTTGTAGAACAGACTGTACAATTAGGCACAGGCCACGCCATCCAACAATTACTACCCCACTTGGAAGGTTACACGGGGGATTTATTAGTCCTAAATGGTGACGTACCTTTGTTACGTACCGAAACCCTGAAAAACCTGTTACAAACTCATCAAGAAAATCAAAACTCAGCTACTATCCTCACAGCTTACTTACCAAATCCCAAAGGCTACGGACGAGTTTTCTGTAATGACCAGGGAATTGTACAACAAATGGTGGAAGATAAAGATTGTACACCCGCCCAAAAACAAAACAATTGCATTAATGCGGGTATTTACTGCTTCCGTTGGCCAGATTTAGCCCAAGTCTTGCCTAACTTGCAAGCTAATAACGCTCAAAAAGAATATTATCTGACTGATGCTGTGACCCAAGTAGGCAAAGTCATGGCGGTAAATGTAGAAGATGAGCAAGAAATTCTTGGTATTAACGATCGCCTCCAACTAGCCACGGCTTACGAAATTTTACAACAGCGCATCAAAGAAAAATGGTTGTTGGCAGGTGTCACCATCACCGACCCCAACAGCGTTACCATTGATGAAACGGTAGAATTACAACCAGATGTGATTATCGAACCCCAAACTCATTTGCGGGGTAAAACATTGATTCAATCTGGTTCACGTATTGGCCCAGGCAGCTTAATCGAAAATAGCCAAATTGGGGAAAATGTAACAGTGCAGTTTTCTGTAGTTACAGACAGCGTAATCAAAACAGGAACACGCATTGGCCCTTATGCACATTTACGAGGACATGCAGAAGTGGGTGAAAATTGCCGAATTGGTAACTTTGTCGAATTGAAAAATACCCAATTAGGCGATCGCACCAACGCTGCTCACTTATCATATTTAGGAGATACCACAACCGGAACTCAGGTAAATATCGGTGCAGGAACAATTACCGCCAACTATGACGGCGTGAAAAAACATCGGACAAAGATAGGCGATCGTACCAAAACTGGTTCTAATAGTGTATTAGTAGCACCCTTGACCTTGGGAGATGATGTCTACATAGCTGCCGGTTCCACAGTCACCGAAGATGTAGAAAATGATGCCCTAGTCATTGCTAGAAGTCGTCAAGTAGTCAAACCAGGCTGGAGAAGAAAAGAGCAAAGCTAAATAATTAAGGATGAAGATATATTACCCTTCATCCTTAATTTTTCAGCCGTGTCTTTAATTCAGTTTGAAATATAGAAATTTATAAAATACCTAGTAAGAATTCAGGAGTCAGGAGCGGAGCCTCCAGACGCTCCGCCTCCGGTCAGAAGTCAGAATGCTGATCTAATAAGGAATAGACAGTAGTAATATTTCTTGAGAATAATTCAGCTTGACTGTAAAAGTCTCTTTAATGCTGAATTCTGGATTCTGGATTCTGAATACTTACAATACCTAAACGGTAAATTAATAGCATTTTTAATTAACAGTAGTTGCTAACTCATCAAGATATTCCTGAGCATAATGCTCACCATAGTGTTTCTTATATGTTAAATATGGATTTAGAGGAGCATAATATAAAATCACCAAAGCCTCATAGCAAGATTCTGGAGAAGTGTAAACTTCCCAAGTTTGCAAAATATAAGTATCCGCTTCATCTTTATCGCTTTCCATTACGTAAGCATAATATTTACCTTTTTGCTTTTCCATGTCTCTTTTTAAATCTGACAGAAAATTATCAAGAGACATATTAGCTATAGCACCACCAGATAAAGGTAAATGAGGTGCATTAGGTAAAGGTTTACTAATAGCATAAATTCTTGGTGGATCTCCACCCCAAGCAGAATAAACGGTTGGATTCATCGAATTCTTTTTAAGAAATAAATTGCTAGAAAAAATAATCACTATTTAAATCAATTTAAAGCTGAAACTGTTTCTTGCAAATATTCCTCAGCCATTACTTCACCCATATATTTTTTGATAACTTGATATGGATATAAAGCTGAATAGTAAAGAATAACTATTGCTTCATAGCAACTTTCAGGAGATGTATAAACTTCCCAACCTTCCAGTACATACAAATCTTCTTCAGTTTGGTTACTGTTGATAGGAAAGGTAAAGTATTTTCCTTTTTGCTTGGCTTTATCTTGTTCCAGATAGTTAAGAAATTTATCAATTGGTGTACTAGATATACCATTTCCTAGTAACCTTAAATAAGGTGTTCCTGGCATGGGTTCAGCAATATATTTAACCTTTGGAGGATCACCATTCCAGGCTATAGCTATTTTTGATTTAAAATCCATCACTGATTAACCCCAAAGTTTAAATTTACAGTTCCATCTACCTTCTCTACCAGTCGGTTCTACATCAGCATCAGTTCCACCATATTCATTGGCAACTTCTTTGCACTTCCGTCTAGCTTCAGGTTCGCTTTTAGCTCCAATTTCCTCACTTTGCTCATAAGGTTGAGCTTCATCATCTGGTAAATATTCGCCTAATTTATTTCCCGTGCTACCACCACTCCGAAACCAACTAAACATTGTTTTTGTCTTCAAAATTTTGTAAATTCCATTAAATAGCCTACCTTCTTGGCTGTAAATCGCAAATACTCAGTAATAAAACTCAAAAAACCTCTGCGTTACTCCGCGCAACCTCCGCGTTCCTCTGCGTTTAAAAAAACTACCCACTACAACTTGATGTTGAAAATCGGTCTACTCGTTTTTGGGAAGTTTCTATCGAAAACGCGGTTAGAGAAATAAAGAAAATAAATAAACGCCGCAAATCTGGGGTTGTGTACTTAAATCCTACAGAATTACAAGAAATTCTCCAACAAGGATATCAAGTAGCACTGAAAAGAGCGGCGTTAGAAGTTAAAGAATTAATAGCGATGGTTAGGGAGGAAGAAATTATCAATCAAGCTTTACAACTAATTCAACAATAACCAATTAGTTCTTGATCATTCCATTCCAAAGTATCACCAATAGTTTTACCGTTATGATAGGCAGCAAGTAATACTTCACTGGTTTTACCCCAGGATATCGCACCGGTGGCATCAAGAGCGATCGCGCCTAAATCTCTTTTATTTTTATCGGCTTCTGTCAGAGAACGCTGCATGGCTTCTGGGAGTGTTAAACCATCAGTAACACGCACTACCACCTTAGCGGCTAAACATTCATCAATAATATCTTCGCCTATTCCTGTACAACTTACGGCGGCAAATTGGTTAGCATAGTTACCTGCTGGCATAGCAGAATCACTGACTCTACCAATTCTCTCAAAGCCTTTACCACCAGTAGAAGTACCAACGGCTATTTTACCCTCTCCATCTAAAACGACTACGCCGATCGTCCCTCTTCCCGCTAGTTCTGGTTCGGCTACTACTCCCGCCATTGTCCTTTTAAAGTTGTCTTGGCGTTCTTGAATCCACTCTTGTAACCTTAAGTCGGTTAAAGCATTGTAGCTAGGAACTTGCAACTCCCGTGCTAACTCAGCCGAACCATAATCAGACAATACTCTATCTGGTGAAGCTTGTAAAAATTGTGCCAACTCAATCGGGTTTTTTACTCTTGACACATTTATCACGCCACTAAACCGCCCTGTTGTCCCATCCATTAAAGAGGCACTCATGCGGATTTGGCCATCTGATTGTAATACTGAACCAGTACCAGCATTAAAGCGGGGGTCATCTTCCAACATTTGGCAACCCCGCACTACAGCCTCAGTGGCGCTTGCTCCTGATAATAACAGAGCATAAACCTCTTCAATCACAGTGTAGAGCGATCGCCTGACAGCTTCTACTCCTCCCTTACCTTGGAGAGAACTACCAGCCCCCCCGTGAATAATTAACTTTGGTTCCACCTGTAACTTCATTGATACCCTGTGTTATTTTGTTTACGTGGCGTTAATCTTGACTTGTTTCATTTTTTGCCCCGGAACGACGACGGCGACAACGTTCTGAGCAGTATTTAACCTCATCCCAGCAATCTTGCCATTTTTTCCGCCAAGTAAAGGGACGTTGACACACCGGACAGATTTTTTCAGGCAAGTCGGATTTAGAGCGAAAACGTCCCATATTAATACCGTCTTGATTGAAATTAGGAATTGCTAGAGCAACGGAAAATAATTATAGCTATTATGCGACAAAAGGAGGATATCTTTAACAAATAAATTTCCTTTAATCTTTCTACAGAATCATTCTTGAGTTACTTGTCACAACAATTTGTTAAATAAGCTACTAAATTTCTAGCAGCAAATTCCTCTCTAGCTCTACAGGCATAGAAAAATCAAATTAAGATGCCAATAAAATAGTTTTTTGGTACAATCTGCTAATTTTTAGCATCTAGATTCACCAGAGTTGAATTTAGTTTAAATCTCATTCTCTAAATACATTTTCTTATGCTTAATTTGTAACATTTTCAAGAATGATTAGGAGCTAAGGATATGATTAAGCGGCTAACTACGCGATGATCCGGGAGTTGATAAATTTGTAATTCTCCCCCTAACTGTTGCATTATTTCTTGGCAGATGAGGAGATGTAAACCTGGTGGTTGGTGAATCAAAGAGGGAGTCAGTAAATCTTTGGGTGCATCGTGGTGTAATTCTGTTAATAGTTGGGGTTCTATTTTGCCATTGTCTGTAATTGATAGCTCTAAAAACTTTTCATCTAAACGGCGACACCAAATATCAATTCTTTCACCATTGGGGGAGCGCTTGCAAGCTGCGACTAATAGTTCATGAATAACTAATTCAATTTTAACGATATCACCAGCGATCGCTATTGTCGATTGATGGGTAGGATTAAGCACTCCTTTCGCTCCACCTGTAGTTTTAGACAACTCCCATTCTTCTAAGGGTTGTCCTAAACCATGCACTCCGATCCACAGTTGTTGCTGTTGGACTAAATGATCTACTCGTTCCAGCGATCGCTTGAGGATACTAGCAACCGCCATACTTTCCCAGCTAATATGCAGTTGCCACTGCTCTTGATTGATCATACCAACCATTGATGTGGTAACATGGTCTAGCTGGCGCAGTAGTAGGCGATAGCGCATCTGGGTTAATTCATTAGTAGGAATACCTAAATCATTGATTTGTCGTAGCACCAAGGCTACCATCCGATGAATTTCTTCTAAGCGGCAATGTTTATACCAGTTTAGTCGCTGTAGTTTTTCTGTTCTGGATTCTAATAGATTATTAATTTGCTGTTGACGACACCACCAAGCTAATTGAGTAACCAAACTGACAGATGCACTGAGGACTGATTCTGACCAACAGCGATCGCTCTGATTTGCTAGTAATAAGATAGTATTAGGTTGAGAATTAGCTGTAGTGCGTAAAGCCATCAAGAATATGTTAGATTTTTCTGGTACTTTTAACCATTTTTTGGTGTCTGAGTTTAAAGCATCTGCTTTTAAAATTAAATAGCTATTTTCTGCCAATGCTAACTGAATTAATGCCTCTTTATTAAAAGAAAGATTAACATCACTAACTACACCAAATTTATTATTCGCACTGACAGCCGTGGTAATTTTGACTACGTCTTCTCCCATCGACCAAGAAAGCACTAAAGCCAAAGGAGTATCTAATAAATTAGCAAGTTGTTTAGTGGCGGCTACTTCAGTTTGCTCCTGTTCAGTCTGTACTAAGATGTTAGTATATTTTTTGAAAATTTTAGTAATTTTCTGCTGTTCTTGGCTAATATTTCGTTGCTGCCAATGACTAACAATTACACCAATGTGTTGGCTAATAATCCAGAGTAGTTCTTTTTCTAAATTTTTCCAGCAACGATGATTTTCATGAGTGATAATCAATAATGTTTCTGGTGTATGGTTTTGAATGCAGTTACAGATTAAGAGCGAGCGTACCTGAGATTCCAATAAATAGGAATGCCAGTTTAAAAAGCGCGACTCTTCATCAAAGTTTTCAATTTCAATCGCTTGTTGTGAATTTTCTAATAACTTTATATCTGCTTCTTGTAGCGGATTGAGTGCGGAGTTGAGAGGACGACGGTTAGGGGGTGAAATTTGATAAAGAATTTGATAGTTTTTTTGTTCTGAGTCTAACTGTAATACTAACAGGCGACTGCCTCCTAAGCGTTCTAAAATTTTTGCTCCACAAATTTGTAAAGTTTGTTGTAACTCAAGTTCATTATGGATAGCTTGAGCAATTTGATTAGTAAGTTGGGCATCTTGTTCAACTTGGTTAATAGCAGTTTCTATATCTTCAGTAGGTGCAATTAAAGAAATCAAACCCGCCGCACCTTGAACAAAATTCTTGTCCGCTTCTGTCCAAATTCGTGCTTCATGACTTTCCACTGCTAAAAACCCGATTAAATCCTTTTGCCAAATTATCGGGGCGGCTAGGAGCGATCGCACCTGTAAGCGTTGCAATAATTTGCCTGTAAAATTGCTTTTGAGTGAACTACGTCCTTCACCAATCCAAACAATTTGATTTGTGGCTAAAGCATAATAAAAATCGCTTAATTCCTGTACAGTCATCCC
>DATGXQ010000291.1:0-40199 GCA_035298905.1 Nostocaceae cyanobacterium | reverse complement strand
CCCATTTCTGTGAGGCTTTGTTCGGGATTGGGTGGTTGTTCTTGCTTGAGCTTTAAAACTTTGGTAACACTAGCCTGAAGATAATCTACTAAGAGGTGATAGCTTTTACTTGCCGACGCATTTCTTAATTGCTTTAATAACTCCTGTGTTTGTCCTAATTGTGGTATCTTCGGCTGGGATGGTTGTAATTTAATTTCTTGGAGTAGAGTCCGGCGCTGTCGTGCTTCGTATAATTGTTTAAAGATAGACCAATCCATATCAATGATCACTTGTTGAGGGACACCCCTCTCTAGCCAATACCCGATAGTTTTCAGTAAATCATCGGGGGCATAATATTTCAGTCCGATTCTCGCCACGAGATCCCGCATCAAAGTCCGTCCCTGATCACGATAATGCATTCCACCACCAGCTAATGCGCCAATATTAACTGTAAATGCCGGCAAATTCAGACTTTGACGATAGTAAGCAAATATGTCCAGAAATTGACTTGCTGCTGCATAAGAAGCTAATCCCTCTGACCCCCAAACAGATGTAATCGAGGAAGTACACACAAAAAAGTCTAGCTCCATTCCTAGAGTAATTTGATGTAAATTCCACGTTCCTAGTATTTTGGGACTAACTACGGACTGGATCAACTCTGGGGTAACATCCTGTATGGGAGAAAATCCTTCTACACCAGCAGTATGAAAAATTCCCCGCAGTGGGGGGCAGTATGCTTGAATTTTCTCCAATACTGTCTCTACATCTTTTCTCACGCTCACGTCTGCTTTCATCACTAACACCTGAGTGCCATGATTTTCTAGTTGCGTAATTGCTTCTTGAACTGTATCTGAAGCGTCCCTACGTCCCACTAAAACAATATGACGCGCTCCTTTGTTAACCAGCCAACGGGCAGAGTTTAGTCCTAAATGTCCTAAACCTCCAGTAATCAAATATGTTGCTTCAGGGTATACAACTATTGACTCTGTACTAATTTTTGTTTTTTGACTAGGTACAAGTCGAGCAACATACTTATTATTACCCCGCAGTGCAATTTGACTTTCTTCATCGTGATGCCAGATTTGCTCAAACAATGCCTTTGCTGCATCAGATGGAGAAAATGTGCTATCAATATCTATAAGTCCTCCCCAGAGATGGGGTGTTTCCATTGCTAATGAACGTCCTAGTCCCCAGGCTGGAGATTGAGCTATTGCTGGTAAAACCTTCTCTAGTCCAAGTGTTTGTGCTGACTGAGTTACTAACCAGACTAGAGGCATTTCAGAGAAGTTTGTTTTTAGCAGTGATTGAACTAAATGTAGCGTACTTGTTAAAACTAACGTCCAATCTTGTTCTAAGGAAGAGATTGTGGTTTCTTCTGTAGGTGTTGTGTCCAAGCTCCAAAGATGCACTACACCCCGACACGGTGATTTCTCTGTGGCTAAAATTTGATTAATTAGTTTTTGCATTGATTCAGGATTAGCCGGATCAAGGTGATTTTTACCTGATGTAAAAATTGCCTCTTCTTGACTGTGATGCACGACAAAACATTTTTGTCCCTGTGCTTCTAAAAGTTTGGCTAGATTGTCACCAATCCCCAAGCGATCGCCAAAAATAATCCAACTACCGGGATCTCTTACTAAAAAGGTATCTATCTTTACCGGATTTTGTAGTCGCCATTGTAATTCATAAAACCAATCTCCATACTGATCTAAAATCGGGTTTTGATAGGGCTGCTGTTTAGCACGTTGCATCTGTAAACCGGAAACTTCTACTAACAATTTTCCTTCTTGATTAAAGATGCGAACATCCCCTATAATCGTTTGTTCAATGTTGGAGGTTTCAGATAAAATTGCATGACTCCAAACATGATTGCTCATCGGTTCGTAGATTTGAAAACTTTTAATTCCCACAGGTAAATAAGGTGAACCTCTATGGTGCGAAAGCATTTCCTCCCATAAAGTTGCCCATAGAATTTGATGACAAGCTTCCAGAAGTGCTGGATAAACTTTGTGAGAATCATTAAATTTTGTCTGTGTAGGAGCGTATTTTACTTCTGCTAGAACTTCTTTACTACCAAGCCATAGATTTTCTATACTTTGACAAGTTTCTCCTAACAAAAATCCTTGATTTTGCAAGATTGTATAGTATTCTTTAGCACTTTTGTGATTTGTACATCTGGTGCGAATTTCTGTAAGTGTTTTTCCTGTGGAAGATATAAGTTGATTATTTTGAGAAAATACCTTTGTAGCACTTGTAACTATACCGTTAAGACTTACTTTTTCTGATGTGTTATTAACATTAATTTCTCGCAGTTGATTTAGATAAGGTAGATTTGCCAGAATTGTATTTTTATTGATGCCAAAATCAAGTAAACAATTTACTTCATCTACTCCAATATGTTCAAGTTGCTGGAGCAAATCAATACAGGTTTGTGGTGTGCCAATCAGTCCTCTAGCAGAAGCAAATTTTTCAAATAGGAGGTTAGCAAAGTCATCCAAGTCTTTTTCTGAAAGATTTGATATATCTATACTCACGCCCCGACTTTGAGCTAAACCTTTGAGGAGATTAACATTAGATTTAAGATATTGGCAGTAAGGGACACGGGCTTGTTCACGTACTGCTTGGAAGTTCTCACCCACAAAAGTATGTAAAGTAACTGACACTATCCCTGATTGGGAATCGTGATTGTATTTTGCTCTCGCCTGACGATAAAGTTTAATTTTTTCTGCTAATTGTTCTACATCTTGATCAAAGAGGTGAGTTAAAAGATTAGCTCCAATTTCTCCAGCTTTAATAAATGTTTGCGGATTACTAGCAGCAGTAATCCAAATTGGTAATTCAGGTTGAATTGGTGTAGGATAAATTCTCAGTTCTACTTGTTCGCCATTACCATTGGGGATAAAGATAGATTCACCGCGCCAAAGTTTACGGATGATTTCCACTCCATTAAACATTTCCTGTTGGCGGTTTGGATACTTTTCAGGAAACAAGGCAAAGTCATTAGGATTCCAACCGGGAGCAAAAGATATACCTACTCTACCTGCGGACAAATTATCTACTATTGCCCATTCTTCAGCAATGCGAACAGGATTATGAAGTGGTAAAACTACACTTCCTGCTTGTAGTCTAATTTGTTGAGTTTCTCTGGCCAAGGCTGCATTTAAGACAGCAGGATTGGGATAAAGGCTACCAAATTTTGTAAAGTGTCGTTCTGGAGTCCAAATAGTGGAAAATCCATGACGATCGCCAAATTTGGCACTTTCAATCACCAAGCTGTATTTATCTCCAACTAGAGCATCTTCGCTACTAGCAAAAAACATTAAACCGAATTTCATTTTTTATGTCTCTAATTTTACAGCAGGGAACAGGTCACTCTTAACAGGGAACAGAACTGCAACTTGTTCTGTATGTTTCAATTTTGTGTTTCTCAAAATATCGGACTTATTTCTGGCTGAATTTAGATATGCTTGTCTCCAGATGAACCTTTCCTGTAGCGTGTAAAATCCATCCAGTGGGGTATGATTCTTGGCCTATTTGACAGCTAGACACATCAAAAGATAACGAGGCATCAGTATCAGCCGCTAAGACAATTTGAATTATTTGCTCTCCTTCCTCTAGTAAAAATAGGGGCTGATGTAGTTGCAAATTAGTGAGATGATTACATTTGACATTAAAAGTCGCTTCTGCGGCTGCTAAAGCAATTTCTATATAAGCAGTGTGAGGCATGATCATCTGTGCCCAAACTTGATGCTCCTTTAGGTACAAAAGATACTGTTCATTGATCTCCGTTTCCCATATATAAGTATTTGCAGAAGCAAAATCTTTTAATTGAAGACCTAAAAGCGGATGTTTTTGGGTTTGAGTGGGCTGCTCAAGGGCTTTTTGAGCCACAATTACAGCTTGGGGAGATATAAATGTTAGATTTTCTGACTCCGATGGTATGGTAACAACCTTTGTAAATCCCATTGTCAGTAAGAGTTTCTGCCATTGGGAAGTTGTTAGTAAGGGGTAGTTGGGTCGCAGATTGATATCCGTAAATCTCCACCAACCTTCTGTTAAACCGAAAATCAAATCTAACCAGCACTGGCGTATAGTTCCCTCTAACAGCAACAGCATACCATTTGGTGCTAACAATTGTTGTACGTGTTGTAAAGTTCGCTGCAAATCTTGAGTTGCGTGTAATACATTTGCTGCCACAATTAGATCGTACTGTTGTGAGCCAAATTCTTGAGAGTTAGGATTTTGTTCAATGTCTAAAACTTGGTAGCGCACAAAGGGATAATCTCGGAATTTCTCCTGCGCTTGCATGACTAACATGGGAGAAATATCGGTAAATACGTATTTGATTTGTAGCTTTGGTAAGTTTGGCAAGATGTAGGATGTAGTTCCTCCGGTGCCACCACCAATTTCTAGCACTTGCAGCTTACGACCTTTGGGCAAATGTTCTACTGCTTGAGCAACGGCATTTTGTACTAAGGTGTTCATCACCTTTGCTCCGGGTGAATTTTCATACAACTGGGTGATTTCCGTTGCCTTGCCATCAGGAAACAATAATTGTAGTGGGAAAGTTTCTTCTTGCAGGACTTTGGCTAGTGCTGATCCACAGCGTCCTAGCAGAGTCAGTTCGGCGATCGCACTTGGATACTTAGCCATTAATATACTGTTCTGCTCTTGAGGATTAGTGATTTTAGGTACAGAGATTACTTGCCACTGGGAGTCTTTTAACTGAAGTAGTCCTATTTCCACCAGCATTTCCAACAAGCGACCTAGCAGCCGCAGGTGTTGATCTTGTACTCCCAACTTTTGGGCGATCGCTGTTGTGGAAAAGCTCTGTCCTTTTTGGAACTGCCAACCCATTTCTTCAAAGCTTTTTAACACATAACCTATACTCAATGCTTCCATCTGACTCAATATCTCACCATAAGCCTCGATACTGGCTTGAGACTGGGTAAACTGAGATTGCAAGCGATCGCTAATCTGCTCCAGAGTAGGCAGGTAGTTAGGTAATAACCCAACACTGCCACGTATCTTTCGCCGCCATTCTGCTGAATAGAGGGAAGAACTGGGAAACTGTTGCTGATTATCTGGTGTAGTTTGACGGTTAACTCGTTGGATTTGTAGACCTTCTACTACTGCTATCACCCGTCCATCAGCATCGTATAAGCTGACATTGCCACACAAAATTTCTGAACGAGATTCATTAGCTGGGTATACATCAGCTAGACTCCATACACTGGTATTAGCAGGGTGATAGAAATGCAGACGCTCTAAACCTACGAGCAGATATGTATCACTTCCTCCATCACCAGAGAAAGCAGCCCCTAAAGTTTGGAAGCAAGCATCTAGTAAAATTGGATGTAATTTATACTTTTGTGCTTCTACAATCAATGGCTGTGGTAAACAAATCTCTGCCAGGGTTTTTCCTTGATCATGCCAGAGTTGGGCAATGGCTTGGAAGCTGAAACCATAGTTAAGACCCCGATTTGCCATGTTTTGGTAATAATCTGGGACAGATACCTGTTGATCAAATTCAGCTTGTAAGCTTCTCAAATCAACCTGTGGCTGTGGGGTGGATTTTTCTACTGCAAGTATTTTCCCTTGAGCATGAAGTGTCCATTTTGTTTCAGAATTTTCGGAAGTGGAATTGAAACTCAACACCTGGAAAGCAAAAGTTTTGGTATCAACTGGGTTCAAAATTAACTGTAATGTTTTGGTTTCATCTTCCGCTAATGTTAAAGCTTGCTCAATGGCCACTTCTGCCAAAGTTAAATTTGCAGATGGTAACACAGCAGCACCAGCAGCCAAGGCCATTTCCATATACACTGTAGCTGGTAGAATTACTGTGTCAAAGATGCGATGATCTGTGAGATAAGCGGGTAGATTTTGGCTGATTTGCGAATCAAACAGAATTTCTTTTAAGGCTGAATGCAATCTTTGACCTAGAAGCGGATGCAATACTTGATTTTGTCTGATATTACTTAGGGGTTTGGGGGTTGGCTCTAGCCAATGACGCGATCGCTGCCAGGGATAATTCGGCAAATTTACCCAATTCCGGGGATAATGTTGATCAAAGCCTAACCAATCTACGGGTACGCCCTGTATGTATAATTCTCCCAAACTCTCTAACATTTGCTGCCAGTCTGAATATCCCCAACGCAGACTCGGCAACCACACACACACTTGTTTTGGTAAGCATTGACGACCTAGACCTAGTAAAGTTGGTTTTGGTCCGATTTCTACAAATATCTGACAACCACTGGCATCAAGAGTATTGAAACTTTCTGCTAATTGTACTCCTGTCCGTAAATGACGACACCAATACTCTGGATTGATTTCTGTTGCTGTTAGTTGCTTTCCTGTAACGTTGGAAATAATCTCAATTTGCGGGGCATTATATTTTACAGTAGCAGCTACCTGAAGAAAATCTTCTAAAATTGGCTCTATGAGCGGAGAGTGGAAGGCGTGAGAAACCAGGAGCTTTTTAATTTTAATTCCTGCCACTTCCAAAGCAGCACAGATTTCTTGTATGGCTTGTGATTCTCCAGAAATTACCGTGTTTTCTGGACTATTGTAGGCAGCGATTCCGACTTTTTGTGCATCTAATTTTACCACTTTACGGATTGTTGCCTCATCAGTAAACACTGCCACCATTTGACCATTACTAGGTAGGCTTTGCATGAGCCGACTTCTGGTAGCAATCAGCTTGAGTCCGTCTTCTAAATTGAAAACTCCTGCCACACAAGCTGCTACATATTCTCCCACACTATGCCCCATCACCACGTCGGGATGAATACCCCAAGATTGCCAAAGCTCTACTAAAGCATACTCGATCGCAAATAACGCTGGTTGGGTATAGGCAGTTTCATTGATTGCCGGTTGGTCATTTTCCTCTGCTTTTCGGTCTGGGTAAAGAACTGATAGCAGTGGTTTTTCTAAATAAGGGCGCAAAATTTCATTGCAACGGTCAATGGTTTGGCGAAATATCGGTTCTGTATTATAAAGCTGTCTTCCCATCTCAATATACTGAGAACCTTGACCGGTAAATAGAAAGGCTATTTTTTGGCGTTTGCAGTTAGTCAACTGACTAGTGAATAGTCCATCAGTTTCCTTCCCACTAGTAAAAGCTCTTAACTTTTCACGCAACTGTAAAGTAGATGCGGTGACAATGGCTAAACGGTGGTCAAAATGCGATCGCCCAATATTCGCACTAAAACTTATATCTGCAATTTCAGCATCTTCATTTGTTTCCAAAAACTCTACATAACGTTGTGCTAATGCCACAAGTGCTTTTTCATTCTTCCCTGACAAAGTAAAAACATGAAGTGGACGTGCAAATTCTTCTTTTTTTTGCTTTTGAATATTTACAGGTGCTTCTGACAAAATCAGATGAGCATTAGTACCACCAAAACCAAAGGAACTCACCCCAGCTATACGGGGTTTTACTCCTTTTGGCCAAGGCTGTCGTTGTTGAGGAATGTATAATGTACTACTATCTAAAGAAATATGGGGATTTAACCTATTAAAGTGTAACTGTGGCGGAATCTCTTCGTGTTGTAAACAGAGTACAACCTTAATTAAACCTGCAATACCCGCAGCTGCTTCTAAATGACCAATATTAGCTTTAACCGCACCTAAAGCACAAGGTTGTTTACTATCTTGGTCTGACAATAGTATGGTTTTCAGCGATTCTACTTCTATGGGATCTCCCAAAGCCGTACCTGTACCATGAGTTTCTATATAATCGAGTTCTGATGGTTTTATGCCAGCATTAGCTAGAGCTTGGCGAATTACTGCTTGTTGAGCGATGCCATTAGGTGCAGTTAAACCATTACTGCGTCCATCTTGGTTAATCGCTGAACCTTTAATAATAGCTAAAATTTTGTCTCCATCCCGTTGAGCATCAGAAAGACGTTTGAGCAGTACCAAACCACAACCTTCTGAACGCACATAACCATCTGCGGAAGCATCAAAGGTTTTACAACGACCATCGGCAGCCATCATTTTGGCTTGGGAAAAGGTAATCGTCAACTCTGGGGATAAAATTAAATTTACTCCCCCCGCTAAAGCTTGATTACAGTCCCGATTTTGTAAACTTTGACAAGCTAAATGTACAGAAACTAAAGAGGAAGAACAGGCCGTATCTACTGCTAAAGAAGGTCCACGCAAATCCAAAATGTATGATAAACGATTAGCAGCAATACTCAAAGCATTGCCTGTACCAGTATAAATATCAATATCAGTATATTCCTTTAGCTGTAACCGCGCATAGTCATTACTACTAATGCCAATGAACACACCTGTTTGACTTCCTGCCAATTTTTGCGGTGAAAGATTAGCGTTTTCTAATGTTTCCCAAGCTACCTCTAATAATAAACGTTGTTGGGGGTCTATGCGTTCAGCTTCTCGTGGAGAAATGCCAAAAAAATCATGATCAAAATAGTCTACCTGCGGCAAAAATCCACCCCAACGGGTACTCATTTTCCCTGCTGTTCCAGGTTCTGAACTATACAAATTATTTACATTCCAACGATTTGGAACTTCAGTAATAGCATCTACGCCATTTTGTAGTAATTGCCAAAAAGCTTCCGGGTTATTAGAACCGGGAAACCTGCAACCTAAACCAATAATAGCGATGGCGAAACGCCCACCGGAGGCGATCGCCTCATTCTGGAAAGTGTTAGCAGTGGGAGTAGAATATAAAGGTTGGGAAACAGTAGTTTTTAATGCTAGATGTCCAGCTAAAAGTTCAATAGTCGGATAATCATACAATAAAGTTGGAGAAACCTGAACACCTAGCCATTCCTGAACTTCACCAGCTAAACTCACCGCTATCATCGAACTTAGACCATATTGGGCTAAAGGTTGCTGAATATCTATTTCTGCTGGTAAAATTTGTAATTGTTCAGCTACTTTACTAATTAACCAAGCTTGAATTGTTGCTTGCTTGTCTGATTTTTCTAGGTTCAATCCTTGCTTAGTAGACTGTGGTATTCCTTGTTCTAACTTTTCTAACGTTGTTTTACTGTCACAATTAGCACGCCAAACAGCGACAACATCCAATTTATCACTGAGAAAATCCGCCCGACAAGCATGGTGCTGAACCTTCCCACTAGAAGTTTTAGGAATACTAGCAGTTTTCAGCAACAGTATCTGATAAATTTCTAAATCATGTTCTTCAGCTACTGCGCGACGAATAGCCGCAAATACTTCATCTGCGTTCAGTTTCCGTAAAAAACTTCGTTCTACCTCTTGAACAACCACCAGTTTTTCTTGACTGTCAATAGTTACTGCAAAGGCTGCTCCACAGTGAGGACGTAGTGCTGGGTGAGATTTTTCGGTTGTGAGTTCAATATCTTGAGGATAATGATTCCGACCGCGAATAATAATTAAATCTTTCAACCGTCCTGTAATAAATAATTCACCATCCTGTAAAAATCCCAAATCCCCAGTACGGAGAAATGGACCTGCACCAGTATCAGCAATATAAGCCTGAAAAGTCTCTTTTGTCTGTTCTGGTCGTTGCCAATAACCCTGTGCCACACTACCACCAGCAACCCAAACTTCTCCTACTTGTGATGGTGAACATTGAGTTAAAGATTCAGGGTTAACAATCACTATCTTCTCATCTAACCAGGCTTGGCCACAACTAACTATTTTCCGTGTTCCTACATCTTCACTATTAGCTTTCACTACCCGGTTTTGCTCAAGTTCTGCTTCTGAAACAGAGTAAAAAATAGGTGGATTAGTTTTTAAACCTCCAGAAACAAATAAAGTAGTTTCAGCCATGCCATAGCAAGGATAAAACGCACTTTGCACAAAACCACAATCAGCAAAAGTACAAGCAAACTGTTCTATAGTTGACCACCGCACAGGCTCTGCTCCGGTGAAAGCCAGTTCCCAACTACTTAAATCTAAACTTGCTCTTTGTTCAGCAGTAATTTTTTGTACACATAAATCATAAGCAAAATTTGGTCCACCACTGGTAGTAGCTTTGTAATGAGAAATTGCCTGTAACCAGCGATAAGGCTTGAGCAAAAAAGCCTCCGGCGGCATTAAAATACTGCGTATACCTAAATATAATGGTTGTAGTATATTCCCTATCAGTCCCATATCATGGAATAAAGGCAACCAACCAACAACAATTGTTGCTGAAGAATGACCAAACGCCTGTTGTATCATTTGTTCGTTGTGTAGCAGATTTCCATGACTCACCATCACCCCTTTTGGCTTTCCTGTAGAACCAGAAGTATATTGAAGAAATGCCAAAGTATCATGACTAATATTTGGTATTTGCCAATCTTCTATTTTTTCATTGACAATATTATCAGTAGTAATCCAAGTTAAATTTGCTAATTCTTCGGCGATTAAATTTTGTTTAATATTAGTGAAAACAGAAGTTGTAGTCAGGGCAAAATTGGCCTGTGCATCCGCGACAATTGCCTGTAATCTGGTCTGATGCTGATTACGTCTAGGTGGGTAAGCGGGAACAGCTACAACCCCAGCATACAAACACCCAAAAAAAGCCACAATAAAATCTAATCCTGATGGGTAGATTAAAAGAGCCTTTTCTCCTGTAGCTTTCAGACTTTGCAATTTTACAGCCAAAACTTTGGCTTTGTGGTCTAATTCTTGATAAGTAATGTTAACTTCTTCCGTTTCTCCATCTGGTAAGAAGGTATAAGCTATCAATTCTGGCTGATATTCTGCTCTTTGACGCAAAATATCTATCATTGTGGTTGGTTGACTTAAAAATGGTGTCTGAAAGCTTAAACATTCCATGCAGCAATTCCCATTTTCCAAAAATTTAAAACTTTGGTGATTTTATTAAAACCAAGGCGGAAAACCTTGTTTGGGTGGTGTAAACCAGTTCAGGTATTCATGTTTTTTGGGCTTGATGGTATGGTTAGATTTCTCAGGTTAATTAACTACTCTAGTCCAAGAAGGCAGGAGGTAAGAAGGTTGATTTAACTGATTTTTGATAAGATTTCACTGGATAGTTATTTCTGCCATGCTGCTTTCCCTTTTCCCAAACTCCACAAAGTAAGTATTGCAGCTTGAGTTTATTAGGAAATACCAAGCAGCTGATCTAGTTGTAACTTAACTTTCTTAACCAGATAATTTATTTTCGATTTAAGAGTTACTGGCTTGACTACTCCTAGCTGTTTCCTTTGATCAAATTTCCATTCAGCATAGAGACCATCTTGTTCTACATAAAACATCATTAGCTGTATTTGATGTTCTCCAGAAAATTTTTCTCGCCAATGTTCTACTTCAATGCCACGATATAATAAAGCATCACCAAGTTCCAGAGTTATTTCTGATACACCTTTTGGTCCATTAAGATAGATTGGCCAATTTGTACTACCATCACAACCCAAGGTTACGGTAATAGCAACTTCACAAGCGGCTCTATCTTTGTGCTTGGTCAGGACATCACCATGTTTGTAAATTCTGACATAAGCATAGCTAGAATGTAATTTTTTGCCTGCTGCTAACTCTACTTTGGGGCGCAGTTCTTCAAGTAGGGTTTCTATAAACGCATCGTATCTAAGTCTAGCTGAACCTGGAACTTGTAATCCTCCTTTGTCAGTCTTACCGATTTTGTCCATCATTAATATATAGTTGTAAGCTACGCTTAATAAAGGGTCTTCCAAGAATGATTTTAAAATCACATATTTGTTTTCTTGGAAAATGGTTGATAATTCTAGAGCTTGAGTCATTTTCTTATTCTCCCATCACATTAAAATTAGAACTTGGTTATATGTTTGTTATCAGTCAAACTTTCTAGCATTAAGGGTAGCTTGGATGGTATCAGCGAGCATTTTAATATGAGGGTCTTGGAAAATAGAGTAATGATTTCCTGTTACCCAATGTAGCTCTATCTGATTGGCCAGAGCTTCCCAACCTAATGTGGGATTAGCTGCATGAGCAGAGTTGCCTTCATCAGCTTGAATGAGGGTTAATTTTCCTAAATAATCAGGTTGAGGAAGATAATTTACCGTAGCTTGAGCATGGGCTGTCCTGACTTTAAGTAGACGACCTAACTGTTCTGCTCCAAAACCAGCCGGGAGTTCAATATTATACTTTTGAGCTTGTTCCATAACATAGGCAAGTTGTTGTTCAAATTCCATTGTTCGCAATTTAGCTTCTACCTGTTGTAATTCATCTTCTGAGAGAGATAAATAGTTATTAAACAAGGGTACTAAGAGGGAAGTTTCATCTACCGGGATTTGCTGAGAAATAGTATCAAAGTCATAAATTTCTATCAATGCTAAGTAAGATGTTTCTTGGCCTTGCGCTTGCAATTGTCGTGCCATCTCAAAAGCGATCGCACCTCCCATACACCAACCAGCTAATAAATAAGGTCCATCTGCTTGAATTGTCTGTATTTGTTGGATATAATGTGCAGCCATCGCGGGAATACTAGCATCTGGATTTTGTCCACTTTCAAAGCCTCTTGCTTCCAACCCATAGATTGGCCTGTCTGTACCCAAATATTCGGCTAATTTCAAGTAATTTAAAACACTACCTGCTCCCGGATGAATCAAGAACAGAGGCGAGTTTGCTCCTTGGGGCTGAATCTTGACTAAGGGAGACCAGGAATGGATATCAGTCTGTTGGTTCAGTAGTAATGCTTGCTGTTCTATTGTTGCTCCCTGAAATAGCGTAGCTAAAGGTAAAGTTTGACCAAAATTCTCCTGAATACGTGCCATTAAAGCCACAGCTAACAGAGAATGACCTCCCAAATCAAAGAAATTATCCCGAATGCCAACGGAAGTAATATTCAGCACTTCCGACCAAATTTGAGTTAGTTGCAGTTCAATTCTATTACGTGGTGGGAGATAATTTTCAGCCAGCTGAGGGAAATTGTTCTCTGGTTTAGGTAAAGCATGGCGATTAATTTTACCATTAGGAGTCCGGGGTATTACTGCCAACTGCACAAAGTGAGTTGGGATCATGTAATCAGGAAGTTGCTCACGCAAAAATAGACGCAATTCTGTATTGGTGAGACTTTTATCACCTTTAGCCACAACATAAGCCACCAGTTGTTGATCATTAACATTCACTTCTTGACTCATGACCACAACTTCTTCAATTTGGGGATGTTTGGTTAATGATGCTTCAATTTCTCCCAATTCGATCCGAAAACCCCGAATCTTCACCTGATGGTCAATACGACCCAAAAATTTAATTTTGCCGTCGGGTAAGTAACAAGCTAAATCACCTGTTCTATACAAACGGTTGGATAATTGATTACCAAAGGGATGAGGAATAAATTTTTGGGCGGTTAACTCCTGCCGTTGGAAATAACCCCTAGCTAACCCAGCACCACCAATGTAAATTTCCCCGGCGACACCAATGGGGACAGGTTGGAGGTGATGATCTAGGATATATACCTGAGTATTGGTAATCGGACGGCCAATGGTCACTAATTGCTGATGTGAGCATACATCAAAAGTAGAGTAAACAGTATCTTCGGATGGCCCGTAAAGGTTGACAACCTGTTTAATTGTCGGCTGCTGATATAAATTTTGTACTAATTGAATGGGTAAAGCTTCCCCACAGGAGTTGACTGTAGATACACTACTGGGGATGCCATTAATTCGTACTAACTCAGTCAGGGCTGAAGGAACTGTATTAATCAATGTTACTTCCTGAGCAGCAGGTAAATCCGGTAAAGATAGGGCATTTTCTCCAATGATGACCTTACCACCTACACTTAGAGGTAAAAATAGTTCAAACACTGAAAGGTCAAAACACAGGGAAGTGGAGGCAAAAACACCAGCTAATTGTTGTGGTGTAAATACATTTTGCGCCCAAGTCAAGAAAGCTACTGTATTACGATGTTCAATTACCACACCTTTGGGTTTACCTGTTGAGCCAGAAGTGTAAATAACATAAGCTACATTGCTAGGAGTAAGGGTGCTATCAGGGTTAACAGGACTGAAGGAACTAATATTCTGCCAATCTTGATCCAAACAAACTAGAGAATTTCTCAGGGTAGGTAATAATGCCTGTAAATGTTGCTGAGTGATTAATACTGAAGCTTGACTATCCTCTAACATATAGCGTAAACGCTCTTGGGGATAGGCTGGGTCGAGGGGTACATAAGCACCGCCAGCTTTGAGAATGCCTAATAATCCGATGACCATTTCCAGCGATCGTTCGACACATATTCCTACTAAACTTTCTGGTTTAACTCCTAATTTTTGCAGATAATGGGCTAGTTGATTGGCACGACTATTTAACTCTGAGTAAGTTAGTTTTTTGTCTTCATATACTACTGCTATGGCATCAGGAGTCAGTTGTGCTTGTTTTTCAAATAACTGATGTAGGCAATAGCGGGGATATTCTTTGTTAGTATTATTCCACTCTACTAATAATTGATGCTGTTGTTGCTGGGTTAACAATGATAGCTGCCCTACTGGAAGTTTGGGGTTAGTAACAATGGACTGTAGTAGGGTGTGAAAATGCCCACTCATCCGGTCGATGGTGTCTTGATCAAACAGGTCGCTGTTATATTCCCAAGTCCCTATTAGCCTTGATTCTTTCTCTTGCATGGACAAGGTTAAATCAAATTTAGCTACTGTCCGTTGTCGTTCCAGGGGTGCAAAAGTTAATTCAGGGATTTCTAAGGTTTGTTGTGGGGCATTGTGCAGCACAAACATCACCTGGAATAAGGGATGATGGCTTAAACTCCGTTCTGGTTGCAGTGCTTCCACCAGTTGTTCAAAGGGTACGTCTTGGTGAGCATAAGCGTCTAAAGTTATTTGCCGCACACGCAGCAATAATTCGGCAAAGGTGGGATGATTCTGTAAATCAACCCGCAACACTAGAGTATTCAGAAAAATGCCTATGAGTGGTTCTAGTTCCTGATGGGTGCGGGTGGCTAAGGGAGAACCAATGACTATATCTTCTTGATGACTGTAACGGGATAAAAGGATGGCAAAGGCTGCTAATAGAGTCATAAACGGGGTAGCCCCTGACTGCTGACTCAAATCCTTAATTTTTTGAGTTAAATCTAGATCAAGTTCAAAGGTTTTGATGTTGCCGTTTTTGGTTTGTACGGAGGGACGGGGGCGATCTGTTGGCAGGTTGAGTAGGGTTGGTATTCCTGCTAATTGTTGTTGCCAATATTGGAGTTGTTTTTCTAGAATCTCTCCTTGCAACCATTGACGCTGCCAAAGAGCAAAGTCCGCATATTGAAGAGATAACTCTGGTAAAGGAGAGGGGACACCGGTGGCAAATGCTTGGTAAAGAGTAGACAATTCTTGAATTAAGATCCCCATTGACCAATCATCAGAGATGATATGGTGCATTGTTATTGACAGGACATGGTGATCTGCCTCTATTTTGATGATCATTATCCGCAATAAGGAATCTTGAGCAAGGTTAAAGGGTTTCTCTGTTTCTGATTTGATCAGGTGGTGGAGTTCGGCTTTTAAGGTTGGCAAATCTACCACAGTAATTTCTGTTGTTGATGTGGGAGAAATTACCTGAACAGGAGATCCATTCACCAATTGAAAGCTAGTGCGGAGGATTTCATGGCGACGGACAAGCTCACGATAGGCGGCTTCAAAAGCTTGAATGTTGAACTGTCCAAGAATATTCAGTGCTGCTGACATATTATAGGTAGCACTTAAACCCTCAAACTGGTCTAAAAACCATAGCCTTTCCTGTGCCCAAGATAAGGGCAAAAATTCAGTATCTTTAGACCTTGGTTTTATCGGCGGAATAACTAGTTGAGCATCTGTCTGTTTTAGTTTGGCCACCACTACAGCAAGTTCGGCAACTGTTGGAGCTGTAAATAAAGTTTTTAAAGGTATCTCAATTTGAAAAGCTGCTCTGAGTCTGGCCACAACTTGAGTAGCCAATAGAGAATGGCCACCCAGTTCAAAGAAGTTATCATCAATTCCTAACTGCCGAAGTTTGAGAACATGAGCAAAGATACTGAGAATTATCTCCTCTGTGGTATTACGGGGTGGAGTTTTGCTAACACGCGCAGTTAATTCTAAAGATGGAACAGGCAAAGCACGACGGTTGATTTTACCGTTAGCATTTTTTGGTAAAGTGTCTAATACTACAAATATTGATGGGACTAAATACTCTGGCAACTGTTGTTTGAGGAAGTGCTTGATTGCATCTTGGGCAAATGTTTGGTTTGGTTTGCTCACTATATAAGCAACTAAGCGTTGATCGTTGTCTGCAAGTTGCATGACCACAACTACACTTTCGGCAACTGCTGGGTGTTGGTTCAATACCACCTCAATTTCCGCAGGTTGAATTCGTATACCGCGAATTTTGATTTGTTCGTCTAACCTGCCTAAAACCTCAATAGCTCCATCCAAACGGTAGCGACCTTTATCACCAGTATAATAAAGTAAATCCTCTGGATGATTGTGGAAAGGATTGAGAACAAACCGTTGTTGTTGTTCAGCGATGTTATTAATATATCCCAAAGTGCGGAAGGGAGTGCGGATCACAATTTCTCCAATTTCCCCAATTCCACATAACTCTTGAGTTGAATTTAATACTAATACTTGAGTTTGGGGTAGTGGCCATCCTCCAGGCATGATGGCTGTAAGTGTCTCA
Source organism: Nostocaceae cyanobacterium (assembly GCA_035298905.1). Lineage (GTDB taxonomy): Bacteria > Cyanobacteriota > Cyanobacteriia > Cyanobacteriales > Nostocaceae > DATGXB01. The sequence continues at coordinate 23,627 of DATGXQ010000291.1, read as the reverse complement.
GATGGTACAGGGTAGAAACATTTAACCATTGTTGTTTCTGTAGCCCCGTAAAGATTGATGATCTGCCCTGCGGCGGGAAAATTCTCTCGCCATTTACAAACCAATGTCTGAGTTAAAGGTTCTCCAGAAAAGAAAATCCAACGTAGTGAGTGTAATTTAATTTCTCGTGGTACTTGTGTTAACCAGGATTGTGCTACTGCCGGGACTGTGTGTAATAAAGTGATTTGCTCTTGTTCCAACCAATGTAATATTTGATCTGCACCTAAATCACTGTTAGAATTGGGTAGACATAGTGTTGCCCCACTGGTTAATGGTAAAAATACGTCTCTAAGGATGGCATCAAAAGTTAAACTGGTCAATTGGGCTACTCGGTCATTTACCCCAATGTCAAAAGTTTGACGTTGCCATTGGAGAAAATGGGCAATACCTTTGTGAGTTCCTAGCACCCCTTTTGGTGTTCCTGTGCTACCTGATGTAAAGAAGATATAAGCGTGGTCTTCTGGAGTCAGGGTTGGTAAACAGTGAGCTGTTTTTGGTGTGATTGTGGTTGCTGTCTGTGCATCAATATGAATTATTCCCAAGTTGGTTTCTGTGAATTGTGCTGGATGGGATTCACTGCTGACATTCAAGATATACTTGGCTTGAGCTTCTTCCAGCATCACTTTTTGGCGAGCAGTTGGCAGATTGGGGTCTACTAGCAACAATACAGCACCACTTAAAAATACCCCAACTATACTAGCAATGAGTCCGAAACTCCGTGTACCGTAGACGGCTACTACATCTCTTGGCTGGATACCATAACTTAAGATTACCTGAGCAATATTCTGGGACTTTTGGGATAGTTCTTGGTAAGTCCAGTTTTTACCATTCTGGCGGATAGCCGTTTGTGTTGGTGTTTGTTCAGCCCATTGCAAAAATAGGGTAGTTACTGGTTCGTAGTGTGGTTGATCTAAAATAACGCTAGGATCTGGTAATAAAGGGTGTGACTTTGGTGTGACTAGAGAATAGGATTGGATGGGACTGTCTGGTTTTGCGGCTATTTGTTGTAATAAATATGCAAATTGTTGTAATAAATTGCTGATGCGTTCCGGCGAGAACAAATTCTGCCGATACACTAAGTTAATTTTCAGTTCTGCTTCTACCTCTTGCACAAATACTGTCATCAGGAATTTTGACTCTGGTTGTGCAAACTGTAACGGCTCAAAAGTCAACCCAGGCAGTTCTAATGCTACTGAGGAGGCATTGTTCATGTTAAACATCACATCAAAGAAGGGATGCCGACTTAATGAGCGTTCTGGTCGCAGTTCTTCTACTAATTTTTCAAAGGGAATATCTTGGTTTTGATAAGCATCCAGAGTGATTTCGCGTACTTTTCTCAATAACTGCTCAAAGCTGGGATTTCCTGACAAATCTGTGCGTAAAGGTAGGCTATTGATAAAAAAGCCAATGAGGTTTTCTGTACCCAGGTGATTACGACCAGCTACTGGCACTCCTACAATTATATCCTCTTGTCCACTGTGGCGGGATAGTAATAATTTGAAGGCAGTTAACAAGGTCATGAAGAGAGTAGCCCCTGCTTGGCCGCTCAAAGCTTTTAAAGAAGCGGTTACTTCCTGGGATATATTTATACTTTGCTGTGATCCTTGATAATTTTGAGTTGATGGTTGAGGGTGATAATCTGTGGGTAGTTGCAATACTGGTAATGCACCACTAAGTTGTTGTTTCCAGTAATTTAGTTGTGTTGCTAAAACTTCTCCCTGAAGCCATTGTCGTTGCCAGTGGGCAAAATCCGCATACTGAATCGATGGTATAATTAGATGCGAAGGTTCTTGATTAATGCAGGCTTGATAGAGGGTTATTAGTTCTTGCAGAAAAATGTCGCTGGACCAAGCATCAAAGATAATGTGATGCAAAGTTACTAGCAAGATGTGATTTTCTTCTGCTAGTTGTAATGCTTCCAACCGAATCAGGGAGTCGTTGGCTAAATCAAAGGGGGTTTGAGCTGCTTTGGTTATTTCTAGTTGTATATTTTCTGACTGTAAGTTTTGAGGTAGGGATGTCCAATCTAAAATAGGAATGGTGACTGGTACGGGAGAGGCGATCGCCTGCACTGGGATTCCATTGACTGTAGGAAAAGTGGTGCGTAAAATTTCGTGGCGGTGGATGATTTCGGTTAAGGCTTGTTCTAAGGCTTTGATATTCAACTTGCCAGTAATTTGGATGGCTGAAGGCATATTATAGATGGCATTAGCACCTTCCAGTTGATCTAAAAACCATAGCCTTTCTTGTCCCCAAGATAAGGGTAATGGTTGAGTTCTGGGTATTGGTTGAATGGGAGGAATAACTAAGCCGGAGTTGTTTGCTTGGATGAAAGCGATCGCTTGGTCTAATTCTGCCACTGTCGGCGATTCAAACAAAGTCCGCAAGGGTATTTCTACTTTAAAACTTTCTCTCAGTCTAGAGATAACTTTAGTGGCTAGTAGGGAATGTCCTCCCAGTTCAAAGAAATTATTGTGTCTGCCTACCTCTGGTAAATTTAATACCGTTGCAAAGATATTGGCAATTATTTCTTCTCTTGGTGTGCGGGGAGTTACTATGTCATCTTTTAATGATATCTCTGCTTTTGGTGCAGGTAAAGCACGACGGTCTAGTTTGCCGTTGGGAGTCAAAGGTAAAGCTTCTAAGAACACAAAGGCTGAGGGGATCATGTATTCTGGTAGCTTCTCTTTCAGGAAATGACGTAAAACGTTAGTATTTGATATTTCCTGTTGAGGTACAATATAAGCTACTAATCGCTTGTTTTCAGGTTGTTCTTCCCAAACTGTAACTACTGCTTCCTGTACCAGTGGACATTCAGTTAAAACGGCTTCTATTTCTCCTAACTCAACACGGAAACCCCGGATTTTAACTTGGTTGTCAATGCGACCAATAAACTTGATATTGCCATCTGGTAAATAAAGAGCTAAATCTCCTGTTTTGTACAGTCGTTGCTCCGCTAAATCACCAATACTAATAGTAATAAATCTTTCTTGAGTCAATTCTGGCCGATGCAGATAGCCCCTAGCCAAGCCAGATCCACCGATGTACAGTTCACCCGGCACTCCAATGGGGACAGGTTGTAAATATTGATCTAATAAATATACTTGGACATTACTTAGAGGATAGCCAATTGATCCGTTATATTTAGCTATATTTCCCGATATGGAAGTTGACAATTCGGACAAAGTAGTAACAATAGTGGCTTCGGTGGGTCCGTAAGTGTTCACCAGTCGCAGAGTCGTACCTACATACTTTTGCCATACTTGTACTGCTTCTGGTAGGGCACTTTCTCCCCCAATAATCACCACCTGCAAGGATTCTGGCAGTTTTAAATTGGCATTTGCTAACTCCAAAGTGATTTGATGCCAATATGCAGTGGGCAGATCCAATACTGTTAAGTTCCATTCTGTGCATTTTTGCATGAATGCAGATACTGAACTTAACATTTCGTCACTACGGAGGACTAGAGTCCCACCACTGGTCAAACAGGGATAGATTTCTTCTGCGGCAGTATCAAAACTAATAGAGGCAAATTGCAAAATACGAGTATTAACGGAAAATTCATACTGAGCATGAGCTGTTTGGCTGAAGTTGACTAAAGACCGATGCTCAATCATTACGCCTTTAGGTTGGCCAGTAGATCCTGAAGTATAAATGACGTAAGCTAAGTTATTAGTTTTAACTTGACTTACAGGCTCATCTGCACTTTGCTCAGAAATTATACTCCAGTCTCGATCTAAGCAAACTATCTGGGTTTGATGGTCAGGCAAACCAGCTATTAAATTTTCAGTTGTCAATAGCACTGATACCTGAGCATCATTCAAAATATAAGCTATACGTGCTTGGGGATAGGCGGGATCAAGGGGAACATAAGCCCCACCAGCTTTGAGAATGCCCAATAGTCCCACTATCATTTCTAGGGAGCGTTCTACACACAGTCCAACCAGTGTTTCTGGTTCTACTCCCAGTGCTTGCAAGTGGTGTGCAAGTTGATTAACACGACAATCTAACTCCCGATAGGTGAGTTGTTGATTTTCAAATTCTACTGCTACTGCCTCTGGTGTCCGTTGTACTTGTGCTGCAAACAAGTGATGGATACACTGGAAGTTAGGATATTCTTTCTCGGTAGAATTCCATTCTACTAACAATTGCTGTTGTTGTTGAGCTGTGAGCAAAGGTAATTTTCTGACTGGTTGCTCTGGGTTAGTGGCGATCGCCTCTAGCAATGTTTGAAAATGACTACCCCATCTGATAATGGTATTAACATCAAATAAATCGCTGTTATACTCCCATACTCCTCTGATTTTGTCTTGTGTCTCTTGCATTGACAGTGTTAAATCAAACTTGGCTGTCTCACTAGCAATAGACCAAGGAGTAAGGGTCAAACCCGGTAATTCTAATTTTTCTAATGGTGCATTGTTCCAGGCAAACATTACCTGAAACAAAGGACTATAGCTGAGATTACGTTCAGGCTGTAGGGCTTCTACAACTTGCTCAAAGGGTACATCTTGATGTGCATAAGCTGCCAATGCTACCTGCCGAACTTGGGTTAATAACTGAGAAAAACTAGGATTGCCCTGAATGTGTGTACGCAGTACCAAGGTATTGACAAAAAAGCCAATTAGCGGTTCTATCTCATGGCGGTTACGGTTGGCAATGGGGATACCAATATTAATATCATCCTGAGATGACAAACGGGACAGTAAAATTACAAATGCCGTTTGTAAGGTCATAAATAAGGTTGCCCCTGCCTGACGACTCAGATGTGTGAGTTGTTGGGTTAACTCTGTACTCAGTTCAAAGCTGATAGTATTTCCTCGTCCAGTTGCTACATGAGGTCGGATGCGGTCTGTAGGCAACTCCAATAGGGCGGGTGCTCCTGCCAAATGTTGTTTCCAGTAGTTGATTTGAGTTTCTATTTCCCTACTTAGATACTGACGCTGCCATTGGGTAAAGTCTGCATATTGGATCGGTAATTCTGGTAATGGAGAAGAAATTGCTGATGATAAATTCAGGTATAAATTAGATAGTTCTTTGACCAGTATCCCCATTGACCAGCCATCGGAGATGATGTGGTGTATTGTCACCAGTAGTAGGTGAGAATTTTCTCCTAGCTTTAGTATAGTGAGCCGTAGTAAGGGAGCAGTGGCTAGGTCAAAAGGATGCAGGGCGGACTCAGATATCTGGCGTTGTATTTCTACTGCTTGCTGCGTATTTTGTAGTTCCCGCAAATCTACCACAGGAATTTTAACTGTTAAAGTGGGAGCGATCGCCTGCACAGGATAGCCATCAACCATGAGAAAAGAGGTACGCAGCACTTCATGGCGTTGGATGAGTTGGTTCAAGGCTTGCTCTAGAACTGCAACATTCAACTGGCCAGTAATTTCTAATGCCGCAGGTATATTGTAAGTTGAACTTTGACCTTCTAGCTGATCCAGAAACCACAGTCGTTCCTGTGCCCAGGATAGGGGCAATGTTTCGGTATTTCTGGAGAATGGTTTAATCTGAGGAACTACTAATCCTGAACTAGTCTGACGCAACTCTGAAAGAGCTTGAGCCAATTGTGCCACTGTGGGGGCTATAAATAAAGTACGCAGGGGAACTTCCACCTGGAAAGCTTTTCTGAGGCGGGAAATCACTTGAGTGGCTAGTAGAGAATGTCCCCCTAGTTCAAAAAAGTTGTTGTAAATGCCTACCTTTTGCAGCCCCAAAACCACTGCAAAAATATTAGCAATAACTTCTTCGTCAGGAGTGCGGGGCAGAACCAAATTTTGCTCCTGACTCACTTCACCCTCTGGTGCTGGTAGAGCGCGGCGATCGACTTTCCCATTCGGTGTAAGTGGCAGTTCCTCCAGCAACACAAAAGCTGATGGGATCATGTACTCAGGTAGCTTTTCCTTCAAAAAATTGCGGATTTCACTGTTAGAAGGTGCTGGTTGCTCCTTGGCAACTAAATAGGCTACTAGACGCTTGTTGTTCAGTACATCTTCATCAGCTAAAACTACAACCTCCTGAATCTGAGGATGTTGACTCAGTACAGCTTCAATCTCCCCAAGTTCAATACGGAAGCCGCGAATCTTCACCTGATGGTCAAGTCGTCCCAAGTATTCAATAATACCATCTGCCCGATAACGAGCCAAATCACCAGTTTTGTAAAGACGCGCTCCTGGTTGGTCACTAAAAGGGTTGAGGATAAACTTCTCAGCATTCAAGTCTGGTCGGTTTAAATAGCCTCTAGCCACGCCAACGCCACCAATATGCAGTTCCCCTGCCACACCGATCGGCACTGGCTGCCCATATTGGTCTAGTATATAAAGCTGAGTATTAGCAATGGGCTGACCGATGGGAATTGACCCAGAATGATGCTGTCCTGCTGGTACTTGATAAATACAGCAACCGACGACTGTTTCTGTTGGACCATATTCATTAACCAGTGCTGTATCTGGTGCAAAATCTCGCCAAAAAGCAATATGTTGTGCTGTCAAGTTTTCCCCACCAATGACCATAGTTCTTGTCCGATTTGGAGCTTGATGGGGTGATAGTTGTTGATTGAGTAACTCTAGATGGGCTGGTGTAATTTTCACCAAACTCAGATTATTTCTTTGACTCAAAGTATTGCCCAAGGCATCTATAGCTTGATGTTCTGGTAATAGTTCCACCGCACATCCTACCAGTAAGGGCGAAAATAAGCTGGTAATTGTTAGGTCAAATGCTAGGGAAGAGTGAACTATTGTGCCTGACCCTTCTTTGACTTGATAAGCTTGTGTACACCAGTGTAGGTAGTTGACTAAACCTGTGTGAGTAATTAATGTTCCTTTGGGTTGACCTGTAGAGCCACTGGTATAGATGACGTAGGCTAGGTTGATTGGGTTAATCTGACTGATGGGGTTTTCACTTTGTGCTTGGGCTATTAGCTGCCGATCGCTATCTAAACAAATTAATTGAGTTTTCTGTGCGAAGATATCTGAGGCTAAATGCTGCTGGGTGAGCAGTAATGGCATTTGAGTATCTTCAAGGATAAACTTTTGTCTTTGTGGTGGATAACTGGGGTCAATGGGGACGTAAGCACCACCAGCTTTGAGTATTCCCAACAGTCCAATTACCATTTTCAGGGAGCGTTCTACACATATCCCGACCAGGACTTCTGGTTTGACTCCTAATTTTTGCAGGTAATGAGCTAACTGATTGGCACGGGTGTTTAACTCTTGATAGGTTAATGTGGAGTCTTCAAACACCACGGCTATAGCATCGGGTGTACATTCTACTTGTTCTTCAAATAGTTGATGAAGACATTTATCTTGTGGATAATCGGCTTGTGTTTGATTCCACTCTATTAGTAACTGATGTCTTTCTGCGGCTGTAAGTATTGGTAATTGCTGTATATTTTGTTGAGGACTCTTGACTATTGCTTCTAACAGGGTTTGAAAATGCCCACTCATCCGCCTAATGGTATCTGCCACAAATAAATCGCTGTTGTACTCCCAAACTCCTACTAACCCCGATTCTGTCTCTTGCATGGTCAAGGTTAGGTCAAATTTGGCAACTGTCCGCTTTTGTTCTATGGGAGTGAAGGTTAAGCCGGGCAATTCCAGAGTTTTGACTGGGACGTTCTGTAGTACAAACATCACCTGAAATAGGGGATGATGACTTAAACTCCGTTCTGGTTGCAATATCTGTACTAGATGTTCAAAGGGTAGGTCTTGGTGAGCATAGGCATCTAGTGTCATTTGTTGCACTCGCTGCAACAGTTCTCTAAAACTAGGATTGCCTTCTAGGTTGGTGCGGAGAACTAAGGTGTTGACAAAAAAGCCGATGAGCGGTTCTATTTCTTGACGGTTGCGGTTAGCAATGGGTGAGCCTATTACTATGTCTTCCTGATGACTGTAGCGCGATAATAAGACACTAAAGGCTGCTAATAGGGTCATGAATAAGGTTGTTCCCGTTTGCTGACTGAGACTTTTCAGCTTTTGGCTTAAGTCATCACTCAGTTGGAATGTTTCTCTACTACCTCGAAAGGTTTGTACTGCTGGACGCGGCTTGTCTGTGGGTAACTCTAATAGTGCTGGCACTCCTGCTAACTGTTGTTTCCAGTATTGGAGTTGTTGTTCTAATACTTCTCCACTCAGCCATTCTCTTTGCCATTCAGCAAAGTCTGCATACTGTATCGGTAACTCTGGTAGGGGAGAAGTTTCTCCTTGAGAAAACGCTTTGTAAAGTGTCGATAATTCTTGAATGAAAATCCCGATCGACCAAACATCTGCAATTATATGATTTACTGTTATTAGTAATACATGGGAATGTTCTGCTAACTTTAACAGCCTAACCCGTACTAATAAATCACTAGAGAGTTTGAAAGGTTTCTGAGCCTCTTGATTAGCATAATGCTCAACCGTTCGCAACTGCTCCTCTTCTGACAATTCTTGTAAATCCAGTACAGGTAAAGTCAAAGTGGCAGTATAATTAACAACTTGAACTGGCACTCCATCAATAACCTTAAAAGTAGTTCGCAAAACCTCATGACGTTGTTGTATCTCTTGTATTACTCTTTCTAAAACAATGATATTTAGTTGACCTTCTATATGCAAAACTCTAGAAATATTATAGGATGTATTTCCTGGTTCTAATTGGTAAAGAAACCAAAGCCGTTCTTGAGCAAAAGATAAGGGAAAGATGAAAACTTCTTCTGATTGGCCAGTAGACATATTATCACATTTATCTCGTAAGTAATTATTAATTGGTAGATACTTAGAACAACAAGTGCCTGCCTTTAAATCTGATCAAGAGCAGATTATACTATGCTATCTTGCATAAGAACATCATCATTTTCTGGTTGTAATGGAGTGTAATCACGGCTGACTAGAAATGCTGGTCGAGGCTGCCCCTTAGCAATTGGTATATTTTTAATACTACTATAGGTAATAATAATTTGCCTGCGGTGATAAGGTGAAATATTAGAAACTGAGGCATGAGCTATATTACCATGAAATAATAGAACAGAACCTCTAGCACCTATTGGAGCAACAACACCTCTTTTTTTTACCAATTGAGCAACATCTGTATGACTTAGACAATACTTAAGATTAGCACTGAAATTAGCTTGCCAATCTGTACTTTTTTGGCAATTATTATCAGTTTGGCTTTCAATATCAATCAATTCCTCTTTATGTGAACCTACAATAAAATAGATCGGACCATTGAAATGATCAACTTCATCTAAAAAAATACTGATATTGATCACATCTTGGGTAGGTAAGCCATCTTCCTTATCCCAAAATGTGTAGTCCCGATGCCAAGGCCATATATCACCAGTAAAAGCAGCTTTCATATTAATTTTAAACTGGTAAAGATACACAAATTCTTTGAGAATTTGCATAGCTGGGATTAAAATCCGGGGGTGTTGAACCAAATTTTTAAAGATTTTACTATGAGCATGACAGCCATGAAGAGCTCGAACTGTTTTACCATCATTTTCTACAACCTTCCCTGGCGCATTATCTGGTAAGTTTAGAAGTTCTTGCTGTAAAACTCTGATTTCTCTATCTGAAAAGTAGCTGGCAAAGAATAAAAATCCGTCTTCCTGATACTTTTGAATCTGTTCTGTGGATAGTCTCATAAGATTTGGTGCTATATAGAATGAGTAGAATAGGATGATTTTAGGTTAATTGCACTACGAAAGCTGTTGCTGTAACTGTTTATATTCAATATCTTCATACAAGGGCTGTTTTTGCAACTTATCATATTCCACATTTCCATTATTCAACTTAATGACCCGATCTGATAGATGATAGTATTGTTCATCATGCGTAACAGCTATTACAAGCTTGCCTCGATTTTTTAAATCAGGCAGTATTTCTGTATAAAAAATGTTCTTGAATATGGGATCTTGATCAGCAGCCCATTCATCGAATATATAAATAGCTCGGTCTTCTAAGTAAGCAGTTAGCAGAGCCAGACGCTTTCTCTGTCCTTGAGACAATGCTGTGGTAGAGAGGATGCCATCTTTAACTTGAACTTTATCGTTGAGTTGAAGTTTTACGAGATAATCATAAACCTGAGCATGAGAAATTGTTTTGCCTAAATTTAACAAATTATCAAAAAGATAAAAATCGGCGAATACAACAGAAAAATACTGTCGATACCACTCGCATTCTTCTGCATTGATTAGTTTACCATTAATTATGATCTTACCAGCATTAGGGCTATACAGAGCGGTTAGCAGTTTAATAAAAGTAGATTTTCCACTACCGTTGCCTCCGATGATGAAAACAATTTCTCCTGAATAAAAAGTTAAATTAATAGGACCTACGCCAAAGAGATATTGTTCTGTTTCATTCTGATATGTATAAGCAATATCTATAAGCTCTAGACGCTGAAAGGGAGATTCTAAGTCTTTGCTAATTAGCAGGTTTTCTTCTATCCTCTTTGGAGAGGAAGTTGGTAACTTTAAATTTTCTGCTTCAACATTGCTAACAGAAGAATTTATTAAATTCAAATCTAATGATTTAATCTTTTTGAGAGCAACAAAAGACCTATTAAAAGATGATAGTGAATTAATAATAGCATCTAAAGGTAAAATTAGATAAGTAATAATTAGTACGTAGCTGGATAAAACCTGACTTTGAGTGTTGTATAGGAGAGGTAGGATGAAAATAACAATACCAATTGCTACAAATAACATGACCTGCGCCCAGCTAGATGCTAGTGCAAACATGCTCATACCTATAACATTTTCCTGCTTATATGATTCTGCATTCGCTAGAAGATTTTTGAAAAAGGCCGCACGTTTTTCGGAGTGAAGCATCAAATCTTTGGTTCCATCAGTTATAGCACGAAAATTATTAAATAGTTTATCTTGCTGCTCACGAGCCAATATCATGTTTGAGTGAGCTTTATTACTCATTAATTGATAACTAGTTATCCCTAGTATGATAAAAAGAAGTATGATCATAAAAAACACTGGAGAAAGCCAACATAGATAGATCAAACAAGTTATTAGTATAACAGCATTAACGCAAAATCTAGGTAGAATAAGAGCTGTGTTAGAAAGCGATTGAATATCATCAGTCAGTGTAGCCAAAATTTTATGCTTGCCTAGTTGTTCCAAATGATATAATTGGGAAGCAAGAATTTTCTGACTTATCATCATTCTAAGATTTAGGATTGCCTCTTGTGAAAAAGATATCAATAGAGTTTGAGTCATTAAGTTACCAATAAAACGGCAAAAACAGAGGCCAATAAATGTCCAAATAAGTGGTGTATTTAGGCTTGAATAATTAATCCGGCTATTGTTAATTAGAGCGAGTATACCTGTCGTAGTTACTCCGCTTATTAAACTAGCAGTAGCCGCTAATAACAGAACTTTCCAAGAGGAACTGAGAAGAAGACGAATGATATCCATGTCTAATTACCTATTAAATGATTTTTGAATAAAAGTGGTTTTTCAGTTCTTGTTATGCCAAACATTGGTCTATATAGCTTGAAACCCTTGCAAATAAAGGCTTGTATCAATTTTCAACTCTAGATAAGGGGTTTATTTTAATAAAAGTCGTTGAAATCCTTATCAAGTAAGGATTTTAGAGCATTAAAAGCCTATCTAGCATAATAGAAACCGAAGAACCATAAAAGTGTACTGGCCGCATCTAAATGACGTAATCAAAGACAGCTTGTAGGAAAGAAAAAATTAGGCGTTGCATAAGTGTGGGATGAATTGCGTGACTACAGGTATTACATTATATTTTAGATTAATGAAGTAATAATCTCAATGAAGTAATAATCTCATGGAATACTTCAGCATATCCACAGATTTAGAATAACATAATGTTTTTCTACGTAGACGTGCTAAATAATGACGTAAACGTGTATTTCCTCCGTAATGATTCAGGTGTCTGAAAACCGCTCACAGAGCCAGTTTCAAAATTGAATTTAGCTTATTAATATACTTTGAGTCGCAATAAGCCACGAAAATATAGTGTTTCTGCAATTCTTATTGAGAATAGAACTTTTTGGCTAATCGCTGGAAAGCCTTCTCAGGCAAAGATTACAGAGATTTTGGTATGACCTGAATCCTTACTTTCCTCCTTCTACACTTAGTCACATATGTTATACTGAGAATATGGTCTTCGGAGAAAATAAAACTAGGATAAACTTTCCATCCATCAGTGACGTAAAAAAAACATTGCCAGTAGCAAACAATTTCCCATAAAGCAATACTGTAGCCAAATTACGAGGGTTCAACGGCTGTAGAAGCATTGTGAATACGACCAAGAGAGGTAAGCTTGGCAAAAATCTGGGATAATAAAATAGGCTCTGGTGGTTCTGGAAGCATTTTTAAAATTTCACGAACATATCGAAAACCACGATAATAAGCCTTTAGATCAAAAATGCCAGAGCCAGGATTATCTTCACGAAACTGAGCTAGAAGATAATGAGATAAATTGACCATGAAAAAAGAAAGGTTGACAGCATTAGTCACCGCAGTTTGACCCCTGTTCATAAAATCTTCCAATCCCCAAAACTGTTTGGCATCCCGGAAATTAAATTCGATTTGGAAGCGCAGTTTATAGTAGTCAATTATTTTTTCCTATGATAAAGTTAAGTCACGAGAAAAAAGAATTACGTGACTACGAGCATTAGTTTTGAGATTGGTTTTCACCAAAATAACTACATTCAGAGACTGGGCAAATTCTTTGTGCAGTAAGGTAGCTTGATCAGTATCTGTTTGAATATCTGCCTCAATACTACTTTGACGCAAATATTCCTGGGGAATATTAGGCCAGTCCAGCTTATCACCGTATTTACGACGAGAACGATGATTGGGGTCAGGATGTTGGTAAGGTATATATAACGCCGAATCGTGGCGTAACTTGGAAATTATGTGTAACTTTACCTGCCTAGCCATCTGCAAAGCATTATTGTTACCAAAGTGACCATCTACGACTAAGTAAGTGAGGGGAATAAAGTTAGCTATTAACTTAAATAGCTCATTAATCATCTTCTGAATTCTTAGTAATTCAGATGTAAGAATCACCTCCTGTTTATTTTTGTTCTTACTCCCTTTTGGTCGTCTGCGCCCACGTTTTTCTTGGGGTTTTATTTCTGGGCTTGGTGAGACAATACTTTTTTCTACATCACTTTTGATTACCTGTTCTATCTGAATTGGAAATGGGTGTCTTTTGTGAACACTTACTAATGATAATGTAAAGAAAGAAAGACCCGATGTTGGTTTACTTATTAGACTGGAAAAAAAACTATCTAATCCATAGGTTTTTTTCCCAGCTTTGCTGATTACTACTTCGTCTCCTGCCAACAAATAAACATCATTTGGGCAAAACAAATGCCGCCGAAAAAACACCCAGAACACCGTTGCCCACGGTATGACCGTCCGAAAGAATCTGATTACCGTCCGATAACTACCACCACTAAGCGTCCAACGCGAAATTCCCAACATCGTTACTCGCCCGCTCATGGCTAACATGGCCGTGATGATCTGGCTCAACTGCCGCATCGTCGTGACTTTTATTTCTGGTAGTAGGCATTGTAACAGTGCTAGTATGTCAAACATGGGCTGTGTGTGGCTTTCGAGTTGTCGTTGTGGAAGACTATAACTCTACTACATCAGCCCTCTTTTTATACTCTTTTTTTGGCTAAAGTATTGCTGTAGCTAAGGCTTTTAAAAATCCACCGGCTGAGGGTGGTTTAGATTCCATAACTATTTTACCGCGCATATAGTACAAAGCACCGGATTCAGTACGGACTGTTTCATTTTCATTTTGTAAAATAACCTTGACTAAATGCAAACCTTCCCGTTCGATAATTTCAAAATTTGCCATTAGTTTAGCCCTGATCTATACAAAATTTTCCTACTATAGCAATCCTAAATCATTTATGAACATTGGCTGTTCCCTGTTAAGAGTTCCCTGTTCCCTTCTCTCCATGATTCAGTTCACAACTCAAATCGGATTGCTATATATCAGCCAGTACATAGCTGGTTATACACTGGCATATACTTTTACAAATGGCAAGTTAGTTTTTTTTGCTAGAATTAATGTAAATACTTAAAAATTCCCATCTTTATTTACCTAAACCAGCCCAATTATTCATGAGGAAGAAATCCAGAACTAGGATTTATTTCTATTTCAGTGATCAGATTATCATAGGGATATAACTGCTCTCTAAACTGTTCAATTTCCATTAATAATTCTACTTCTCTTCTTCCTTCTAAGTTATCAGTTGGTAATTGACACAAACGCTCATCAATTCGCCAAAATTGTTTCTCTAACTCTAGCAATGCGTTTCCTGCACGTGAATTTACTGGTGGTTTTCCATGCTGTTGAATCCAATTTTGGAAACTCTGCCAAAGTCCTCTGTTACGTTGGGCTATTCCTGAGTAACGTTGAATTAATTTTAGATGTTTTACAGACAGTGGAACTTGAGTAAAAAATGTATAAGCTTGTGAATATATTTCCTCACCTATATCTCCTAATTTAGACAACATTGCTTTTTTTAATTTCTCGATTATGGCTTCTGACTGTTTACGTTGATAAGGAGGCATTAACTGTAATGCTTGGTGAAATTGAGCGATTTCTTCAGGTGTTAATTTTGTGAGTATATAGGATTGTGCTGCTGATTTATTGGAGGGTTCAACTAATGAAGTTAATGAAGATAGATTAATAGATAAACCTGCTTGCAAATCAGAATTATTGACAGCGAAAATCTCTTCTTGATCATCTAATGATTCTGGTTCGTCTGGGATAGATTCAATTTGTTCAATCGCTACTTGAGGAGCAACATTATCTTCAATGATAGATAAAATCCCTGGTAGATATTTATCCATCATTGTAACATTTGTGTAAACCAAATTTTTAATAGAGGTAAAACTTAATCTATCTTCAGTCACATCAATACTGGTTTTATAGCGAATTTCTCCGCGCTCAAAATCTAATTCAAAATTTCCAATAATCATCCCAGAATTAGCTCTGGTGGTAAATTCCGCTAAGGCTAAACGTTTATCTTCTGGTGCTAAAGTGGGATAAACTGAATAAAATACAAACTGTTCTTGTTCAACTCGTGCTAAAGCATAACAATTCCATGTACCGTTTTTACCAGAAAATGCTGTCTGTAAAATTGATTCCCCTGGAATTTTTGTGTAGGGCCATTCATCAGCAGTAAAGAAATCAATGATGACTTCAAATATATTTTGACTAGAGTTATTTTTGTCTTCACCAACGTCAGCTAATTTTTCAAAAGCATTAGCCATTTCTCTAATTGCTTGGCTTAATTTCTCAGCCTCAAAAGCTGATGTACCAATATCTAGCCATTCTTCTAAGCTTTGGGTAATTTCTGAAAGTGTTTGATTAAATACTTGATTGGTCATAAATTCAAGATTATTTTCTGCCCAATCTTGAAAGAAGTTAGTAATAGCATGATTCAATTCTAAGCTATTACCATCAATATCTTCAATGTCGTTTCTAGCAGTATTCAAATAATCCCAAAAAGTGCGATAGCTTGTAGTATTTGTGGGACTCTGTTGATTAACTTGTAAAGCTAACCAGTTGTTTACAGAAAATAGTGGGTGATTGCTTTCAGCTTGATTCAGTGTTTGTAGATAATCTGGTAGACTATGTAAATATGGGGTAAGACTGGCTAATAAATCTGGTTTTAAACTAGCAATTATGACTATATCCGATACCTGATCAAATTCACCGTTAGTAAAAGAACCACACAATTCGGGTTGTAAATTAAATAATCCTTGGGTGCGAATGCGTTGATACAATTCGTAGTTAACTTGGAAGGTAAGACGGGAGTCAATCAGGGTTTCGTTTTGTGTGGTGATGGTAAGAGTGAGGACGTAAACGGTGATAGGATTCTGGGGAGTGTCCTGTAGAATTAAGTCGCTGTTGAGTTGATAAGCATTAGTGTGGCTCGTCATTTTTGATACCTGATAAAAAACTTAGCCCAGCGCTAGTTTTAAGTTTAGAGGAATTTCTCTCTGTTGTGATTAGGTCAACGATATTAATTGCTTTTCTTTTACGCTTCTTAATATTTTTTTATACAGCAGGGAACAGAGAAAAGGGTTGAAACTGCTTTAGCATAGGGCTTTATGATCAAAGTTAGTACTTCGTTTATCTGATGTCATGGATGTAGAGACGTTCCTTGACGTTCATACAAGGGTTTCAGGTCATGTATAGTTAATTTTCGGAGAAGTCTATTATAAAGTCATGAAAAATAATCACTTTTTTCACAACACTATAGCCGTATTTATGATTAAAAGTTTCCGTATATATTTTTACTTATTTTGATGTGTTTTTACAATTTTTTACAAAATTTTTGTTTGATGTTTAATGTTTTAATGTGCAAGAAGTGAGAGTATTAATACATTGTCAGTATTTATATTTGTTAAATTTTAATTAAGGTTAAATTAACTTATAATTCAAGCCTTGAATGAAAATCAAGGTTTGAACCGTCTAATCCCACCAGTGACAGAAATCTTTTGTTGAGAATCATTATAAATTCAAGTTATAAAATTTATCTTATTTCTCCTTGACATAAAAAGTTAAGTTTGTTTAAATTTTAACTTAAAAATTCTTTGTGTAAGATACTCTACATAGAGAGTTTTAGTTTGATATGAGGTTGAAAAGGCTACTAAACAAACATTGATTGAAAGCTAGTCTATTTGCTTGCTCAATGTGAGCAAAAGGTCGTATGCGAAAGTTATGATACATTTAATTTCAACTATTTACTTAAAATGGTGTCGCATATCTACATAATGCTAGTAATCTATTAGATTTTTTAGAAGTCTATTTTCAACTAATCATAGATAGTTTATCGCAAGAATCAAAAAACGAAGTTTAGTAATTAAAAAAAAATTGGGAGTCTAAAGATGGAAGAAAAACAATACGCTGGTTTTTGGGTCAGGTTTGCAGCATCTTTCATTGACGGAATTATTTTATCTATTGTCAGTTCAATATTGGGCTTTATTTTAGCCAGTATTAAACTTCAAACTCTAGCTTTTATTTTACAGATTGTCATTTCTTGGCTTTACTATGCTTATTTAGAGAGTTCGGAGAATCAGGCTACTGTTGGTAAGGGGTTAGTAAATATTGTTGTTACAGATGTGGAGGGAAACCGCATCACTTTTGCTAAGGCTACAATTAGATATTTTTCCAAATATCTTTCCGCTATAATTCTGTTGATTGGCTACATTATGGCGGCATTTACTGAGAAAAAGCAAGCATTACATGACTTGATAGCTGGTACTTTAGTAGTGAAAAAATAATCAGGTTGTAATTCACATTTTGATAAGTTTGGCAGTAAGGAATTAAAGAGAGTTTTAATTCCTTTTTATTTTGTGTGTATTTCAGTTTACAGCGTTTCCCTGTCAGATGAGGTAAATTAAAAAGGCTGTAAAGCTTGTAAATTAAGGGATTGACTGTACTTCACTTCAGCCGGAATGGCTATAATATAGCCTTCCTATTTGAGTTGTGAACTTATCACATTTGGCCAGTGGATTGAAAGTAGGGACACGGCGTTAGAAATACAGTGCTATTTCGTTCTTAACATAGAAGCCCTAAAATCAATTTTGGGCTAATAGCTCAAGTCCGTTAAAACGGACTAAATTCATAATTAATAGTTGGCTTGATCCGAGTTGTTCTATGAGCCTGATAGTTTAGTCTGAGGCGGAATGAATGAGAATGAAATAGCCCTGTTAGAAATATTGTTGTCAAACCGAGATTTGATCTATGCCGTGTCCCTACTACAAGACTCTTCAGATGTACGGAACTTGTTCAGAAATCAAATAGGTTGCCTATATTTAGCCGAGATATGTTTTGACAAACTCGATTACTTCTGGTAATCCACTCTTGGTTTTCAAGTTAGTAAATATAAAAGGTTTTTCACCGCGCATTTTTTTTGCATCCCGTTCCATCACTCCTAAATCAGCACCAACGTAGGGGGCAAGGTCAGTTTTATTAATTACTAATAAATCAGATTTAGTAATTCCTGGGCCTCCTTTGCGGGGAATTTTATCACCTGCGGCTACATCAATGACATAAATTGTTAAGTCTACTAATTCTGGGCTAAAGGTAGCGGCTAAGTTATCACCACCACTTTCTAAAAATACGATATCTAAATTTTTAAATTTCTCTTCTAATTGTTCAATAGCGGCTAAATTCATTGATGCGTCTTCACGGATAGCGGTATGTGGACAACCACCAGTTTCTACTCCTAAAATGCGATCGCTTGCCAATGCCTGAGAACGAACTAGAAATTGGGCATCTTCTTGAGTATAGATGTCATTGGTGACAACCGCTAAGTGATAACTTTCCCTCAGTGCTTTACACAAGGCATCAACTAAGGCAGTTTTTCCAGAACCGACAGGGCCAGCAACTCCAACTCTAAAGGCAGTCATAGACAATTAAAAATTAAAAATTAAAAATTAAAAATTCAATTATTGGCTAGATTATGGCATTTTTTGTGATTATTTGGCTATCAGTGTTGAGCATTGGTAAATATTTTGGCATTTTTTTAGCTTCTGAATAGTCTAGTATATAGGACTTCGTGTTGCATACTAGCAAGAGATAAACCCCAAGTCCAGCCGGCTAGTTGATCATCTTCTAAAGAGAGGATGTCCATTGTTGTTTGACTCAATAGGGGTTGCAAGTTTAGTAATAATTCTTGTCCGGCTGTTTGTCCCAGGGGAATGAGTTTGATTCCAGCAGTAGTTAAGTTACTGGCCCAACTATGCAGATATGCTAATAATGCAGCTTGGATGTTAATTTGCCAATGAGCGCAAGCAATACCAAAAGCGATCGCATAATTACAAGGATTACCTACAATATCAGCTAGTGGCAAGGTTTCCGGCTTTATTTTACCCAAAAGCTGAATGAGCGATCGCCCCATTTGCCAACTTGCAGCACGTAATTCTTCGCTATCCCTGGTTGCTGATAACCACACATTCCAGCGTGATAAGGCTGCTACATCTCCCATCTTAGCCGCTTGGAGCGATCGCGCCATTACTGCCCCATCAATGCGAATAGCCCCATAAGATAACTCTGCTTCTATCCATTTTTGTAGATGTTGTTGATCTGTAATTATCCCATTTTCCACTAGTGTTTCTAACCCTTCTGAGTAACTGTATGCACCCACCGGTAAACTTGGACTAGCCAATTGTAAAATTGATAAAAAATGGCTATCAGTGAGCGTGATGGTGTTGTCCATAAGCCCCTAATTCTGGTTGAAATGGTGCAATTTCTTCCTTAATTTCTAGCCCCAATTGTGCTAACATAGCGTGTAAAACTGAGTCTGGAGATAAGCGCAAATAATCAGGTGTAATTTCCACTGGTACGTGACGATTACCTAAATGATATGCTGCCTTTAATAACAATGGTGTTGCTGCTACAACAGTGTACACAGGCTCAGGTTTAGCAACAATTTTGATGAAAATACTGTGAGTTTCGTCTGTAAGGATATCACCATCTTGTAAAACTGTACCTCTTGGTAAACGCAAAAATATCTCTTTCTCTTCTTCAGTGATGAACCGATGACGGCTACGGGTGCGTTCTTCGGCAGTTAAAGCTAGAGAAAGAGTAACTACAGCATCAGTATCAGACGGTTTACGTTGCGTCAGCACCAACATGTGATCAAAAAATAATTTACCGACTATTTATATTATTTATTTACTTGATTGTTTGGCAAGCACCATCAATAATATTGGCGAATCTGATTGCCCCACAGTAGTAACATGCATAATATAAAGCATTTAGTAAAACTGTAGATGTAATTCCTTCTTTTGATAAAGAAGTAATGAAATTTGCAATACCTTCACCCTCTTGATCAATAGGACTAAAATCACGAAAATGCAGGAAACATAATACTGAAACATGCATTCCAAATAAGTCTTGTTGAGTTTGCGCTAATTGATGAATACCTAAGATAATCAAACTAGGGTCAACACCTTCTTTGATCATCAATATGAATAATGATACTAGATGAGGATGGCTATTATCAGTAAGTTTTTTCTGCATACCATTTGTAGTTATCTACGCAAACTGTGTTTTTACGGAAATTTCCACGTGACCGAGATAAATAATTAATTATCTGCGATCAAAAAATTATGTGTTTGTATATTTTGAATATATAGTAGTCATATTTGATTTGTAAAGCTCATCTTGTCTAGGTAGCATCAAAAACCGCCAGGAATAAAGAGCAGATCATCCAATCAATGATTGGGTAACAAGCTTAGTTGTAGATAATACAAGATAAGCTATTTTTATGTTTAAATGAGTATAAATAATACAGCAAATCTCAAGCATATGAGGTACAAATTGAAAATCTAAACTCTCTCCACCAAGCGGCTTTCGCTTCTGACCGGAGGCGGATCTCCTGACTCCTGACTCCTGAATTCTGTTGTATAAGCCAATTTGAGTTGAAAAACAGGTGATTTTCAGGAACTCAAGCCCCAGAATTAAGAAGCATAAATGAAATTAATGTATAATCCATGACCCCCTATCCAGAAAAATGAGGCTAATATTACTCATTGTCTTTAGCTAGGGAGTCAAGTTCAATATCAGCAGGTATGGCCTCCAAACCAGAAACTATAGTATGTTGGGGGTTAATAGCTGCTCTTACTTTTCACGGTAAGTCTTGATATCCCAAGCTCAAAGCTCTATTTTTCGACTTATTTTCTCGGAGTGTCGAGATATTTTCTCCAACTGTCGAGATATTTTCTCCAACTGTCGAGATATTTTCTCCAACCGTCGAGATATTTTCTCCAACTGTCGAGATATTTTCTCCAATCGCCAAGACAGCTTACTTTGGACTTGTCTGGCTATAATCCTTGTCTAGTAAGCATTTCAGAGATACAGTGAAAAGTAAGAATAGCTGCTGCCTTAATCACATCATGGGGGGTTATACCAAATCCTGTTTTGTTACCCCTCTTTCCTTGATTAGTCCGCGTAAGCGGACTTAGCTTGTGTAGACGCGATTTCCAATCGCCCTGGATAAAGCGGTTTTTAAACCCGAATTTAGTATAAAATACCCGATTTGATTCTGACTTCTGGATTCTGACTTCTGGATTCTGACTTCTGGATTCTGCTTTAATTTTCATCCCTACCATGTACTTGAGCAGGTGGACTTGTTGCCTCTACAGCAGTAAATGATTCAAGGATTTTATAGGAATGATTTGCCCCTTTTGGTACTACCCAAGAACTTCCCGGTTGCAATAAAATTACTTGCCCTTCCAGATGTAATTCTGCTCGACCATTAATCACATAGCCAACAGTTTCATAGTCTCTCTGGGAAGGTTGTTTATGATCGGTTGGTTGTTCATTTTCCCACAACCGCATAGAGACACTTTTTCCTGATGCTAGATATTTTTGACCAAGTTGACCTTTGGGAGAATAGGCCGAGTCTACTTTTTTAACGCTTGTGTCACTCATAATAATTTCGTTGCTTTTTGAATGGCTGGTTACAAGATTAAGTTTAATCTCACCAGCCATCTTTTTAATGTTTGAGTATTATTTTTGGGTGTCTCTCAATACCCTCTCTGGTGATACATTAGGAGGTAAATTATCTTGATAATACCCACGTTTAGTTCCCGTAATTGGCTCTACCGTTTCTTGCAACTTTCTTTGGGTTGACTCTAAAAACTCTTTTGTAGCTTCTGGTGTTTCTTCGTCGAGATTAAGTCTCTCTCTAATATTATCAGCAGTTTCCTTGAGTTTTCTTTGCGCTTTTTCCACCTGCTGATCATTTCTAATTTGTCCATTTATAATTTGTTCTCTGTCAGGAGTACCTTTGTAATATACACCTTCTGGAGTTGTCACTGTCTCTGCTTGAGCCAAAAACATAGGATTATTAGAGTTAAAGGCTTGGACACCAAAAAAACTTAATTCCACTAAAAGAATTACCAAAATTTGCCGCAAGATGGTCTTTTTTAGCCAATCAAAGAAATGGTTCATAAATGACCTCATGTAGATTCTAGTGAGTGTAAAACTAAGTAAAAGCGGTTATAACGCTCCCCTTATGGTAAACAACAATTAATTGAACTTTTGTAGGTTGATTTGAGGAACAAAACCCAACATTTTCGGGCATTTGTTGGGTTTCACTTCCCTACGCGAACGTTCAACCCAACCTACTAAATGCCATTGAGCATAAAAGGAACGGTAGAGCCGTAAAAGCCAAGATTTACCCTCAATTCCTCATCCCTTGGCTACCAATTCTCCAAAATTCATTAACAGATTCACATTCTGAAACTTAAATTAAATCTAACTTTCTAAATTGTGAATTGTGAATTTTGAATTGTGAATTGCTATTACGTAGCAACTGCTGTACCGGATGTGGGTTGAGGAGGCTTAAACCCAGCAGCTATTCTTTGTCGATATAGTTCTATTAGCTGTTGTTCCAATTTACCTAAATTTAAGTAAATTTCTTTAAAAATTGCCGTTGCTACTGGGTCAGTAAACATTACAGATAAATTGCTAACATCACCAATTCCTGTTTGTACATCACCCAATGCACAACGTAGCTGATAGATATCATCGCTACCTGTGAGAATAGCCCTTACTTTGGCATATTGATTAGCAATATGGGTAGATAAAGCAGGTTTTTCACTGAGTCTATGCAGATAGGTTTCTAACCTAGAAATATGACGCTGTTTATAGTCCATCATTTCTTGAAACAACGTCCTAATTTCTGGGTCAGATTCTTTTTCTAAATACTTTTCTAAAGCTTCCAAAGAATATTTTTCTCCAGCTAAAGCAGTATTTAAGCCCTTAACAATTTCTCCCTTAGTTGAACCACCCCAAGCATCTGCTAATTTCCACCATTCAGCAGATGTATCTTTTTCATCCGGTAAACCAGCTTCTTTACCACCATAGCCTAAACGATTTAATAGCGCAGTTGTAAAAATTGCTAAGTCTCCAGGTTCACGAGATGTAATTAAATTTCCATCAATAACTAATGGTTCATCTAAATAAGTCGCTCCTGCGTTAATCATATCTTGACGAATAGCCGTAAAACCAGTGGCTTTTTTCCCTCTGAGTGCATCAATTTCAATTAAAATTTGTGGACCATGACAAACTGCGGCTATCCATTTACCCTGTTGCATTGCTTCTTGAACAAAGCAAACAGTATTACAATTACGTCGCATTTTATCAGGAGCCATACCCCCTGGAATTACCACTGCGTCAAATTCACTAGCTAAAGCTTCTGTAGTTGTCCCATCGGCTTGTATACTCAGTTTTCCACGCTTACCTTTATATTTTTC
This sequence comes from Nostocaceae cyanobacterium, assembly GCA_035298905.1. Classification (GTDB taxonomy): domain Bacteria; phylum Cyanobacteriota; class Cyanobacteriia; order Cyanobacteriales; family Nostocaceae; genus DATGXB01. The sequence continues at coordinate 325 of DATGXQ010000291.1, read as the reverse complement.
ATTCATGCGTGAACCCAGGACAACTATCTCCATTCCTGCTTGTTTCAAACCATTATAAGGAACTATAAATTCTACATCCTCTACGGCTTGTTCAATTAAGATAGCTACCTTTTTTCTACCAGAAGAATTATTACGTTCTATCATAAACTTTTCCTGATTTATACTAAAATTATGATTGCTAGTTTCTGCACTTTATTAAAACTAAATTGAACCCGAATATTTCCCAAAAACTTTTAGTGTATTAAAAAAGGTTAGAATCTTGACTTACCTCCTACTAAGTTTTGAATTTTGTTGGCGAAGCCTTGCCGAAGGCTATTTTGAATTT
>DATGXQ010000290.1:0-3196 GCA_035298905.1 Nostocaceae cyanobacterium | reverse complement strand
CATCAGTAAACTTCGCCAAGCTTTCCCAGGATGTCAGATTGAGATTGTGGATGCTTACGATTTGGCCCCGGCTGCTGCTAGTAAGGGTGTGCAGAAGGCTAGGGGGATGGTGGAAGCTATTTGGGACGCTCTCTCCAAAACCGGAACGGTCACGAGGGAGGCGATTGCCAATCTCTTAAAGTTGTCCCCAGGTAGGATATCTCAATTGGCTGCATTGGTTTGTGGTAAGACTTTCAGCCAGTTAGTCGATGCGTTAGTTTTCCTTTATAAGGCTATTAAAGGGAAAACTAACGCGCTCGAAATTGATGAGGATTTACGTTATTTGGCCGAAACTTTCCTGCCTGATTTGGCCAGAGACTTGGAAAATTTAGCTAGGCCAGAACTTATAGAAGATGTTTTGGTTGGTGTTTGCGCTGTTTGTAGCTATGAGCCTGAAATGGTACACCGCATTTTGGCTGCTACGCCTGTGTGGGCGTTGTGTAAGCTGTTTGGTGGGGCGATGCAAGTGGCTATTGGTAGGTTGCTTTCTATTTCGCCACCGATGCCAGAAGTGCTGGAGCGAACGGGATGAGTTATGCTTGCGCCAGTTTCTTGCGTTGTGATTTCTCCTACAACTCCGAAACTCTCCTGCAAATAGCGAAGCTGTTACAGCCTTACAATATCTTTGGCATTATTGAGTCAAAGATTATATGAAAGCGCTTACCATTGTCACAATTCTGGCTCTTACGCTACCAGTTGTTGCAGCTAACCCTAGCCATTTAGAACGTCTTAAAAAGACTAATTCTTGTGTAGGTTGTGACTTAAGTAGGGCGAATTTATCCTCTTTTAATCTCGCCGGGGCTAACCTAAGGCGAGCTAATTTGAGTGGCGCTGTTATGCAATATATGTATGAAATGCGTAACGCTGTTTTTGATGGTGCCAATCTAAACTATGCCAACTTAAAAGATTCGGCTTTTGGTTGGGGAAGTTTTGTAGGAGCCAGTTTGGTAGGAATCAATTTGGACTTTGGACAAAAAAGAGAGTTATTTCGCCAGCAATTAATGCGAAGTATGTTTGAGTTTGACGGGCTTTAATATCAGCGGGAATTTCAGTAAATTTATCAACTAATTAATCGCTCTTTTCAGGAATAGTTTCAATTTTACCGTCATAATATAAGTCAAGTTAACTGTTAGTTAAAGAATTAATAGTTCGCTTCTATTTATCACTTTTGTGAAGTCTACCATACCCTGTGAAGACCATCTCGCCCAATTTCAACTATTCTGTTTTCTTGTAGTTTAGTTTATAATGAGGGTAAAATTTAGCCTTTTAAGCATAAAACATTATCTCATCTAGACTTAAGCAGGCTTACAATTGAAGGGGTAAATAAACTATCTTTTCTCTAAATGCCAAGAAGATTTAAAGAGTTAACCACTGGACTGCTAATGGGACTTTTAGTGAGTTGTGGGGAAAATAATTATCAAACAGAATTTCAACCAACAGAACAACAACCAACAGCTATACTTTCAGGAAGCACCGTCTCTAGAAAAGCGCAGTTATCATCAGAAGCACAGTTATCTCAAGCGCAGGTTCGATTGCTAGAATCTCTTGGTCTAAGAATTGTTATTCCCAGTTATGTTCCCCCTGGTTTTAAATTAGAAAAGGTTGAAGCCGAGTTAGACCATAGCTCTACAGTAGGTGGAATCAGCTATAGGATAATCTATCGGAAATACGAGACTGGTTCTGGAAAAGATTTTTGCTTTGCTATTGAGGCTACTAACGGAGGAATTGGCGATCTGCCAAGCGGGGAACGCAGCTTTCCGGTTAACTCTTCAGTGTTAGGCAAAAGTACATTAGAATACGGTAGCTATGGTCAAGCCTCTAACCCTACATTATTAGGGAACTGGTTAGGGCCAGAAAATGGGCCTTTCTACCGATTTGTGGGTGCGGGTGTCCTTCCCACGTTATCTCGTTGTGATAATATCAGTTCTCAAGAAGCCGTGCGAGTGACTGAATCTCTGCAATACTTACCCTAGTTGGGCTGGATCTAGCGAAAAATCTGGGCGAGTTAGCATTTTTGATAAAAACTAGGCAAAGGAAGATGCGATCGCATCCCAGGACACCGCAGGCCAGCTGCTTGTTGTTTCGTAGCGTCGCACTAAACATCGAACAAGCCAGAGCGCAACTTTTGACGCCAGTCAGCTTGCGTTTGCACTCTCGCGGACTCTGGGCCTTTGCTATTGTTTCCAACAAAAAACCAGCATTGCTGCTGGCTGCGGTATTCTTAGTTACGCGAGAAAGTCACCAAGCGAATTGTCTAACGAAGCTTGAGTTTGGCAGGTTCCAAGCGTCCTTGTCCTGTAATCGAGTCAAACGTTACCACCATGCTCAAGGGGCGAGTATAACAGTGAATGCTAACAGCATCTTCCAGGCAAATCAGTTCGTGGGCCTCATCCACGGCTACCCCATTTACAGCGCCAGCAGAAAGCATTTCTTCACCCATAAACTCGCCCAACTCTTTTCCAGACTCGGTATCGACCACCTTCCAGCGACGGGACAATATCTTTCCAGAGTGCATCTTAATAACTGCTAACTGTCCATCGTGATTATGGATGTAACTGCGCTGACCTTCTTTCCAGGAAATGTTTAAAAGTTCGCACCGTCCGTCTTGATGAATAATTTGCCAGGAATAGGGGTCATTGATGAAAGCAGTGTAGCTGCTAATAAAATCTTCGCTAAGATATAGCGAATTCATCCAATTCATCAGCAACTCCAGCGTTAGCAGATCCACGTTTTGTTTGATTAACAAAATGAATCGGTCGAGCGTCATCTGTTCCAGACCAATAACAACAGATGACTTACTATTCGATAAACGAACGGCAGGAGACAAAGATGATAACAAACCAAACAGAATTGTTGACAACATAGTTGGTTAAACCTGAAGAATCTAAACAAATCGTTAGAGGATTAAGAGCCGAGATAAACCGTTTTTTGGTGGATGGGGTGGGACAGGAGGGTAAATTCTGCCTCCAGCCCATCCAAATTGACACGGACACGAGGTGTACTTTAGTAACCTATGTGTAGCGACCTGCAATACTAATCGCTCAAACCTGCAATCAAGACATTTTCAAACCAGGATTAAATGCAACTATAATTGCGCTTCAGCCAGGATTAATTGCAACTGAACCAGGATTAATTGCAACCAACCTGCAATCATCGG
>DATGXQ010000289.1:0-5196 GCA_035298905.1 Nostocaceae cyanobacterium | reverse complement strand
GTTAGTAGTTTGTTTAGCTCTTTTGACTGATTTCACCCTCAGTCTAGGTTTTCCATTTACTTGACGCAGGGTCTTGTTGTATACTGGCTTTCAAACTATAATATTTTCAAGGTTCGGTGCGCTTCCGAGTCCGCTCTTTCGCGCTCGCTCATCTGGCACTTTTTTATAGTAGCTAGTCCTCTTTCTCTTGTCAACCCTTTTCTCAAAAAAATTTTGACTCAACTTTTTGATGGGCGAAAACTGCTCACAATGCTGGGTTTGAGCAAGAATGGTTTAAGCATTGTGCAGACTAAGGATGAGTGAAGCGTGAATTTTCAGTCAGTGATAGCGGTATTGCATAGATTTTGGGGCGAGTCTCTTGCAAAGAGACCTGGGGGTCAGCCTGGCTGCTTGATCGCCCAACCTTACGATATAGAGAAGGGGGCAGGAACTAAAAACCCCCATACTTTTCTTCGGGCTTTGGGGCCTGAACCTTGGGCGGTGGCTTATGTTGAGCCTTGCCGTCGTCCTACTGATGGACGCTATGGGGAAAATCCCAATCGCTTCCAGCACTATTATCAATATCAAGTTCTGATTAAACCTTCGCCAGATAACATTCAGGAAATTTATCTTGATTCTTTAAGGGCTTTGGGTATTCGTCCTGAAGACCATGACATTCGTTTTGTAGAAGATAACTGGGAGGATGCCACTGTAGGGGCTTGGGGTACTGGTTGGGAAGTTTGGTTGGATGGGATGGAAATTACCCAGTTTACCTACTTTCAACAATGTGGGGGGATTGATTGCCGTCCGGTGTCGATCGAGATTACTTATGGATTAGAGCGCCTAGCAATGTATTTGCAGGGTGTGGAGGCGATGACGAAAATTATGTGGACAGACGACATTACCTATGGTGATGTTCATCTCCAGGGAGAGATTGAGCAGTGTACTTACAATTTTGAGGCATCAAATCCAGAAATGCTCTTGACACTGTTCAACTTATATGAGCAGGAAGCTGCCCAGTTATCAGAACGAAGTTTAGTTTTACCCAGTTTGGATTATGTGTTGAAGTGTTCACACACTTTTAATTTGTTAGATGCGCGGGGGGTAATCTCTGTAACGGAAAGAACTCGCTATATTGCTAGGATTCGTCATTTGGCGCGACGAGTGGCACAGTTGTATGTTGAACAGCGTGAAAAGCTTGGTTTTCCTTTGCTAAAAGAGGCAGCAGTGTAAGTTAAGGCAAGGAAAGAAAATATAAAGGTGAGGAGTTATTTCACCCGAATATTCTTCTTTCCTTGTTTTTTAATGCTGATAGTAAGCAGATGATGACTTTTGCAGAGTTATAGAGTAGGTGGGTAATTTTGGATTATGTGGGTTAGTTCTCTGTTTGTTCAGAGATTTTAGTTGCATACATGAAACTGTCAAAATACTTATCCCACAAGAATTTGATTAAATTTTTAGGTCGCACCTTTATATGCTTTTACCACGTTAGTTTATGACTAGCGTATTATAACTGATATAAGTTCTTTTAAATAAAACATTGAGTAGTATAAAATTAACCATATTGCGCTAATGCTTACCTCTCCTATTCTTCGGGCTTGAGAATAAAAAAATAGGTCAGAGCGTGTTCTTCTACTTGTTTTATAAAGTAGAAAATATTTACAATACTTAATCTAGTAGTAAATAACTAATCGTAACCTGTGGAGAGTGTAAGTGTATATGGTTAACTTTAGTGAAGCGTTAGAACCGATCGCGGCTTGGTTTCGTACTTTGGGTATCCCGGAGGTGATCGTGCATTGGGGACATCCAGCCATGATGGCGATCGTGATTTTTGTCATGGGTACTTTTGTCGGAATTGCAGGTTGGCGAGGAAAGTTACTTGCAGAACAAAATAAGGATGCAGCAATTCAAAGCCGGAGTATGCATCGTTTGTTAGCACCTTGGATGTTTCTATTTTTAGCAGGTGGTTACACTGGTGGGGTGTTGTCATTGGTGATGCAGCATAAACCCTTGTTTGAAAGTCCTCATTTTTGGACTGGTTCAATTGTTTTGTTATTCCTACTAGTTAATAGCATAATTTCTGTGGGTGGATTCTTTGGGGACAAAACAGCATTACGTACTGTACATGCTTATTTAGGTACTACTGCATTGGTGCTTCTGTTTCTTCATGCTGTACTAGGGTTTAACTTAGGTATTTCTATATAACGCCATTATTGCCAAGGCACTTCAGATATATTTCAGCAAGTTAAGAGTGGATAATATTCGCACTGGTGAATTTATCTTGTATAGATAGGAACTTTTTAATCTGGGTGCTTTGGCGATAAAGTCTATGATGCAAACTAGCAGTGTAATTATTTGTCTTAGCTATATTATTGGTTTGCTGATGACAGCGATTCCCGGTGGTGGGTTGTGGGTGTTTGTGTCGGGAATTTTAGCTGCGGTGTTGTTGCGTAGACACTATCTTCTAAAACGGTCAAATACACGAGAAAAATCTTTAACTAAAACTAAAGCGATAACTGACTTTAGTAGAAATATCCCTCATTCAAGAGTATGGCTAATTGCTGGATTGGTGGGTTTATTAGCTAATGGGTATTTTTATTTGCGAGTACCCCAGCCAGGAGCAAGTGATATCAGTAAGCTGGTAGCTACAGAAAGTAATACTAATCAAGAACAGGTAGTAATTGTACGGGGTGAAGTGGTAAGTAATCCCCGGTTAACTCGTTCTCAAAGAGGTCAATTTTGGTTAGAAGTGAAACAAGTAGATGAGGTAAAGAATGATAAAACACCAGCAAGTGTGATGAGAAGAGCTACAGGTAAATTATATGTGACGGTTCCTCTACTCCAGGCGACAGGCTTATACCCTAATCAGCAAATTGCTGTGACTGGCACTTTATATAAACCCAAAGCGGCTTTAAATCCCGGTGGTTTTGATTTTCAGAAATATTTACAGCAAGAGGGGGCTTTTGCGGGTTTAATTGGACAGCAAATTAACATTCTAGATCAAGAGCGACGCTGGGGATGGTGGCAAGTTAGAGAAAGAATTGTGCGATCGCAAGTACGTTGGTTGGGTATTCCTGAAGGGCCATTGGTTAGCGCGATGGTTTTGGGTAATAAAGCGGTTGATTTACCTTATGATACCCGCGATTTATTTGTCAAAGCTGGTTTAGCTCATGCTTTGGCTGCTTCTGGGTTTCAAACTTCCTTAATTTTAGGTATAGTTTTACGCTTGACTAAGAATGCGAATAAGGGAATACAAATTACAATTGGTAGTTTAAGTTTAATAATTTTCCTTTGTTTAACTGGGTTTCAACCTGCTGTATTACGGGCTGTAATTATGGGCTTTGCAGTTTTAATTGCTTTGGGATTGGAGAGAAAAGTTAAACAATTTGGTTCTCTTTTGTTTGCAGCCACTTTATTGTTATTGTTTAACCCTTTGTGGATTTGGGATCTAGGTTTTCAACTCAGTTTTTTAGCAACATTAGGACTAATTACTACAGTTCCTGCTATTAATAATCGTTTAGATTGGCTACCGCCAGTAATTTCTGGAGCGATTGCTGTGCCTTTGGCGGCGATGATTTGGACTTTACCAAGAGTTTTAGAATTTTTTAGTGTGATTTCAATTTATAGCTTACCTTTAAATATTGTTACTACACCTTTAATTTCTATAATTAGTATTGGAGGCATGTTCAGTGCCTTAGCTAGTTTAATTTCACCAGAATTGGGTAGCAGTTTAGCTAGTTGTTTATATTATCCTACTCATTGGTTAATTCAGTTAGTAGAATTTGTGGCTAATTTACCTGGAAATTCGGTAGCAGTCGGTACTATTTCTATTTGGCAGATGCTAGTAATTTATGGCTTAATTATCTTAGCATGGTTAGTAAATTGGTGGCAAAGACGCTGGTGGGTATCTGGTCTTATCGCTGTGATTTTAGTTCTAATTCCCGCCTGGCATACGACAAATAATTTATTAAAAATTACTGTATTGGCTGCTGGTACAGAGCCAGTTGTAGTAATTCAAGATAGGGGAAATGTTAGCTTAATTAATAGTGGTAATGAGGGAACAGGACGCTTTACTATTTTGCCCTTTTTACAACAGCAAGGTATCAATAAAATTGATTTGGCTGTTGCTAGTAAGTTTTCCGATGCTGAAAGTGATGCTTGGTTAGAAATATTGCAAAGTTTACCTATTAAAAGTTTTTATGAATATTCCCCAGAAACTGAGGAAAATGGACAAGAAGCTAGGGCGATTGAACAAGCAGTAAAAAAACATCAAGGAAATTATCAATCTGTAATTTTAGGACAAACTGTAGAAGCAGGTGCAATTTTTGCACAATTTATTAATGCTCAACTGCCTATTTTGAAATTGCAAATATTTGACCAGAGTTGGTTATTAGTGGGGAGTGTTCAAGCTCAAGAAATTTCACAATTAGTTAAAAATGGGGATTTACCTAGTCCTCAAGTGCTTTGGTGTATGCCAGATTCCTTGCAGCAGTTGGTTGTGGCACTAAAACCACAAATAGCGATCGCTGCTCCTGGTAATATTGATAGCAATACTTTATCTGTGATTAGTCAAGGTAAAACAAAATTGTTTTTGACGGGTAAAGATGGGGCTGTTCAATGGACACCTGAAAATGATTTTGCTGCTTTTATCCAAACTACAGAAAACAAATCTTCAGTCCTCTAAAATTCCATATAGCAACCATCGCACTAAAGGTAAGGTGTAACAATTCTGAAAGGATGTTTGGTTAACAGTACCCGCAGAGTAATGACAGAAAGCCCACTTGATAGCGATCGCCTTTTCCCCTCCCCTACTGCTACACTAAGAAACAAACCCTACCCAGTGCAAAGGCAGTTATTATGACCTCTGCAATGAACCCTCCTAGTGCGGAAATTGCTTTCCCAGACCATACGCAGCTACCTGAGTCTGATGGTACTTTTGTGTTCGCGAAGCGTGCCGAAGGCAAAAATTTTCAGGAACATCCCCAAAGTGTCTTATTGACTGAATCTATCCGTCCACTATTAGATCAGCGTCATCCTGATGGAAAATATTGTATAGGTCAAGATAGTGGAATTTATGGCGTTGCATAAATGCGGTATGAAAGATGCCCAAGCAACTAGTTAACACTCTGTTAAGCTGGTACTGGCACAGTACGATACTTAAGATAATATATGACTAAGCGAATAGACAATTTAAGCATCTCTTTGGATTTAGAATAA
>DATGXQ010000288.1:0-1702 GCA_035298905.1 Nostocaceae cyanobacterium | reverse complement strand
GCTATGATTTAGTTTCCCTCTCACCCCGCTTTATCCTCAAATATCCGGGGGAATGTTGGTTACAACCGGCTTTGTTAATGACCTTGTTATATCGCTTTAACCCCACTGGTGTGAACTCAGAGCAACCAGAACGGGTGATGGCCAATGGACAGTGTTTTTTATGTCGGCGTTCAGTTCTTGCGGCTGTAGACGGTTATAGCAGTGCTAGAGGCTCTTTTTGTGATGATGTTACCCTAGCGCGAAATATTGCTGCGGCTGGCTTTAAAGTCGGCTTCTTGGATGGGGCAAAAGTGTATAAGGTGCGGATGTATGAAGGGGCGCTAGAAACCTGGAAGGAGTGGGGACGTAGCCTAGACTTAAAAGATGCCTCTTCTGTAGCCCAGACTTGGGGAGATTTATGGCTATTGTTGTCAGTACAAGGCTTACCCCTGCTAATTGTACTCAGTTATTTATTTCTTCCCCAGCCTTGGCAACTTCCCCAACTCTTACTTCTGGGACTGAATATATTTTTAGTGGTAATTCGCTTTGCTCTATTATTAGCGATCGCCCCTTCCTACGATCGCAAAAATGCCAAGGGAGGCTGGTTATTTTGGCTTTCCCCCTTGGCTGACCCTTTAGCGGTCTTAAGAATTTTTCTATCTGCATTACGCACCCCGAAGGAGTGGAGAGGAAGAAAGTATGGGTAATGAGTATTACATATACTGTCTTGACCCTAAATTAATTTAAAATTGCTATAATATGCCAGCAAGAGATTTTTTCCATGATACTGTCAAGCGAGCTTTGATTGCCGATGGTTGGACAATTACCCATGATCCCCTTCCCGTCAGCTTTGAATTGGGAGATATGTATATTGACTTAGGTGCAGAAAAAATTCTTGCAGCAGAAAGGGGTAATGAAAAAATTGCCGTTGAAGTTAAAAGCTTTATGAGAACATAGGCAATTGATGAATTTCACACAGCATTAGGACAATTTATTAATTATCGCTTGGCTTTATCTGAACAAGAACCGAATCGTACATTATATTTAGCTGTACCGCTTGATACTTACAGTTCATTTTTTACCATTAGACTTGTACAAAATATCATCCATCTGTATCAACTTAAATTAATAGTTTATAACACAGAACCGGAGGAAATTGTCGAATGGATAAATTAATCAAGTATCGAGAAATTATTAAAAATTTGTTGCGTGAATATGCAACTTTAAGTCAGTCTAATCATGATGTAGAAACTCAAATAGTATTTGATAGTGAACACGATCATTATCAATTAATGAATGTTGGTTGGAAAAATTATCGGCGAATATATGGTTGCTTTTTACATATTGATATTAAAGATGGTAAAGTGTGGTTACAGCACAATGGGACAGAATTTGAAGTAGGAGAAGAATTGGTAAATTTGGGAATCCCTAAACAAGATATAGTGATTGGATTTCATTCACCTTTTAAACGTCAATTTACTGATTATGCAGTTGGTTAAATCATCCAAAATTGTGTAATTGGAAATTTTTCCATAACTCATATCGCTACAGTATATTTTAGCAACTCCCGTACATTTTTGGTTAAATTTATTGTAGGGTAGGTATCCTGCCTACCCTTGATTATTAGGGGCAAAAAGACTACACGAAGGTTAAGGTAATTCTATATATTTTGTTCCTCCTGCCCTTCCCTGCGGGACGCTACGCGAACGGGTTCGGCAGTCCC
>DATGXQ010000287.1:0-15482 GCA_035298905.1 Nostocaceae cyanobacterium | reverse complement strand
GGGGGTAGGAGCAGAAGTATTAGTTGGAATTTGTGTTGAGCGTTCTTTAGAAATGCTGATTGGGATTTTGGGTATTCTCAAAGCGGGTGGTGCTTATCTACCCCTAGATCCTCATTATCCCCAAGAGCGTCTAGCTTTGATGCTAGAGGATACTCAAATATCTATATTATTAACTCAGCAGCATTTACTAGCAGATTTACCTACAAATAATGCCAAGACGATTTGCTTAGATACAAATTGGGAAACTATTTCTAGTGAGAGTACAGAAAACCCCATTAATAACACCTCTGCTGAAAATTTAGTTTATGTGATTTATACTTCTGGTTCTACAGGTAAACCAAAAGGAGTTGAGATTACCCATCGTAACTTAGTTCACTCCACAACTGCACGTCTTGCTTATTATCAAGAACCTGTCAGTAACTTTTTATTACTTTCTTCCTTTGCTTTTGATAGTTCTGTGGCGGGTATTTTCTGGACACTTTGTTGTGGAGGAACTCTACATTTACCAGAAGAAGGTGTACAACAAGAAGTAACTAAACTTGTAGAATTAATTTCCCAAAATCGTATTTCTCATTTATTAAGTCTTCCTTCTTTATATGCTTTAATTTTGCAACAAGCCGCACCAGAGCAGTTAACTTCTCTTCGTGCTGTCATAGTTGCAGGTGAAGCTTGTTTACCAGAATTGGTAAAAAATCACTCTCAATTACAGTCAAAAGCATCTCTATTTAACGAGTACGGACCGACAGAAGGAACTGTTTGGAGTACTGTGTATAATTGCTATAGTTCAGAAAACAAAACACAAGTATCTATTGGTCATCCTATTGTCAATACACAAATATATATACTTGACTCAGATTTAAATCCAGTTCCTATTGGTGTGACTGGGGAAATTTATATTAGTGGTGAGGGTTTAGCGAGAGGTTATTTAAACCGACCTACCACTACAGCCGAGAAATTTATTCCCCATCCTTTTAGCCAAAAACCAGGGATGCGTTTATATAAAACTGGTGATTTAGCGCGATATTTGAGTGATGGCAATATTGAATTTTTAGGACGTATTGACAATCAAGTAAAAATTCGTGGTTTTCGCATTGAATTGGGTGAGATTGAAGCATTACTAAATCAACATCCTGAAGTGGAAGAATCAGTAGTTCTTGCTCGTGAAGATATACCTGGTAATCAACGTTTAGTTGCTTATGTAGTGCTACAGTTTAAATCCAATTTAACAGGGAAGGAATTACGGAATTTTTTACAAGATAAACTTCCTGATTTCATGGTTCCATCGGTGGTAGTTTTGCTTAAAGAATTTCCCTTGAGTCCTAACGGTAAAGTAGATAGAAAAGCTCTACCTGCTCCAGAGGAAGTCAGAGTAATAGGAAATTTTGTTCCCCCACGTACTCCTGTAGAAGAAATGCTAACTCAAATTTGGGCTGAAGTTTTACAAGTAGAAAAAGTTGGTATTTACGATAATTTCTTTGAATTAGGAGGACATTCTTTATTAACAACACAGCTACTTGCTAAAGTTAAAGAAACTTTTAACTTAGAAATATCTTTACGTAGTTTATTAGAACAACCCACTGTAGCAGGTTTGGCTGAAAATATTGATCAAACTTGTCAAGCAAAAGTTAATCATTCAACCTTGGATATTCAAGCTGAAACTGCTTTAGATGCAACAATTTATCCTCAAATATTCGGCAAGTTTGTACCTGAACCTAATTCTATTTTCTTAACTGGAGCTACAGGATTTTTCGGAGCATTTTTACTGGCTGAACTTCTACAACAAACTACAGCCGATATTTATTGCTTGGTACGTTCTCAAGATTTTGAAAGTGGAAATAAAAACCTGCAAATTACACTGCAAGAGTATGGAATCTGGGATGAAATTTATAGTTCTAGAATCATTCCCGTTACTGGTGATTTGTCAAAACCGCTTTTGGGTTTAGATGCAGAAACATTTCAACATTTAGCCAATAAAATTGATGTTATCTACCATAATGGTGCTTGGGTACATCATATTTATCCCTACTCTATCCTCAAACCAGCCAATGTACTAGGTACACAAGAAATTCTGAGATTAGCTAGTCAAATTAAAACTAAACCTGTACATTTTATTTCTAGCTCAGGTGTTGTTTCTGCTGCTGGCTCTTCTGGAGTAAAAGTAGTTAGTGAACGGGATAGCCTGAATGAAAACGAATTACCCAGTAATGGTTACTGTCAAACTAAATGGGTGGCTGAGAAGTTAGTACAAACTGCGGCTGAAAGAGGAATTCCCATCTCTATTTACAGACCATCCCGCATATCTGGACATAGCCAAACAGGGGTTTTTAATAGTAATGATTTTCTCTATAAACTGATCATAGGTTGTGTGCAATTAGGAAGTGTGCCAGATATAGACATCAGAGAAAATATAGTTCCTGTAGATTATGTCAGCAAAGCAATAGTTCATTTATCTCAGCAGGAAGAATCTCTTGGTAAAACCTTTCATTTAGTACATTCTCAAGCTCTTCATTCCAATACACTTATTGACCATCTTCGCTCCTTGGGTTATGCGATTGAGCAAATTTCCTATGACCAATGGCGTGAGAAACTACTCAATGTTACTAAAGGTTCAGTAGAACATTTTTTATATCCGCTAGTTCCATTTTTCCCAACTAGAGAAAATCAAAAAGAAAATTCTAATTCAGGATTTTTGCAGTTTGATAATCAAAATGTTATTGATGGTTTACTAGGTACGTCGATTACTTGCCCTCCAGTAGACAATCAATTACTCAGTGTTTATTTTTCCTATTTGATTAACCAGGGTTTCTTGTAAAATCAAGTTTAAACTCGAAGAAAAGTAAAATTACTGCAAATGTTAACTATTAAATCTATGGCTATTTCATTCTGGAGATGCACCGCCCTAAAATCAATTTTGGGCTAATAGCTCAAGTCAGTTTTAACGGACTAAATTCATCATTAATAGTCGCCTTGAGCGGAGTTCTTCTATCAGCTTCAGAGTTGAGTCTGAGGCGGACTGAATGAGAATAAAATAGCCCTGCTATTAAATCAACAGAAGAAATTAAATGAATACACCACAAGTCACATTACCTCAAAATTCCGACTATTTAACTCAGCTATTAGCGACAGCAGGACTTTCTAACCAGCAGCAAAAGTACTTGCGAGATTTCATTAACCGCTATAGCGCAAGAACCAAAACATCTAAGCAAATTTCCCAAAGTTCTCGCCCATTTTTAGCTGATGATAAAAACTTGGGGGAGTTCAATTTACTCTTCAAAGAAATGTATTACCCTATTGTGGCTAATCGTTCTTTGGGTGCTAAAATATGGGATGTAGATGGTAATGAATATGTAGATGTAATGATGGGATTGGGTATCAATCTCTTTGGTCATAACCCATCTTTTATTAAAGAAGCTTTAATTGCACAACTCGATCAAGGGATACAAATTGGCCCCCAATCAGAACTGGTTGGTGAAGTAGCTGAGTTAATTTCTCAACTCACGGGAATGGAACGGGTTTGTTTTAGCAATACTGGTACAGAAGCGGTAATGACTGCTATTCGCATTGCTAGAGCAGTGACAGGACGTAAGAAAATTGTTATATTTTCAGGTTCTTATCATGGTCATTTTGATGGGACTTTAGTTAAAGCAAATGCAGATGAAAATAATCAATCTGCGCTCCCATTAGCCCCTGGAATATTGGCAGATTTTGTGAATGATGTTTTGGTTTTAGATTATGGCAATCGGCAATCTTTAGAAGTAATTAAATCTTATCAAGAAGAATTAGCAGCAGTTTTAGTAGTTCCTGTACAAACTTTAAGACCAGCTTTACAACCAAAAGAATTTTTACAACAATTAAGAGAGTTAACACAAGTATTAGACATTGCTTTAATTTTTGATGAAATGGTGACGGGTTTTCGCATTCACCCAGGCGGCGCACAAGCTTATTTTGGTGTACAGGCTGATATTGCTACTTATGGAAAGATTGTTGGTGGTGGGATACCAATTGGGGTGATTGCTGGTAAAAGTAAATATATGGATGCAATTGATGGGGGTATGTGGAATTATGGTGATGATTCTTTTCCTCAAGTGAAAAAGACATTTTTTGCAGGTACTTTTTGTAAGCATCCATTAGCTTTAGTTGCGGCCAAAGCTGTGTTAAAATATATGCAGGTTGAAGGGGTTACTTTACAACAGAAATTGAATGAACGAACTACAAAATTTATTCAAGATTTAAATAATTATTTTGTAGCAGAAGGATTGCCACTAAAAATGGCCAATTTTGGCTCACTTTTTGGTTCTGCATCTTTAGAAATTTCGGGGAGAAATTCTGCTGCTTCAGTAACTATGAGTTTGTTAAAATATCATCTACTTGATCAAGGAGTTCATCTCTTAGGTATTAGTGGTTATTTATCTACGGCTCATACAGATGAAGATATCAATTATATTATTCAAGCTGTTAAAAATAGTGTAGAACAGCTACGTTTTGGGGGTTTTCTGCCTCCCCGTGCTTCTGTGTAAAATTTTAGTGAGGTAATTATGAATCAAGTGATTTCAGAAGATACAACAATTTACAAAGTTGTAATTAATGATGAGGAACAGTATTCAATCTGGCCTGCTGATAGAGCAAATGCACTTGGTTGGAGAGATGTTGGTAAAAGTGGTTTAAAGTCTGAATGTCTAGAATATATTAAGGAAGTTTGGACTGATATGCGACCACTGAGTTTAAGAAGGAAAATGGAGGAAGCTGCTAATAAAAATTAGTTTTTAATGTCTGAGATTTGAAGATGTTTGGCTCTACTACTCCTTTTATAAAAAACAATGTAGAGTCAGAGCGGTTTTATTTAAGATAACCCAACACTAGACCTGGCTATTCTGGGTTTAATGTTGGGTTTCATACTAAATCCTCATTTCAAACCTGTCTTTTGCCCTAACGACTAGAAGTCGCGGCTATACAAGCAAAGTCCGCCTGCGCGGACTAATCAAGGAAAAGGGGGTAACAAAACAGGATTTGGTTTCACTTTGTTTAACCCAACCTACAAGAATTAAATTGATATTATTTACCATCAGGTGAGCGGCAACACTACACATTTTAACTTTCCATGTTGGGTTTCACTTTGTTTAACCCAACCTACAAGAATTAAATTGATATTATTTACCATCAGGTGAGCGGACTACTGATTTTAACTTTCGTAGAGAGACAATAGTAAATCTATCTACAAGATTTTGATGTGAGATTTTAAAAGGTTTCTCTATTTTCCAAATGGTTGATAATTTCCTTTTTGGTAAGCCATACAGGACGTAATTTTTGATTAGCAAATAGCTGTAATTGGTCTCCAAAATGGGGGGAATTAGGTTGTGTGGAATTACCATAACTATTCAAAACCATTGCTTTAACTGGTTGAGAAAATTCTATGGCTGCTACAAAGGAATCACCGCTAAAAGCTTGAAAACGTCCTGCTTCTGCTGGGGTGAAATTTACAACTCTAAAAGTTCCTAAGTATCCCTCTGCACCATTAGCAGGTAAGTCTATTTTCCCAGAACGTAAACGAAAAACTTCACCCCAACTAATATCTAAGTTGTTGTATGTTTTCTGGACTTCTGTTGCAGCTTGTTCTAATAGTTCTACGGCTTGTTTTGGGTTGGCTAAACCGTCGGGGGTGGTAAGTGGTTGGTTTTCGTTCCAAGGTTGACTAAATGCCTGATCAAAATCTAATTTATCGGCCCAAGCTGTAAATAAAACTGCACCTTGGCTATTTGCATTTGCTTGTCTGTCCCATTTTTCTAAAACATTCGCTGCTTGTTGTGCTAGTTGGTTGCCATATTTGCGGACTGCGGGGATTAAATCATCGAGGATACGATCGCTCAATTCCATCCGTGTAGAATGTTTATAGGCTATCATCTCGGCTAAGGATATTTTCGTATCTTCAAGCAGCATTTTAGCAGAGCGTTGGGGGCGAAAATCCATAAATTTAGGAGCTATATAAGCGGGATAATCTTCTGCTTTGATAGCTGGGGGGAAGGTGGTTGTCCAAGGTGGGTCATTGGCATTTTGTAACCAACCAGTCGGGGGGTCAATAACTTTAGGTAAATCTTGATAGGGGTGGGTTTTTGTCCACAAAGTTTTTGAGGTGTCACCGGGAACAACACTATCCCAGTAAGCAAAGTCACCTGACCCACGTACAGGCACTTGACCGTTAAATAGGTGCATAATATGTCCGTCACGGTCTGCATACATGATTGTAAACATGGGTAGTTGCAAACGCTGGAGTGCTTTTTCAAATTGTGGCAGATTTTGAGCGCGGATCATCTCCCACCACTGTGCTAATACATGGGGTTGGTCAAGTCCGACTACTCGCAATGCTAAAGCTGTATTTTCGGTTTGGGAAATAACTGCCCCGTGAATGGAACTTTTAACTACTAATGGTTGTGTTTTGATTGTGCCGTCTGGTTGTTTAACTTGCAGTGTCAGGTTTTGGGTTTGAAATGGCAAAACTCGACCATCAAAAAGATAACCGTCCTTTGCTAACTTCAGCTTGTAAACATCCCAACCATCATGAGTATTAACGGTATAAGTCCAACCTAAATTATGATTAAAGGCGATCGCTAAAACGGGAACTCCTACCAATGTGGCCCCATAACCCTCTATTCCTGGTGCGGTAATTTGCGCTTCATACCACAAAAACAAATCTGACCAAAGGGTGTGGGGGTTAGCCAATAGCATAGCATGACCACTGGCAGAACGAGCAGGTGCGATCGCCCAAGCATTAGAACCTGGTTTTAGTTCCTGTTTACTTATACCTGCAATTTCTCTAGGATTTACTACAAATGTAAAATGCAGTACCCTATGTACATGGGCTAAAACATCTTCACCTTTAACCGGTAATACTGCTTTTACTTCATCATCAATTAATTCTGGATGTTGTTGAGCATAAGCATTAATTCCCTCAACAAAAGCATCTACATCAGCACGTATACTAGGGCTTTGTAATTGATACCAAGAACTAGCACGGCTGGGTATTCCCATGGTCAACACCCATTTATCCGACTCTAGATATTTTTCTCCCCAATAGGCTGCTGCTTTTCCCCTTGCTTGACCATAAAGACGCAACAATAAATTACCATGACTGTGCATTTGCGCCCAACCAAAACTATAAAACGCGCTCCGCACATCTTTACCATAAATATGAGGTATACCGTAAGAGTCCCACAGTATTTCTGTTCCTTTGACTGGATAACTTAAGCTAGGACTTCCTAACAGCAAAACCAAGACGAAACTTAGTATTACCGTAGAAATGAGGTTATTTCTTTTTTTGAATAAACCTAACTTGGGGATTGTCAATAATCTAAACATAAAACAAAAATCACTAAATTTAGTGTTAATTATTTTGCCTTTCTACCCTTTTCAAACTACACCATGATTTACTTTAACTTTGCGTCCAATTGGTACACACATAGGAGTTCCCGCCACAGGATCAACAGTAATTTGGCAGTCAATTCCAAATACCTCCTGCACCATCTTTCTATTCATCACTTCTGCTGGTATACCTTGAGCGTAAACTTTCCCTTGTTTGATAGCTACTAAATAATCTGCATAACGACAAGCTTGGTTTAAATCATGCAGTACCATTACTAAAGTTTTACCCTGCATTTTATTTAATTCCCATAATAGATCCAAAACCTCAATTTGATGGGCTAAATCTAAATAGGTAGTTGGTTCATCTAATAATAAAATATCCGTATCCTGAGCCAGTGCCATTGCTATCCAAGCTCGTTGTCTTTGTCCACCAGAAAGGGTGTCTAATTCCCTGTTTGCTAAGGTTTGCATATTAGTAAATTCTAGGGCTAATCCTACTAAACGTTCATCATCTTTTGTCCATTTTTGCAACCAATTTTGATAAGGGTAACGTCCACAAGCTACTAAATCTCTGACCGTTAAACCCTCTGGTGCAACTGGTGATTGAGTAAGAATTCCTAAACGTTTAGCGACATCATTTGTAGATAATTTAAATATATCTATGGCATTAAAATAAACTGTACCACTACGCGGCTTTAGTAATCTTGCTAAACTACGGAGTAAGGTTGATTTACCACAACCATTAGCACCAACTAAAGCTGTAATCTTTTTTTCAGGGATATTTAAATTAAGATTATTAATAATTACATTGCCATCATAACTTATGGTTATGTCATTAGCTTGCAATTGGTAATATTTTTTATTATCGGGTATCATAAGCATTCATCCGCTATATTGAATAGTCAAAATATCGTAAGAATTCAGGAGTCAGGAGTCAGGAGTCAGGAGAATTTTTGATTTTAGATTTTGGATTTAACGGACTGAGGAATTAGAAGATTTTCAGACTTTAAATTTCAGATTGATCAACTAAAATCCACAATTCCAAATCCAAAATTGAAGTGTCAGGAGTGAAAGCCTTTGGCTGTCTGAGTTTTGATTTTCAGTTCGTACCTCACTCACTTGCAACCTTCTGTATCTGTATCCATGTTTTTAGATATTTCATACCCATTCACTAAAATAAAGTTACAAATATCAACCACTAAACTCTCATAAAATTCTACATTCCCTATTTTTAATTTTTAATTTTTATCATTTTTTCCGATTTTTAATCAATAAAAAAATAAAATAAGGTGCGCCAATAATTGCCGTAATCACACCACAAGGAATTTCAAGGGGTGCAAATAAAACTCTACCCAAAAAATCTGATATTACTATCAGTATTGCACCAATTATAGCTGTAATTGGTAACAATCCTTCATAACTATCATTAGTTAATTGTCGAGCAATGTGGGGAGCAATTAAACCAATAAAACTAACATCTCCAGCCGTAGCTACTGCTGCACCGGCTAATGCTGAACTAATTAACAATAACCAACTGCGTTGTAACTCTATCTTTATTCCTAAATTCTTAGCTATATCATCCCCCAAAGCTAAAGCATTTAGTTGAGTAGAATTGATGAAAGCTAAAGGAATAAATACTATCAACCAAGGTAATAAATAGAAGAACTGCTCCCAAGTTCTACCATTAACACTACCCGCTAACCAAACTAAGGCTTGACTTACATCATAAATTTCTCCAAAGGTAATGAGAAGATTAGTTACTGCTTTTACTGCTGCTGCTATTCCTACTCCTATTAAAATTAAGCGAACCGGATGAGTTCCCCGATCAAATGCTAGTAAATAAATTAATAATGCCGATGCGAAAGCACCAACAAAAGCAGATAAAGGTAAAACTCCAAGTGGTAAACTAGGTAACAATATAATTACACTAACAGCAGCTAAACCAGCACCAGCATTAACACCAATTACACTCGCATCTGCTAAAGGATTACGGGTAATCCCTTGTAAGATTGTCCCAGAAATTGCTAGAGCCATACCCACACAACTAGCGACCAATGTTCTGGGTAGCCGCAGGTTATAGATTACAAAACCATAATCGAAATTACCTGTATCTATTCCTAGCAAGGTTTGAATAGCAGCAAGTATAGGAATTGGATATTCACCATAGGAGATGTTAACCACCATTGCTAAGAAGGTGATGATTGTCAAGATGCAGAAAATTAATAAACTTTGCTGATTAATCCGCAAAGAAACGCCGAGTTTAGAATTACGAAAGATATAGAAATTATTCTTCATTTTTTCATCCTAGTTTTGGCTAAATAAATGAAGAAAGGCGCACCGATGAAAGCCGTCATAATTCCTACAGGTATCTCTTGCGGTTGAACAATGACTCTAGAAGTTGTATCAGCAATTAAAAGTATGATTGCTCCTAAAACAGCACTATAAGGAATAATCAATTGATAGTTTAGCCCTACTAAAAAACGGACAATGTGGGGAATAATTAAGCCGAGAAAACCAATAGCTCCAGCCACCGCTACGGCACTACCAGTTAATAGTAAAATGCTCAGAGCAGCAGTTAGTTTTACCCACAATGTATCTTGGCCTAAGCTTTGGGCAACATCTTCACCTAAACTGAGAATAGTGATTTTTTGAGCAATAACTAATGCCAAAATCATCCCCAGGCACATATATGGTAAAATTTGTACGATGATAGCCCCATCACGGCCAGCTAAAGAACCGGCTAACCAAAAGCGAATTTCTTCTAAAGTCCGATCGCTCACTATTAAAATAGCTGTGGTCAGGGATGATAATAAACTGGCTATAGCTGCACCTGAAATTGTTAAGTTGAGGGGAGTCAAACCACCCGCACCCAAAGCCGCTAACAAGTAGACGCTAACAGCCGTTACACCCGCACCCGCAAACGCAAACCAAATATAGACATTTGGTGTAGAAGCGCCAAATTGAAATATAGCCACGACAACTGCAAAAGCCGCACCAGCATTAATACCTAAAATAGTCGGGTCAGCTAGGGGGTTACGGGTGACACCTTGCATCAATGCACCTGATACAGCAACAGCCGCACCCACTAAAATTGCCAGTAGCGATCGCGGTAATCTGACAGATTGAATAATTAGATGTTCCCTAGAACCATCAAAGGCTATAAAAGATTGATAAATAGTTGACCAGGGAATATCTGCTGTACCATAAACCACACTGACCAATAAACAACCCAGTAGAATTAAAGCACCAGCACCTAAACCAAATATGGGTTTAGTTAATGACTTCATCACAATTATTTTGCCTTTTACTTGCGAGTGGCGATCGCTAATTTTGCCCCTTCTACCCGTCGCACCTGATCCATCACAGCCACCACTTTACCGTGATTCACTGACTCATCTGCATTTAGCACTACTACTAACTGTTGTTGAGGTTGAATCTTTTCTCTGACCTTTGTTTCTATCTGTTCTAAACTCACAACTTCCTTATTCAGAAACATCTCTCCAGAACTGTTAATCGTCACAGTCACCTGTGCTGGTTTGTCTGCTTGTGCTGAAGCAGCTTTCGGTAAATTAACTGGTAATCCTTGAGAACGAGATAAAAACAGTGAAGACATGATAAAAAATGTCAAAATGGAAAATGTTACATCAATCAACGGCGTAACATTAATTTGTGGTGGTATATCCGGCTCATCTTGTAGGCGCATAAGTCTTTTCTCCTCGTTCATAGCGACGGCGGTATAGTAATTCTAATTCACCACCATACTCTTGAATTAACGCTATTTGTCTTTGGTATACTCCCCGAAACGTATTAGCAAAAAATAACGTGGGAATGGCTACAATTAACCCCGTTGCTGTAGATACTAGCGCCTCACTAATACCACTGCTGACATTTCCTGCTTTTGTTCCACCCAAATCACCAACATTTAGCGAAGCAAAAGAAGTAATCAATCCTAATACCGTTCCCAGCAAACCTAACAGGGGTGCTAGAGTAACAACTGTGTCAAAGAATACTGTAAAGCGTTTGAGTAAAGGTATTTCTGCCTGTGCTTCACTCTCCAAAGCCAAGCGAAATTCTTCTGGAGTTGGTTCTTCTAACTCCAAAGCCGCTAAAAAAATCCGCACCATTGGTAAATCTGCATTCTTGCGTGCTGTCTCAATGGCACTAACCACATTGTCCAGACGATAAAGATTTAATATCTCTCGTATGACCTTTGGCTGACTTTGATGAACTTTAACCCAAAAACTTACCCTCTCACCAACGAGCGCCATTGTTAAAACAGAAAATCCCAGCAGTGGCCACATGACAATACCACCTGCTGCAAACAGCTTTCCAATATCCATGTTGGGTTTCTCAAGTCTATAAGTTGAATTGCTTGATTAGCTTAACTAGCATAACTGATATCAGTTCTCAGTTCAAATTAGAGCAAATGAGAATCTATGTCAATCATTTTCAGGAGTTGCCAGTAAAATATTTACTCCCATCTCAGATGGAATATCGCTTAAAGCCTTATTTTATAGACATTTCTCAACCTTGCACCAAAATTATCACTTCATATTAAGTAACTAAATGTCTTGATTTCTTGATTGACAATTGCATCTAATTCCTGGTACTCTTTGGAAGTTAATGAAAATACCTAGCAATAAAAGTATGAGTCTTTCCAATATTGCTTTAGAGCAGCGAGAGAGAGAATTAAAAACACTCAGAAACTATATAGTTTATAATTTGATAGGCTCGCTGGCTGTGCATATTGGGTTACTTGCCTCTGGTGTTGGCTATTATTCACTCTCCAAAGCACCAGAAATTGAGGAGAAACCAGTAGAACTTACTTTCGTAGAGACTCCAAAAGAAGAAGACAAAAAGACTCTCCCAGAAACAGAACTTGATGATAATTCTCAGATCCTGACCGCATCAGACAGTAATTCTGGTGGTGGAGGTGGTGGAGATATTGCTATTCAGTCGCAAACCCCCGAAACCCCAGTTAGAGAAAATCAGCCCCGCCAAAATATTGTTACTAGCATTACAAAAATTCAACCACTCAAGCCCCTACAATCTTTAGCAGCAAAAATACCACAAAAAGCGGTATCGACTGACACGCCAGAACGCCAAACTCCAGAAAAAGCCAGTCCAGAAAAAGCCAGTTCAGAAAAAGCCAGTCCAGAACAAAATCTTTCTACTTCTAGAGATGGTATAGAGGAAAAATCTACACCCACCTCTTCAGCACCGGCATCTTCTACACAAATATCCTCTGCACCAACATCCTCTGCACCAATATCTTCCATTCCAAAAGACATTGATGTCAGCAAATTAGTATCAGGAATCAGAAGTATCGGGGGAACAATAGCTAGTGGGAATAATTCTAGCTCTGGTGGTAATGGCAGTGTTTCCAGCAGTGGTAATGGTTCTGGTAATGGCAGTGGTTCCGGTAGCGGCAGTGGTTCTGGTAATGGCAGTGGTTCTGGTAATGGCAATGGTTCTGGTAATGGCAATGGTTCTGGTGATGGTAATAGTTCCGGTAACGGCAATAGTAGCAACCAACAAAACAATAATCCTATAGTTGCAGCTGCACCCACAACTCCCAAAACCGAAAGCGACTTGGGTAGTAACAGACGTAACTCATCTGGTGGTGGTGATGGTCGTGCTGCTTGTCGAGAATGTAATACCAACTATCCGGAATGGGCGAGAAAACGCAAACTAGAAGGAAGAGTAGATGTAGCAGTTGACACAGATAATCAAGGAAATGTTACGAACGTACGCTTGCTCAGATCCAGTGGTAATGATAGATTAGACGCAGAACACTTAGAACGGGCGCGAAATTGGAAACTTAAACCTAGTTCTAGTGGCAGGAGTGGAGTAGCGATCGCCACTGAATACGTCATAAAAGGGTCCGATAGCGATCGCCAACTGCAAGAACGCAGAAGACAAAGAACATCTGAAGCAAATAACTCTACAGCAGAAACTCCCAGACGCAGAAGAAGGTTAATCGCCTCCACTAGCGAGAATATAACTAGAGAGTCAACAGGAGAAACCAGAAGATTACGCCGTCGCCGGGAGATAAGTGAACCAACAGGAGAAACCAGAAGATTACGCCGTCGCCGAGAGATAGCCGCCGCACCCTCAGAACAAGTAACAGCCAGAAGAGAAAGGCCAACAGTTACTAGGAGAAGAAGAAGAGAATTAGTAGCTGATAACACTTCCTCTGCTTCTGCATCCTCTAGAGTCAGTAGAAGAAGAAAACGCCAAGACTTTAATCAAGCTGCATCTACTAATACTAATAATTCTAGTAGTTCTACGAGTACAGGAAGACGCAGAAGACGGGAAATGCCAGTAGCAACTCCCTCTGAGCCATCTAATTAATGTATAAATTTACTAGCCGAATACAACCTCCAAGGAGCATTCGTTGTAGGCGATCGCTATCCCCAAAAAAAGAGAAGGTATACTTGGAGTAAATTATACATATATTAAATTTAGTACCAATTCTCCAAAATTAAGCAACATATTCAAACCCTGAAGCCTAGATTACATCTAGCTTTTTGAATTTTGAATTGCTATAAGTCAGTATTAAGCAGGGTAAGGTAGACAACATCTTAGTTGCTTATTAATTCTCGCAGATTTTATTAAGATGTTTACACATATCTCCTTATATGTTGAGAGCAGTGTATAGTAAGTTAAGTATAAACTCAAGTATCGAAACATTCTCTGACTAAAGAAAAAGTGAGGCGGGGCATGGCTTACGAAAGTTTAAAAAAGAACACGTCTTCGAGTCCAGCGCATCAACCAGCCAAAGAAAATCCCTTTGCCCCCCGGCCGTATAATCCGCAGCCAGAACAAGAAAAAGAAGTAACAGCACAACCAGAAAGCTATTCGAGAGAAGCTTACGACACTATTACCTCTAAACTTTTTGCCACTTCCAACACAACTGTCCAAACAAAAACCGCACCACCAACAACTGAACTAGAACCAGAACAAGACGAAAAAGAGCAAGAATCAGAAGCAGCAGAAACACTCTCTGCTCAAGGCAACCCAGAACAACCAAATGGCAATAACTTCAACTCCACAGATGAGCCAACAGCCATTCAAACCAAATTAACCATAGGTGAACCAGGAGATAAATACGAACAAGAAGCCGACACAATGGCAGCTAAGGTGATGTCAATGAATGTCACCCAGCCACCAGTTCAACGCCAAGACGAACAACCAGTCACAAAAATTAACACAAAACCACTTTCCATAGTCCAGCGTCATATTCTCGACAGAACTCAACCACCCAAACCTCCTCACAAAAAGCCCATCACCCAAACTCAATCACCTTCCATAGTTCAGCGTCATATTCTCGACAGAACTCAAGCAACAAGCAAAATTCAAAAATCAGGTCAGAGTACAAATCAACAAGCCACAACCAACTTAGAGAGTCGTTTGAGCAGTAAAAAAGGCTCTGGTACTCCCCTAGATAATCAAACCCGCTCCTTTATGGAGTCCCGCTTTGGCTCTGACTTCAGTCAGGTGCGCGTGCATACAGATACAACAGCCGTGCAAATGAATAAAGAATTGGGAGCGCAAGCATTTACACACGGCAGTGATATTTTTTATGGAGCAGGAAAATCACCCGGACAAAATGAATTAACAGCCCATGAACTGACACACGTTATTCAACAAACAGGAACAGTTCAACCTAAATTCATAGCCGAAACACAAACTCAACAGACACAAGATAATACCACATCAGCCACAGCCCAAACCAGTATTCAAAGACTCTTATCAGAAGACTTATCAGCAGAAAAAATTCCAGCCAAAGCACTACCTGAAAATATAGAAGAAAGCACAAAATTACCAACTAAAAATCCAAATTCAACTAAACAACTGCAACCAGAAGACAGCGTAATTCAACCTAAATTAATCTCCAATCGAACATTTAAACAAAACAAAAATGCTGCAACAAACTCTACTAAAATAACTTCTCAGCAACACATCGAAATTCAAGCCAAACAGCAGCAACCCCAAACCCAAACCCAACCAAATCAAAGTTCAAATACTCAAGCAGCACCACAGCCAAAACCACAACCCCAAGCCAAAGCAACGGAAAATCAACCATCTCCACAAAATAACCCAGGAAACGCCCCCGCACCACAACC
>DATGXQ010000286.1:0-5861 GCA_035298905.1 Nostocaceae cyanobacterium | reverse complement strand
CCCCCCTCGTGTTACTACTGGCGAAGCTCCTATTGGTGTTACCGTCACTGTTCCAGAAATTCTTTACCTCCGCACTGTAGAAAACATAGATGTAACCATCACTCTTGCTGATTTGGGTGCTAAGACCGAAGACCTCTCTATTAGTGATATTGGCGGGGGTGTTTATGAAACCCAAACTGGTGCAACAGCGAATGGAACAGATGGTGTCAGCATAACCTCTCCCTTTAGCGCAGGAGCCACTGAGGGTACCGCCCAGATCGACAAAACGGTTCCTAATGTTTACGCAATTTGGTCTAATACAGCAGCTGAAGGTGGCATAACAGTTGATGTAAGAGTTACTGATGGTGTACTCGATCTTGGCGAGACTCTTGAAGCAGCCGAAATTACTGATGTCATAACCTCTATTGACGGAAAAGAGGGCGCAAATGTAACCGGTATAGAAGTCCCTGGTCTAGTCACCCCAAAGGTTGGTGATGTAACATTAACAATTGACCTAAAAGGAACCCAAACAGCAGGTGAATATACAACTGGAGAAATCACTGTAGAGGCTTCTCTTCCTTAATAGACATTACTGGTTTGAGAGATGAAAATATTGCTGAAGCTCGGATCTTCTTATTTCATCTCTCTATCCAGTAAAGTAGCTGTGTTTTGGTTAAGGTTATTGAACTTTGCTATTCACTGATTCTTAACCTTAACTTCCTTATTATCTTCAACTGCAAAGTTTGTTATTAAAAAATAAATATTATGTTATGGAAATTGATTAATAATTATTTGGGCGCTGGGGTGGCCTTTTTAGCCTTTATTTATCCTCAAACTACAAGAGCAGATATTCTACCGATGAATCCTGAGCCAGTGGAAATTAATCGGTTATCTACTCCCCAAAAATTGACTATTCCTCCCATCAAACAATCAGAAATTACCATTGGTCTGAGTGACAATGATAGCAATAATGTAGCCAGGACTGAATCAGTTAGTAGCCGAAATGATTTGTTAAGACCTCCAGTTTTGAATAATACTATTACCCGTGAATTTCCAAACCTCTGGCTCATGCGCGTTCCTTTAGAAGATGTACCACTTCTCTACGCTACATATGAAATCAAGGCAGAGAATGGACGCGCCGAAGCAGTGAGTAATGAGCAAAATGCTAATTTTACTGCCCCAGTAGTGCTAGAACCGTTACCAATCACAGTCATTTCCCAAGACCCTAATACGAATACAGCTGTAGTGCAAGGGGGAGTTTTATTAAAAATAAATCTCTCGGTAGCCCAAGCAGCAGGTGAATATACGGGAGATTTAACGGTAACTGTAGATCGGCGTTAGCTTCCTGTTAAGCGTAATGAAAAATTCGTTTTGTGGTATGTAATTCCGTGAAAAATTTAATTCCCAACTTCATCAAATCTCAGCACATAGCCCTAAGCATCATTGGTTTATTAGCTTTAGCCGCTCCCCCAGCAACAGCCCTAAGTTTAGGGGTGAGTCCTACTAGGGTAGAGTTAGATATTAATGCTAATAAAACCCGTACTTACTCGGTTCGTGTTGTTAATCCTTCCAACAAACCTATAGAGGTGCAAGCTCTGGTGCGATCTTGGGTGATGGGTAAGGATAATAAACTGCAAGTAGCCCCAGCCAGTGAACAATCTTTATCACAATGGATTGTTTTCACTCCCTCTAGATTTAAAGTTTCTCCTGGTGGGTCGCAGACTGTGCGCTTTTCAGTTCGTCCTAAAGTCCAACCCCAACCGGGCGAACACCGAGCTGTAATTTATTTTCAAGAGGTTCCTGCTGAGAGCAAAAGCAATTCTGTCAGAGTTGTTGGCAGGTTAGGAGTGGTTATTTATGGTTATGTCGGAGATATTAAGCGTGCTGGCTTGCTAAATTCCGTCAACGTAGAAACTAAGTCAAACCAGATTCAGGCAGTTTTTGATATCTCTAATCAGGGTAATGCTCATATCAGGCTCAACGGTCAATATGCGATTTGGCCGGCGGCTAAATATCCAGGTGCAGCAGCCACAAAACCTATTAATAATTTGCAAAACTCTAAATCTCAGCTACCAGAAAATGTGTTAGATGCAGGGACATTACCTAATACACCAGTATTACCAAGCGATCGCCGAAACATAAATCTACCTATTCCGAAAACCTTACCTCCTGGTAATTACGTGTTAGATATTAATGGTAGTTTAGCTGACACACAGATTCAGCAAGGTATTCCCTTTACTGTCACTGCTGCTGCTAATGAATCCAAGCCTAAACCTGCTAGTAACCAATTAAGAAATCAACTCCGCAATTCTCCACGCCGCAGATAGATTTTCTCAATTAGCGACTAAGAATTTTTTCAGCTTAATATTTTTCCCCATTCCCGACTATAACTTGTAGCCGTGAAACCTTTTTGGCTACTTAATATTCAGTGTGTGATTTTGCTATGCTATACCAACCTTCAGCACTTCCCCCAGAAGTTGTATTTGTACAGACCGAAAATACACTTTGTAAACTGCCGTTAAAAGCTGACACCATTAAAGAAGATCAGGTAAGTACCAAAGTAAATGCAATTCCTACATTACCAGAGACTCTACCTCCTGATTTTTCTCCAGATAGGTCATACGACACTTGCAATCAAAACGCAATAGCTGAAAAATTACCAGCTAGTGTTACAGTTTCAGAAACTAGCCAAAATCATCAGATTGCTGATATTAAGCAACCACCACAACCTACATCTCTAGGTAGTAAGGTTCATGAGGGTGAACTTATTGAAAAAAAAACACAACAGCCAGAGATAGTTAACAAAATATTTGCTGAACCTGCTCCAGAAAAAGCTGTTAATGATGCGACAACTAAGCCTCCAAATCCAGAACAAACTAGTGAGAAAACGGATAGTGATCAATACAGTTTATTAGAAAAGGTTCAAAATTTATTAGTTGCAGTAATTATAAATAATCGAGAATTTGGTAGTTTAGAAATTATTCAAAACGAAAATACTTTATTATTACCTTTAACAGATTTAGCAACAATCGCTGGATTTACAGTAGAAAATCTTGATGGTCAAACCAAAATTAAAACTCCAGCCGGTGAAGTCAGCCTCACCAATGAAGAATTAACAACTATTAAAAATATTACTTATATATCCAGCACTGTCTTAAAAGAAAAGTTAGCCACCAATTTACAACTAAAAATTTCAGATTTAACGTTAACTGTTGATTTACCTTGGCGTAGAGATAATAGTCAAACAAGCACACAAGCAGTAGACTTACAACCAGAAGTAAAAGCCCCAGGTACTGGCTTATCAAATCTGAGACAAGAGTTAACTTTTACCACCAATTCTGGTAATAGCAGTTTCCGCAGTTCAACTCTATTGGGAGGAAGGTTAGCTGGTGGTATATGGCGCTTACGTTTTAATAGTAATTTTGTTAATAACCCCGATATTAGTGAATATTTCTTCTTTACACGTTCGGGACAGTTTCTCTATCAAGTGGGTAAACAACAACTGAGCCTGAATCGTTTGATGTCAGGGATGAGTTTAACTGGGGTACAAGTTGGTTACACAAATTTACCACGGGAAGTAATTAATACTAATTATGGGGCAAATGAAGTTCTGCCCAGGCGATCGCAACCTATACAAACATTCCGGGGTGAAGTTCCTCCTGGTAGTATTGTGCAACTCAGAGTGGGTGGAGTCTTAGTTGCACAACAACTGGTGGGCTTAAGTGGACGATATGAATTTTTAGAAGTTAGATTGCCCAATAATCGTACTAGTGATATTGAACTGTGGATTTTTGATCGGAATAATTTGAATGTACCAGCAGAAATTCGCTCAGTAAGATTAAATGCTTCTGATTTATTGTTACCTGCTGGTGGAAATGTGCAGTTAGCAGGTTTGGGGCTAAATGGTAATTTTGTTCAAGATACTTTATTTGATGACAATAGATCACGAGATGCTGGTCAGCTAATAGGTTTTTATCAATTGCGTCAGGGTCTTTCTAACAATTTAACCTTAGAAGGTGGTCTACAAATATTACCTGACACCACCCAAGCCCAATTAGGTTTCGTTTGGCGACCAATCAGCCCTGCTCTTTTGGCAACAAGTGTAGGTACTTCGCGGGGTGAGTTTGCCTATGTTACAGATTTAGATTTTAAGTTAGACCGTTTACAAATTAGTGGTACTTCCCAGTTTTTCCCATCTGGATATTTATCCAGTAACCAAGGGCGCGATCGCTTTGATCATACTTTAGAAGCTAAGTATAAAGTTAGCCAAAACTTTGATATGGGTTTTATTGCTCGTAGCTTTCAAAATCAGAACACAACGAGTAATTATATTTTACCGACTTTTTCTTTACGTCCTTTCTCTGGTCTTTCTTTCAGGGGTAGACCTGATGTCAGAGGAAACTATTTATTAAGTGCTTTTTATACCCCAAATAACAAAACCCGGCTATCTTTTAATTCTTACGGTGATGTTTACTCAACTAATTTTGGTTATAGATTGAGTCCAGGTTATCAACTTTCATTAGGTAATGAATTTGGTGGTGATAGATCACCTAGCTACACTTTATCACTTTATAGAAATGCTAACAGTATCAACGGTCTTAGCTGGAATGTAGGTCTGTCATATAGTGACGGCGAAATTGGCCCGGTAGTCGGTGCTAGTATGCGTGTGCTTCCAGGTTTATTTGCTAGAGCAGAATATCAAAGTATACCCTCCAGATTTAGAGGCGTTTTTGGAGATGGTAATGATCAACGCTTTACAATTTCACTAGTATCAGACTTATCTTTTGCTGGTGGACAAATATCTCCAGCAGAGTACACCTCTCTGGGTAAAGAAAGGGGTGGAATTGCTGGGCGGATGGTGTTAGAGGGTGCTAGAAACAACTTTAATTTGAGTGGTGGTACTGTCTACGTAGTGAATAATCGGGGAAAAAATGTTGGTGCTGCTAAAACTGACAATCAAGGTAATTTCTTTATCGGTAGTTTACCAGAAGGAATTTATGTCGTTGAGTTTGATCCGGAAGAGTTACCTGTAGAACTTTCTTTGAAGAAGACTTCTATAGTTGTGGAGGTAGCTTCCTCTGCTGTCACCAAGGTAAATTTCCCCCTAAGAGTAGAATACGGTTTGGCAGGACGCATTACAGATGCCGCAGGTAAGCCAATTCAAAATTTAGCAGTAGAGTTAGTTAATGCTGAGGACAAGCAGGTTTCTACATCTGTGACTGATGAATTTGGGCTGTATCGTTTAGATGGAGTACCAGCAGGTAAGTACAAGTTGCAAATTCCCCCTCAAAACAGTGTGACTAATAGCCAAACCTTACCCACAAAAGAAGTAAACATAGATAAAGAGTTTCTGTACGACCAAAATTTACAGTTACCCGTCTATTTACCTATTCCGCCAACTCAACAAACAACTCCCACGGCTCCATAGATTAAACCACTTCACCTGCATGGCCGATTTCCATTACCATGTGTATTGTCATCCAAATAAATGGGCTGCATCAGGCTAGCCTGCGATCGCCATGCCTAAATCCAAAAAAAGTTCTCATCCGCTCAACTTAAACGATCCGCAATACTATCTTAACCGAGAGTTAAGCTGGTTAGAATTTAATAGTCGGGTTTTACACGAGGCTTTTGACCCGCGCACAAAACTCTTGGAAAGACTCAAGTTTTTAGCCATCTTCAGTTCTAACTTGGATGAGTTCTTCATGGTGCGGGTTGCAGCTTTACAACAGCAGGTAGAAGCGAAGGTTAGCCAGTTAACACCAGACGGACGCACACCCCAACAACAACTGGATGATATTCGCCTCAACCTCATTCCCCAAGTCAAAAAACAGCATCAACATTTTGAGCAAGAAATTAGACCTCTGTTAGCTCGTCATGGT
>DATGXQ010000285.1:0-15089 GCA_035298905.1 Nostocaceae cyanobacterium | reverse complement strand
CCCCCCTCTCCCCTCCCCGTGTCTTCATTTATCCTCCTCATCCCCCTAAGAGCATCTCCTTATTTACCCAAAATGGGTTTTTCGGCTACATCTTCTAATTTGATATCTGTTAATAAACTCTGCCAATAATTTTGCAGTGATTTATCTTGAGGATTTTGGCGACGCAGTTCTGCTAAAGTAGCGATCGCCTCATGCCAAATTCCATTCTCGGCATAAATAGCA
Source organism: Nostocaceae cyanobacterium (assembly GCA_035298905.1). Lineage (GTDB taxonomy): Bacteria > Cyanobacteriota > Cyanobacteriia > Cyanobacteriales > Nostocaceae > DATGXB01. The sequence goes on along the minus strand of DATGXQ010000285.1, from coordinate 14,867 downwards.
AACTTTTCCACAAGAGTAGCTGTCTTCAGTTTATTGGCCACTGTAGGATTCAACTCAACTCGGTAGATCACCCCTTCCACATACATTGGTGGAGACATCTGATCTTGATCGCAGTTAATACTCAAGTACCAACGATAGCGTTTACCTACTTTTAATTCTGGAGCTTCGGCAGGTAAAGTCCAACTAATAACTCCTGGTTTGTCGGGCAGAGCTATAGTAGTAGTGTAAATAGAGCTACCATCGTCCTTGGTAGAGTCAATATCTTCTTCTGTCAGTGTAAATTCTGTCAGATATGGCGATTGTTTGGAGAATGGGATGTAGAACAGTAAACTGGGATGCCCTAGAGTTGTGTATCCCCAGACGTTAGTAATATCTTGTTCTTGTTGTGTATTGTAAACCAGGGCGGTAAAGTCGGGTTTTGTTTTTGGACAGACAATCAAATTATTGCTTCGTCTAGCTCCTCCACGAATCCTCCCTCCGGGAGCTGACCCTGTTGGTGGTTTTGGTGGATTAAATTTTGCCGCTTGAGCAATAACTATTTTTTGGTTTGTCATAGCTGGTTTTGCTATGGCTGAAGGGATACTCAAGTCACCTAACAAGCTGGCAGCACTAACAGCTATTGTGAAAACAAGTTTGACTGGCTGTGAAGTAATATTCATAAAACCTGGTTTTTAGTGTATAAATTGAATAGATTTGGCTTCAGTGAGAAAACAGAGAAATTAACTAAGTATGTAATCAAAGCGAAAACAAAAAAATACAGAAATTACTTAACTCTCAGTCGTTAAAAATTTTAATTTTGCTCCCGTTTCCGAGCGAGCATTGTATATTGACACAAAGCCTACTGTCGTCACTAAAGATAAGGCTGATGGAACAAAAGGAATCCATACTCCGCAAATTAACAGACCAAAGCAGAGTAGATACAAAGTACCAGAGGTGATACCCACGGCTAATGCTAACTGCCTTAAGGAACGCGATCGCCACACAATTATTGCTCCCACCACAGACCAGCCCCAAATCCAAACCACTTCCACCCCAGGCGACCAAAACCTCAATAATGGACGACCATCCAGCACAGCACTTAACACTTGGCTGACCATGTGGGCATGTACTAGCACCCCTGGCATTGGTTGATCTGCAATACTGCCATAGGGTGTAGACCACTGATCGACTAAATCTGCTTTGGAAGTTACTCCAATCAATACAATCCGGTCTTGCAGGTTTTGATTAGAGTTAACAGGACTAGATAAAAATTGTGTCAGTGATACCTGTTCAGCTATTTGTTTAGTAGCACGATAATTGAGGAGTATTTGTCCTTTATCTTCAATTTGATAGCCTCCTAGACGAGTATCCAAACTAGTAAAAGTTGTTTTATTCAGTTGTAAATGTTCTTGGGAATTATATTTAGCTTCAATACCTTGAGTGTGTAAATAGCGGAGTGCCAATTGAGTACTCAAGCTATAGCCAGCAGGACATGGTGATCCTGCTTCCTGAGTCATAAATAGCAGTTGGCGACGTACAACTCCATCCACATCACCCACAAAATCACTAAACCCTAGATTTGTATCGTTCTTGGAGATTTCTGGTGGTGCTTCAATACCTTTACTATTGGTTTGGCTATCACTACCTTTACAAACGCCGACTAAATTTTCTGTGTTAGCCAACCGATCTTTTAATTCTGGATTTTCTGCTGGAAAATCGCGGTAAATATCTAAGCCGATCGCTACTGGTTTATATTTTTCTAATTTAGCTAATAATTTATTTAAAGTTTGATCAGAAAGAGATGTTCCTTTTAAAATTTCCCCGTTTCGACGTTGATAAACTAAGTCTGCTTCATCAATCGTGACTACCAACAGCCTCTGGTCTGGCCCCTCATCAGGACGCGATCGCATCATTTGATCAAAAGCCTTGAGTTCTCCACCTTGTAGCAGTCCGAGAAATCTCACTCCACACACTAAAGCTGTCATGGCCAAACTAGCAAGCACAGCCAACTTCAAATCGCGGACAGGTTGCTTACTTACAAGCGGTTTTACTTCTTCTTCCTGGACTACAGACTTTAACTCCTGCCATGTCAAAGGTATTTGTACTGGGTTTTGACAAATTACTGGCAGCCAAGTAGCACAAGGAAATTTATCTTCTAACCCCTGCAATCTTTCCCTGGCTTGTCGCACTGACTGATATAAGGACTCACCACCAGCAAAGCTCATCAAAAAATACTTTAAAAACTTTTGGGCTACCTCATCTGGCACAGGTTCACGCATCACAATCATTTGCGGAATTTCTAAATCAGTCAATTCCCGTGCTAGTCCCAAACCATCACAAGAATTAAAAATTGCCAGTTTTAAGCCGCTATCAATAGCCTTCCGCAAGGCATACTTTAATTCTTTAATTGTCAAGCTATCAGTAGGATTTAAGTAAATTCTTCCCGTTTCCTGATCTTGACTAGAACTGTGTCCAGCAAAAAACAAAATATCCCAATTTCTGCCCCAAAGATGCTCAGTTAACTCCTGGCGTTGGGGTTCTACTACAAAATGTACATCAGCATCACTATACTGTTTGAGTAGAGCTTGATCAGCTTTAGTATCAATGCCTTCACTATTGCCGACGATCGCCAAAATGTTGATTAATGGATTAGGATGACGTACTGGCTTTTGGGTTTTGATGTAATCAATAGGCGACCAAGCTGTTTCTGCCTTGGGGTAACGTTCCAGTAAATCCCATACATGCCAAGGCAATCTTTGTAAATAGCTATTGTCTGTTTGTACTATGAGCCTGATTTCTTCTGTGGGTAATAATCGCTCCAGCCATTTCTCTCTTAGGGGACGAAATCCCTCTGCCTGCAACCAATGATTAAGGCTCTTTCGTAGTACATCAGCAGCATCTTGACAATCTGAAGTTTTAGAAACATTCGTTACTTGTGTATGTTTAGGATACAGGCGATAGATACTGCCTAAACTCCGATAACTGGCTTGCCAGTGGTTGTAGCTTAAAGGAAGTTCTGGTGAGGGGGGCAGCTTTCCCGTAATTTCGATCGATGGGAGTTGACCTTCTTCGCTGATCTGGAGGGTAACTGCAAACCCTTGGTCAAAACCACCCTCTCCAAATTTCAGAACTACTAGCTTACCCATGACTTAGCTATTATGTCCTCTCGTATTTCAGAATGGCAATTACCAATAATTAACTAATACCTGCTGTAATAGCAACCTTAAATCATGAAATTTGACAAAAATATTGTATCATCTAGTGCTACTTGAACACTAAACTTCTCTTGTGGCTCACCACTAAATGCTAACTGGATATAATTGTCAGCATGACGGGCTTGGGCTTCTAAAACTACTGCCCCTGAATGATCCAGTACACTGAGATTTACTCCTAAAGGCAAGTGTACCTGATTACCTGTAGCATGTAATTGAATATTCACACTGGTTCTTTGGTTAGCTTCCGGGCTAATTTCTACAACCAACATAAAGGCATAATTGTAGGTAGCAGTATTTACATCAATTACTTTAGCTCTGATAATTAGCTCTGAATTGCTTTCTACTTGTTCTGGGGCATTTCTTTCTAGTGTGTTAACACTACGAAAAGCAGGTGCGAGTTCTGGCCTACCTGCTAGAATTGATTCTACAGTCTGCCACCCAGATTCGATTATACCACTAAACCACTGACTCAAATCCACTAATGGCTGGATTGGGGAAACACTTAATTCATCCAGAGTATCAATTAGGGCTTCCACTGGTTGTAGTTTGTTTAATGGCAGTTCTTCGCTAGTAACTTTGCGGCTAAATCCCAGAATTTTGGCTTCTTGGAGCGAGTCATCAATTTGCACCACCACATAACCTACCCTTTCTTCCCAAGTTTCTGGAGGAACGAGGCAAGTTGATTGATGTGCTGTTACCGGACGGCACTCTAGCCGACCAATTTTTGCTACTTCCAAATCTGCCACATCTGCACAGAAGCGCACAATGCTATTCCAACTATCACTAGCTTCTAGATTAGTGGGAATACCCATCATTTCTAAATAGTCATTTACCACCAATACAGCTAAGGTATTAAGCTTGACTTGCTCTGCTTTAGCGGTATTTGTCTGTTGAGAAGCAAACATTTGAGCAGCAGAGCGAGCTGCTGAAGTAATTGGTAATTCTATAGCGGAGTTATCTAGTTGATAGTTGGTGTAAATCATTGTTCAGTCCCCAGTGATTAATGTTTGTACTTATATATCCGTTAGATTTCCGATATTTATGCCAAAGTTACAGCAAAAAGTGAGGTAATAGGTGTTTTATTTTCATTCTCTGAACCAGGGAACAATTATAGGGAACAATTATTAGGTTGCTAACTCTTGCTAAATATACGGTGAAAACCACTGGGTAATCAAGGTTGAATTCCCCAACAGCAATGTTGGGGTCAAAGCAAATACTTATAGCCAGTTGCCTATTAACACATAAGCAGCCCAGAAACCCGGTGTTCTGTAGTTGGGATGGTTGAGTAATTTTACTTGAGCGCGTCGGAGAGCTTCAGCCTTGGTGATATTATTACTCTTGAGTTCACGGTAGAACTCTCCCACAAACAAGGCTGTTGATTCATCATCAATTTGCCACAAAGAGGCTAAGGTGCTTCTAGCTCCGGCTCTGACTGCGGCTCCAGCTAAACCCAAAGCAGCGCGATCGTCTCCGGTGGCTGTTTGACAAGCACTTAGCACTAATAGTTCAACTTTGGTTTGATTGTCTCCGGTCAGAATGACATTAAAATCCTTGACTTTGATCGGAGTGTCAGCCGCCAAAATAAAGGTATTTTCGGCACGCGAGCTAAACTCGCCGTGGGTTGCTAAATGTACGATGTTAAAAGGATAGGAATTAATTTTGTTTTTGAGTGCTTCCTTAGTAAATTCTTGATCTAGAAGACTGATAGTGGAAACTCCGGCTTGGTTAATCAGGTTAAATTCTGATTTGATCCCCGGTAAAGGGGAAAATTTAGAAAATTCTGGTGGGGGTTGAGTTAACCCAGCTGTTAAGGCTCTGAGTTGATGACGCGTTAGGGGTTGGGGGTCAAGCAGTTGTAGCCCTACACTTAAGGATACAGCATATTTTTCAATGATAAATCTTTTACCATCAAAGAGAGCAGCCATAGGAATATTACGTAAGGAACCATCTAAGACAAAAACTAAGGTTGTTACTCCACTGGCTTGTAATTCTGATTCAATAGGTTTTACCAGCCAGTTATAAACTTGTTGTGACTCCTCTTTAACAGCTTTAACGGCAGCCGGATTAACTAGATGTTTCCGTAGTTGAGTGATGCTTTTTTCTACTTCTGTTTGAGAGATATTGGTGCTGTAGCGTTTAAGGCGTTGGTTAGGAATTTTGACAATAACCTGTATTTCTCTGGGCAAAATAATGGGGTAGAGGATGGCCGCAGTGGGATTATCTTGATCTACAACTTGATCTAGGGCAACTTTCTGGGTTTGTAAACAGGCTTCTTGGAAGAAGTTATCTAGTTCTGCTAGTTGTAGAGCTTCTATACGTTCTCTAGCTTTTTCTAGTGTTTTGTCATCTGGGGAACTACCTTGAGATTGCAATAGTAATTCTACTGACTGACGATAGATTGGTTCTACGCTATCTCGGAAGCTAAACTGTACTTCAGGATTGACTGCTACTAGGTCACTACGTAGAGATTGTAAGGTTTGTACAGCGCTATCATAGGCAGCGATCGCTCCGGGAATGTTCTTCTGTCGCCATAGCAATCTACCTAGTTGCCATTGTAGAAGGTAAGCTATATCAGCAGCATTGGTAGATTGAGCTAGGACTAATCCTTTTTGGGTCAGGGTTTGGGCTTGATTCCACTGTCCTGCTGTCTCATATAAGCTGGCTAAACTATTTAAAGCATAAGCCTCTGCTCGTTGATCGCCTAAATCTATAGCTTGTTGTAATGCTCTTGCTAGTACTGTGGCTGTAGATTGAGTACTGATTGGAAGATTAGTTTTAGAGGACTGTTGCGTCAAAAGTTTCATTAAGCTTTGAGCAAAGTTAATCTGAGCATAGATGGAAGAGCGGCTAGGAGGGAGTTGCTCAATTTGCGTGGTGACGGTGGGGATTAAATTTTCAACTTCTTTCCATCGTTGTGGATCTTCTAACAATAGGCTGAGTTGATTTACCTGAGCTTGAGTTTTAATTAATGCAGAAGGAGAAATTTCTATTGCTTGCTGATAATAGGCGATCGCTTCTGATATTTTTTCTACTTTTTGTTGGGCAGTTGGTTGTGTACTTTGTTGGGTACGAGTGTAGTTCCCTAGACTAAACAAACTAGCTGCTATCTCCCCCTGTAACTGGAGACGTTGAGCAATAGCCAAGCTTTCCCTCAGAGTTATTTCTGAGTTGGTTAAATCACCTACTAATAACAGGGTATCACCCAAAGAACGCAATCCTACTGTTTTTTCTCTGGAGTCTGGTTGAGACTGTAATTTCTCTTTGACTTTAGTCAAAATTGTAGTAGCACGTCTAAAGACTCCTTGAACTCGCCAAGCTTGGGCTTGATTAATTTGCGACCTTAAAACACCATTTTCATTACTTAAATTTTGATAAACTTTTTCTGCCTGTTGCCAAGTAGTTAAAGCTGCTTCCGATTTTCCTTGTGATAGTTGTAATTTTCCCAAAATATCTAAGGTTTGAGCAAATACTTGTATGTATTGACTTTGCGTTTGTCCTTGGAGCAAATTTAAACTATCGGTAATTGCTTGATTAGCCTCATTCCAAGCTCCGATTTGTTGGTAAGCAAGACTAAGATTACCTAAAGCAGCTGCTAATCTTAAATTATCACCTTGGATACGGTACTCCTCTACTGCTTGCTTTAACAATTTAATAGCTTCAGCAAATCTGCCAGAATCGTAGAAAGTTTTACCTTGTTGTAGTGGCGAAACAATAGAATTTACGGTATTTGTAGCACTGCTACCCTTAGTATCCTTAACTGCTAAATGGTATGAATTATGGAAAGTGGGAATCTGTGCCAGAACTGGTGAGCCAAGAACAGATAATAAACCGACCAAAAATAATAAAAAGCAATTTAAAAAGCGAAAACGTTGAATTTTACCCTGTTTCCAGTTGAGAAAACTTAATACAGAAAGCTTAGTTGCTTTATTCATCTAAACACCTCTGGGAGTGTGGAAAACATCTGTCTTTAGAACACGGATGAAACACGACTCGCTGAATTTTTTCAGCATCCCCCTTGCGGGGTTAGACAAGCAGAGGAGTAGTGCTTGTCCACTTCCCTGTATGCCGAGAATCGCTTTGCTACTCCAGTAATTTTAGTCACTCAGGTTGTAGCTCAGTGCTAACAGTAGAGCCGCCCAAGACAGCCCTATAAGCAACTACCAAACCCCAGAGGGGCTACTATCCATAGGAGACTGGCTTAAACCTCTCAGCCTCTTTCATCCTCCAGCTTTAGAAGTTAGAGACAGGCAGGAGCATCCGTAGATAGTAATTTTCACTCTTACCTTGAACTTAGTACACAAAGTACTTAGTCTAGTCAGCTACTCCTGAAGTCTTGGGCTAGAGAGAGGAATTTAACCAGAGTGTAGATGAAAACTAAGCACTACTGTCAATGCTTAGGCAACCAGGATTATAATACCAGAATAATTTATAACTCCTTCCTGTGCTTGACTGATTTTATATAGCAATCCTAAATCATTTATGAACACTTCCTGTTCCCTGTTCCCTTGCCTCTACTAGTCAGTTCACAACTCAAATCGGATTGCTATAGTAACTAGGAATTGATCAGACGAATTTAGACATTTTGAGATTTTGGAGAAAAAATAGAGAGGATCATAATAATTTCTGATGAAATCTATTTAAAAGTTTTTCCTGTATTTGTTTAAGAACTATTACATATTTACTCTTAACATCAATCAGCAAGTTGATACTGGGTTTAGTTGTAGTGATCTGTCATTTGTCAGTCTGCCAGAAACAGAAAAAGCGAAGGTAGAGATAAATACCTTCCCTTTCCTCTGTCTCTATCTTTTATAGATACCCTTCATTCTCAGCAAACTGTCGCAACCTGGGCAAACATTGACGTTGATAAAAACTACTTAAAGTAGGAATCGGTAAACCAAATTCTGCTGACAATTCTTTCCAACTCACCTCTGGTGGTAGGCGTTTGAGCAGCAACACCTGACAATTTACATCTGGCCGTCCTTTAACATGAATGCGACGCAGTTCTCCATCAGAATCTTCTTTAATCCAGATTTCCAAGCTTTCCAGAATCGGAGGAGTTTGAGGATTAGCAGGTATGTTATCTATGGGATCGAAGTTTTCATTGTTATCTCCATAACCCATTTTAGGCTGTACCGTAATGTGTTGGTCTCTGGTTCTGTTAATATAAATATCTTGTAGCCTGCGTTTTAGATAAGCATTGAGCCAGGTAACAACACTACCAGATTTAGGGTCATAAGTACGTCCAGTCAAACCTTCACAAAGATTGCGACAGAAATACAACCAAGTTTGTTGGAGTGCATCTTGATATTCAGGAGTACTTTCCCTCCAGAGTTTATTGGCAGTCAAGCGAATGATTTGTGTGAGCAGCTTTTGACGCTGAGGGCTTCCAGGCGGGTGTCCACAGGCTTGAGCAACTAAGCGGCGTAGCTGTTCATCAAAGTCAACCATAACAATAATGAGCGAAGAGGGCCAAAGTGTCCTAGTGATTGTAGATTTGGATATCGTCAAAAATAAGCCTTGATTATTTGGGAATTATCCTACGTGTGAGTCTAATTTTTTCATCAAGGCATTATTTCTACATAATACGCAAAAATAAAACAATCAAGAAGTCAGACGTACGCAGGCAAAGTAAAGTGCCTACCTATGAAATAATACGGAAAATAGGCTCATAATCTAGATGTTGTTTAATTGAGGATTTTGACGGACACTCCAGGCGGAGAGACGTGGAGACGTACTACTAGAGTAAGATTAGGCTGTTACTACCAAAATCTCAACCAAGCTGTAACATTTTCCCACCAAGTAGGAGTGAGATACCCTACCGTAAGTTTGATTCTTTTGCGAATGTCTTGAATCTTCCAGTTAGTCAAACTGGCTAAGTTTTGCGCCTCTTGTTCAAATCGTGCTGCTAAAGACTGTTTGTACTGTATTCCAGCATCACATTTAAGTTCACCTGTAAAGGGATGTCTTAGAATGTAACGTCCTTGAAAAGATTCTTGGTTAGAAGTTTCCTGAAGTATTAAGTCTTCGGGGAATTTATTCCGGGTATAGCGCACATGTAAGCGGGTGATAAAAACTCCATCAGCACGATCGCGGGAACGACTAAAAGTTTGAGGATTATTATCAAGCCAAAATACACCAGCTTCTTTTAGTTCTTGTTGGTTCAGGGGATCAGCTGAACATGGGTCACAACTACTCATATTCCAAGCGTATTCTAAAAATGCCACTTTTTTATCTTCTTTGGTGTAAGAAGTTTGGAACATGGATTTATAAAAATAGCCAAATTCGTTTTTAACAAATATAGGAATATCGATGTTAGAGGGAACTTTAACTGTACGATAATTAGTAACTTCTGCTTGTCCTTTAGGGGAGAGAATATAAACTATCAAATCTTGTTCGCTGTTGGCATTAATCATTCCTAAGCGAATGGGTAAGACAAATTTAGGTGATTGGTAAGCGATTTGTAATGGTCGTAAAAATTGATAGCCTGATTGTTCAAATTTTTCTAAGTTGACTTTAGCAACAAAGAATTTCATTCCTGAACGGATGTAAGGTTTTAATAAATCCTTTGCACCTTTGGGGATTTTGTAACCGTTGCGATTTAACCAAGTTTCTAAACCACCTGATTCTTTTGCACTGAGGATAACAATCTCATATTCACCAGCATTAAATTGTGCTTCTACTGTTACTCCTAAAGAGCGATCGCTCTCTAAATCTCCCCTATTTACCGATGGTCTAATTTTTCCTGATCTGAAGACTAACCCAGAACGACGACGAGAAGGAGGAGAACAAGGATCACGATCAAAATATTCGACTAATCTAGGTGCGCTAAAAGCGTCTAATCTTTCAATAACTTTCGGTTCTGCGACTCTGACTTGTTGTGCTTTAATCACTGTAGGAACAGGGACAACTACAGCAAAATCTTTCACATCTCCTTGATAATCATTAGCCATAGTTAAAACTGTGCGATCACCGAAGGTGGGCGTTCCGCCATCGCCATCTCTGGCAATGACTACCTGTGAAGCTTTGTTATATAATTTACTATCTGCTTTCGCCACATAAAAACCACAAAACGCCCAAGCTGTTGGCGTGAAGCATAGTGTTAATATTACTGTTAACAAACCAGAAACTATTAAGCGAAAATATTTCATTTCTAGCCTCCCCCAGAAAAAATCTCTTTTATCTGCGTTCATCTGCGTTTAAATCATGTACTTTGAGGTAATTTCCCGCCAAAATATCAATTACCTCAAAATCTTCTAAGCCATTCCTAGCCAAGCTAAGAAATCTTCCCACCAAGAAGTTTTGATAACTCCTACAGTTAATTCCATCTTTTTGCGAATATCATTAATTTTCCAGTTAGTTAAATTGGCTAAAGTCTGGGCTTCTTTTTCAAATCTTTGACGTAATGAACGCTTATATGATCTCCCTGCATCACATTTAAGTTCTCCTTTGAAGGGATGCTGTAAAATGTAACGTCCTTGGAATGATTCTTGATTAGCGGTGGTTTGAAATACTAAATCTTCTGGAAATTTATCACGGCTGTAGCGGACGTGTAAGCGACTGATGAAAACGCTGCTGCTAGATTGGGGACGAAATCTTGATGCAGGGGGAACAAATTCATCATTATAATTATTATCTAACCAAAATACCCCGGCTTCTTTTAGTTCTTGTTGATTGAGGGGATCAGCTGAACATGGGTCGCATGTACTCATATCCCAAGCGTACTCTAAAAATGCCACTTTCCTATCTTCTTTGGTGTAAGAAGTTTGGAACATGGATTTATAAAAGTCACCAAATTCGTTTTTGACGAATACAGGAATATTTACGTTAGAGGGAACTTTGACTGTACGATAATTAGTAACTTCTGCTTGTCCCTTCGGAGAAAGAATGTAAACGATTAAATCTTGTTCTTTATCAGCGTTAATCATCCCCAAGCGAATGGGCAAAATAAATTTAGGTGATTGGTAAGCGATTTGTAATGGTCGTAAAAACTGATAACCGGATTGTTCAAATTTTTCTAAGTTGACTTTAGCAACAAAGAATTTCATTCCTGAACGGATGTAAGGTTTTAATAAATCCTTTGCACCTCTGGGGATTTTGTAACCATTGCGATTTAACCAAGTTTCTAAACCACCGGATTCTTTCGCACTGAGGATAACAATATCGTATTCACCGACGTTAAATTTTGCTTCTACTGTTACTCCTAAAGAACGATCTCTTGCTTCATCTTCTCTTGCAAAATTTCCGGCTGTGGGCGCAGCCATAGGCATACTAAGCTTATAAGGTTCTATTGGGGCGCAAGGATCTTCATCAAAATATTCAACTAATCTAGGTGCGCTAAAAGCATCTAATCTTTCAATAACTTTCGGTTCTGCAACTCTTACCTGTTTTTCTTTAATTATTGTGGGAACAGGGACAACTACAGCAAAATCTTTCACATCTCCTTGATAATCATTGGCCATAGTTAAAACTGTGCGATCGCCATCTCGTGCTATGACTACTTGTGAGGCTTTGTTATATAATTTGCTGTCGGCTTTAGCGACATAAAAACCACAAAATGCCCAAGCTGTTGGTGTAAAACATAGGGCTAATACTACTGTGAGTAATAAAGATGTTATCCAGCGCAAGTATTTCATAGCTGAACCTCTGGTAGTGAGTTAAAAGTTTGAGGATTTTGTGCTGCTGTTTTTGACCAAATAAATCTTGGTGCAAACCAGAAATTATCTAAGAGTATGGTTAATGGTGCTAGGCTAAATAAAGCCCAAAATACGGCAGTGGAAAGATAGAAATAATTTCGCAAAATAAAGGTGAGGATAGCGATCGCTACTGCCCAAACTATCCGCCCAATACGCGCATTGGGAATTGACCGGGGATCTGTCACCATAAATAAGGCAAACAGCAATAAAGAACCACTTGTTAAGCGATGCAAGTATACATCCCAAGTCCAACCAAGCCAAATGTTTCTGACTCCTTCTAATAGGGAATAAGCACCTAAAAATGCGGCGGTGGTGTCCCAGCGACCGATTTTTTGTAAAATCATCCCGCCGGTTCCCAAAAATAACAGCGCGTACCACCAATCTTCCCCCCATTGTCCGGGTGATACCCATGCATCTGAGGTGAGGACTAAGGCGGAAATAATGCCAAAATTAGCTGGGTTAAAGAAATGTTTATTACCGACTCGGAACACAAATTTACTTGCTATGGCCACAAATGCCGCTAAAGCCATAGTTTGCCAATTGTCGGCGCGTAATAATAGGCTTAGTCCCAAGGAGGTAATCAAGGAACTGCGAATATTGAGAGTTGCTGGTTTTTCTGCGGTTTGTGGGTCTGGTTTTGACCAATAATTGATAGCTAACGACAATGTACTTTGGGTCAAGATACAAGTGGCGATCGCCACTCCTATTAACTCCGGTCGCAATGTCCAATCTCTTGTCCCAATCCCTAAAACCAGAAACAAGCCTAAAAACAGAATTTGGTAATCTCGAATGTCTGGAAACAGCATCAAACTGTAATCTCAGGGATTACTTGTAAATTTTTCCCAATTTAATCGAGATTCGGTGTTACTGCTGTGGCTGTTACAAATTTTGTTACAAAGGAAAATTCAAATGCCTTTTGCGCCTTTGTTCCCGCTTATTTACCGCTTGCTAAAACCTGCTTTTCCTCAGTGTTTATGGTGTGGGGATAGAAACAGCAAAGCGATCGCCTTGAGTTTTGATGATGGCCCCCATCCCCAATACACACCGGAAGTTTTAGCAGTTTTGGATGATTACAAAATTCCCGCCAGCTTTTTTTGGTTGGGTGCTTGTGTTAATAGTTACCCAGATGTAGCTAAAGCAGTGAGCGATCGCGGCCATTGGATTGGGTTACATGGTTATCAACATCGATCGTTTCCTCGACTTTCCCCCAATGAACTAAGACAAAGTTTAGAAAAAACCCAAGCTGCTATTTACAATGCTTGCAATTTATTACCTGAAAATGTGCGGGATGTTCGACCCCCTAATGGTTTTTTTACACCCCAAACTTTAACTTTATTAGCAGAGTGGAATTATCGTCCGGTGATGTGGAGTGTAGTTCCTGAAGATTGGGTGAGACCTGGTGTGGAAATAGTGATTAATAGAGTTTTAAAGCAAGTTAAAAATGGTTCTTTAATTGTGTTACATGATGGTGTATTTGGTGGACAGGATGTGGCGGAAACAATTAAAATTCTGATTCCTCAACTGCTAGAACAAGGTTATCAATTTGTCACTGTTGATCAACTTTGGAAGTAAATTTAACTTAATTAGTCGTGTTCTGATTAGATAAAGATTGTATTTTTTTGGGTTTGAGTAAGAGATAAAATAAATGTCCGTTGCTGACAGTTAAACCGGCGCGATCGCCAGCAATTTTACCAGTGCCTAAAAAGTAGTCTACTCTACCTGCGCCTTTAATTGCGCCACCAGTATCTTGATCAAGTACAAAACGGCTGATAATGCGATGTTCTACTTTATTACTATTATCTATAAACGGAAAAGGAGCGCGAATTAAAGCTAAAGCACCGGGAGGCATTAAAGATTTATCTGTAGCAATAGAACGTTCCGCAGTAATAGGAACACCGATAGAACCCTGTGCAGGTGCGCCATAAGTTTCTCGGAAGAAAACGAAACTGGAGTCACGAGGAATATAAATATTTAAGTCTTGGGGATATTTTTGAAAATAATCGAGAATTTTGGGCATTGTTACACCTTTTTGCGGTAACTTACCATCATTAATTAATTCTCGACCAATACTTTTATAAGTGTAAGCAGTGTTACCTGCATAATTAATAGTTGCTTGTGTATTATCAGTAAGTTGTAATCGTGCTGAACCTTGTATTTGAATCATGTAAGGTTCTAGGCGATCGCGCAACCAAAATAACTCTAATCCTTTTAATTTTCCCTTGCTACCTTGCAAACCATCCGCACCTTCTAATTCTAAGCGAGTGGGATGAGGTAAAGGCCAAGATGCTAAATTTGGTGGTTGGCGATATACTGGATAACGAAATTCAGGTGTAGGAATGCGACTAGCTAAATATAAGGGTTCAAAATAAGCAGTAAATAATACTGTTCCTTGAGAATCATTGCCTATAGACTGATAGAAAACAAATTCCTTTTCTACTGCTTGTTGTAGTTCAGTAGCAGAATTAGTAGTTAATAGTAACTCACGGAATCTCAGCAGACTTTGTAAAACGCGATCGCGTGTAATTCCAGTAATGGGATATTTTTGATAAGCTTTTGTAGCCGCTTGAGTTTGTAAATAGCCTAAACTGCGGTCGATTGCCGTTAATAATCCTTGTTTATCACTATTAAAAATCGCGTCATCTAAACAAGAAATATCATTTTGACAACAGGTAACTGGTGTTCTTTGAATCAGCGTCGGTGTTGTTTTGGGTGTAGGTAAATCCCATTTTTTCACCTGACATTCTGGGGGAATCAGTGCTAAATTTCCGGTTGCTTGTAATCCTGATAAATAAATTAACACCGATACAGGTAAGCCAAGGGTAATCAGTCCGATTGTTTTTTTCATTTTGTAGAGGCGGGGTAGCCCCACCCTCGATAAGTAAACTTAAGCCCTAACGAATAGAATTCGTGGCTATACAGGCCAAGTCCGCCTACGCGGACTAATGAAAAATCAAGGTTTTCAAACCCACGCAGGTGGCCT
>DATGXQ010000284.1:0-4441 GCA_035298905.1 Nostocaceae cyanobacterium | reverse complement strand
GAATACTGCTACCCATGCCAGCGATGTTCTAGCAGTATTAGGTCTGTAATTCTATTAACAAATTATTCAGCTTATAAAACTAAAAACCTCAACTTTTGCCTATAAATTGAAGGTAAGAGTTGAGGTTTTAGTCGTAGATTTTACTTATTGATAGGAATAGATATCTCTAGCGGTTGATTTCCTGTAGTTGGCGTAACAGTATTGGTTGTGGGTTGAGTTTGTAATCTCTGCTGCTGTTTAACTTTAAAGGAGTCTGCTTCTGTGTTTATCCCTTGCTGTGCAGCTTGTGGATCAAATTGGCCACCACGAAGATTCGCATTATGTATTATGTCAAACATATTGAAATCTGAGCCATTGGGAGAGAGAATATTGTTGTTACGATCGCTCTCTAAACTACCAAAACCAGATTGATTAGGATTAGCCAAGCTAGGAGAAGCTACCAACAAAGAAGCAAAGCTAAAGCCGGTTAAGGTAGCAACTAAGATTTTGTGAACTGGTAAAAATCGCTTATTCATTGAAAATTCCCCTCCAAATTATGCTTCTATCTTAAGCAAGAGTGCGCTTTAATTGGGGTTGAATACTGACTAAAGCTACTACAGCAAAGCCTAGTAATACAAGTAAAGCACCTAAAAAGGTAACATCACCCCAAAAAGCGTGCATGACTACATCATTCAAACCCCAATTACTATGAAGATAAAGATAGCGAATAGGTTCAATAGCATAACTCAAGGGGTTAAGAGTAGCGACTACCTGCAACCAACCAGGCATAAAGGATAATGGTGCTAAAGCTGTGCTGGCAAATAATAGGGGTAAGTTGGTAACAAAGATGACGGCAATTAATTCAATATGTCCAGGTAAAGCAAAAGCCAAACCCAAAGAAAGCGCAGTCACACCCAAAGCCAAGAGGAAAACGATTAAGGCGATCGCACTTAATCCTAGCGCATCAGGTAAACCCGCACCCAAAAACGCCGCCGCACCCACAATTACCGCCGCTTGTAACAAACTTTGGCTAATAATAAAGATAGCCGAAGCAAACACAATCGAGAAGCGAGAAGCTAAAGGCGCTACCAGTAACCGATTTAAAAAGCCAAATTCCCTGTCAAACATCACAGGCAAACCCGCATTTAACGCCCCGGCAAAAGCAGTAAAAACTATTACCCCCGCAGCTAGAAATTGACCGTAATTTGTCGTACTGCCAAACAAACCTTTAGGGGCATTTTGGAACAAAGCACCGAATAATACTAACCACATCACCGGCTGAACGATTCCCGCCAACAGAGTAGAAGGACGGCGTTGTAATTGGATAAATAAGCGACGGGTTAAAGCTAGAGTTTCTTGGACAACTTCACCAAAGAAACTAGAAGTATTTTCAGTAGCTACAGAGTTTGAGGTTAATTGCTGCCAGTTTACATCAGTCGTCATAGTAATTTTCTCACGGGTGAATGGTAATTATGCATACAATCAGTAAAATAAAAGTGCGAAGGTTATCAACATCTTAGCTATATTTAACTAGCGATCGATGTTTATATTTCTTAATACAACATTATAGCAAAAAATCATCCTAGAATGTTCTCAAATCAATACTTCACTAGAATTCGAGACAGTGTTAATCTAAAATTATGGGTATTTGAGTAACATTAAATTTTCAAGATTAGGAAAAATCATGAATATTCAACTCAAAACCGAACATGAGCAATTTATCCAAGCGCAAATAGCCAGTGGCCGATTTAGCAACGCTGATGAAGTAATTGATCTAGCATTTCAACTTTTAATAAAATTCAATTCTGAGTATCAGCAATGGATAGAAGAAACTAGATAAAAAGTTGATGTAGCAATGGCAGAAATTGAACGAGGGGAAGGCTTAGATGGTGAAACTGTGGTGATGAATATACTGAAAAGATTCAAGAATTAGCATCAAATAAGGAGAAAATCAAATAATGTCTAAATGTAAGTATTCAGAATCCAGAATCCAGAATTCAGCATTAAAGAGACTTTTACAGTCAAGCTGAATTATTCTCAAGAAATATTACTACTGTCTGTTCCTTATTAGATCAGCATTCTGACTTCTGACTCCTGACTCCTGAATTCTTACGTCTAAATTACTCACTCAAAGTCTTTATGAACAAGATTATCACTTATGGTTAGAAACCACATTAAAACAATTACAACAAAGGAATTTAGAAAATTTAGACTGGGAACATTTAATTGAGGAGATTGAAGCACTAGGGAACAAACAAAAGCATAAACTTGAAAGTTATTTACTGCAACTTCTCAAACACTTGTTATTTTATCAATATTGGCATCTTCCCGATTGTAAAAACCATTGGGAAGACAAAATTGATAATTTTCGGGTAGAACTTAGGAAATTAACTAAATCCAAAAATTTATATAATTATCTAGTCACGATTTTAGAAGAAGTTTACACCGATGCTTTGCGACAAGCCAAAAAGAAAAGTGGCTTAAATTGTTTTCCTGTCAATTGTCCTTATACCATCGAGTAAATTTTAGATGTTGATTATTTACCAGAACTTATATATTTGTAATGAGGAAATAGCAAGAATTAATACCAATTCAAAATTCAAAATTCAAAAAGCTAGAGGAAGTCTAGGTTTAAGGGTTTGAAGCTGTTGCTATATTTTGGAGAATTGGTATAATTTTGTGGAATACTTATGAAAAAAGCCCAGAAATAGATCAGGGCTAACTAAATGCTATACCAATTCTATAAAATTCAATTACAAATCCAATATCAGCAATCACTATTACATCTTGCTGTTTGAATTTTGAATTTTGAATTTTGAATTGATATTATCTCATATTTTGCTTTTTCTCCGCCTTCAAATCACGATTAGCCACAGCAGCCAACTCAGCATCTAATAAAGTGCGTCCCGTTGCAGCCAGATAAACATCATCTAAACTAGGACGAGATTGGGAAATACCAAAAATTGGTAAACCCGCTTTACTTAATGCTTGTTGAATAGTAATTAAAGCGTCATTTTGGGGAGTGACAACCAAATTTAGGGAGTTACCTTGAGCGCTATTAATGATGATTTCTTGCACAAAAGATAACTCTTGAAGTAGGTTTTTCGCCTGTTCTGCTTCCTCTTGGGGGGAAAACTCGCGGATGCGGAGAGTAATACGATCGCCTCCCACCTGATCCTTTAACTGGGAAGGAGTACCAGCAGCAATCACCGTACCCCTATCAATAATCGCCACCCTATCAGCCAAAGCATCGATTTCTTCCAAATAATGGCTAGTAATCACCACAGTAGTACCAGCTTCCCGCAACTTCCGCAAGAAATCCCACACCACAAACCGGCTTTCAATATCCAAACCAACCGTAGGTTCATCCAAAACCAGCACATCAGGCGCGTGTAACAAACCCGCAGCCAAATCCAGCCGCTTCCGCAAACCACCAGAATAAGTACCAGTTTTCTTATCTGCGTATTCCTGTAAACCCAACAAATCCAGAACAGTATTAATCCGTTCCTTAGCCACCTTTCCCGGCAAATGATAAAGCGCCGCTTGCAACTGTAGTAACTCCCTACCAGTCAGCACCTTATCCAAAGCCACCTCTTGCGCTACATAACCCAGCTTTTGCCGTGCCAACTTCGGATTATCCCACACCGACACACCAGAAACCTCGATTTTGCCAGCATCCGGCATAGTCAGCGTACACAAAGCCCGGAGAGTCGTAGTTTTCCCCGCACCATTAGGACCGAGTAAACCAAAGATTTCCCCAGATTCCACCTGAAAAGAGACATCCTGAACGGCAACCACCGTGCCGTAACGCTTTTGTAGATTTTCAATTAAAACGGCGGGAGCCATAACAGCTATAATCCCTAACTATACAATTCGTAACAGAGTCTAGATCCATTGTAAAAGTTAGCCGCCAAGAGTATTGATTGTGGGCGATCGTTTTTCCACAAAAAGCCAAACTCCCCCAGATTCAGCATTGCCTTGTCCTCGCCTTGTCCTCATCCTGCTGCTTGACAGCAACTATCTTATAGTAATCCTAAATGAGATGTGAACAGTCCCAATACCCAATACCCAATACCCAATACCCCGCCTCCATCAGTAAGTTCATGACTCAAATCGGATTACTATATGTGCCGTACATCTTGTTTAAAACTGACCCAAAATTACTATGAATTAAACTTGAGGCTGTGAAATATTAGCCAGATAATTCACCAAATCATCTTGGTTTTGAAAATCCAAAAAATCCTCAGCTAAATTTTCCAACTGTTCCAAAGATAAAGCTCGTAATTGCGGTTCTATTCCCGATTGAACATTACCAAATCGCCGTTTTAACTGCCGCATAATTAGTTCTAGTGCTTCCTTTTTCTTACCTCTTAATTCTCCCTTTTGGATAATATCTTGATAAATCACAGACTCTTCCATAATCTCCTCCCGGAATAATTGACTAATCACATTCTTTTCAAAC
>DATGXQ010000283.1:0-8233 GCA_035298905.1 Nostocaceae cyanobacterium | reverse complement strand
GCCCCCTGACTCCTTTCGTCAGTATGCTGAGTGATTTTTTAATTTCTACTACACGTGTAGAAATTTCCAAAAAATGAAGTAATATGGCAGCTAAATCTAGCCGCAATTACTGCCATTGTGCTTTTGACGGTGCTGCCCTTCACTTAAAAGAGGCTATCTTTAGCATCATGAACGCTTTACAACCATCTAGACTATCGCCACAACCAACAGAAAAACGTCGGACTACTCCTCGACCAAAACGACATTTGCGCCAACGTTCCCACAAAGTGATGGCGCTGGAAACTACAGTAAAAATTGCTGTGAATATGGTCATTGCTTCTGTGGCTTTATCGGCACTAGGACAACTTGTACCCTATCTCCGGTTACAACAAGAAAAGGTGGCGGAAATCAGCACGGAAGTTAAGGTGAAAGAGGAACGGGTGAAAAATTTACGCGCAGAGTTTGGCCGCAACTTTGATCCCGGACAAAGCAAGGCTATTATGCAGCAAGAAGCTTATAAATTTGCTCCTGGTCAGCGACCAATTGTACTGATCAATCAGGAACAGTCAACAACAGACCAGTCTGATTGATGACCTGAGAAACTGGTGAGGATTTTGGCTGTTTCAAGAAAGAGATAATAGTTTAATAGCTAAATTGAATTGCAGTAGAATAACTATCTATTAGCTAAGATATACAGGGTTGCTAATATTTTTAATTTAAAAATCTACTATTTATTTATTTTGGGAAACATACAAAATTCCGAATCCAGAATTAAAGGGGCTTTGAGATTTAAGTGAGATGATTTTTTCAACAATCACCGCTATCTATTCCTTGTTTACTCCTCACATTAAAGGGCAGTTTCTCTACTTGGGTAAAATCCCAGACTGCACTCACTGCGTCCTCCTAAACTTGGTCAGACCCCTTCGTCTAGCCTCTTGTAGAAGACAGCACTACCTCCTCCTAAATTCTTATACCAATTCACGAAAAGAAAGTAATATAAGTAAACCGGCAAAACCTTGTAAAGTCTTACTTTCCCAATTTTGAATTTTGAATTTTGAATTTTGAATTGGTATTACTCATTTTGAAAAGGAGACAGTAATTCCTCTAGCCACAGTTCTACTTGTAAACGCAAACAATAACCAGTAATATCGTTAGAGTGGTAGATTGAGGGTAATTGCTCTAAGGCGCGGTGATAATCAGCGATCGCACAATTCCACTCACCCCAAAGATGATAGGTTCTGCCCCGTTCTGCCCAAATTTGGCTAGTAAACTGACCAAATAGTAAGGCAATCTCAAAATTTTCAATTGCTTCGGCGTACTGTTCTAAATCTCGTAAAGTAATAGCTCGGTTAATCCAGGCCCGGACATGTTGAGGATTATAATCCAATGCTCGATCATAATCAGCAATAGCAGCCGTTAACTGTCCGCAAGCAGCATAGTAATTAGCTCGATTATTGTAGGCACTGGCGAGGCTGGGATTTAACTCTAAAGCTAGGTTATAATCATCTAAAGCTTTCTCTCTGTCACCACTTTGAAAATAAATCAACCCCCGATTATTGTAATCAATGGCACTTTCAGGATGACGATAAATGAGTTGATTTAAAAGAGCGATCGCTTCAGTATATTCTCCTTGTTGAGCTAACTTCAAAGCACGAGAACGCAAGCCACTTTCATAGGATTCTTGTACTTGATTAGCCTGGAATTCATTTGTTTTTTTATGTAAACTACGGACTTTAGTAAAATAATGTGATTGATGTTGTGGGATATCAGAAGATAAAAAAGCATTATCATCCATACTTATGTCCTACCTGAGCTACTGGCTCTGTGAAATTAAATTATATTTTCTTGCTTGTGAGTGGAGTTGCCACTGTGTCACTTGTTCGGGAGTCTATAATTATTCCAGCGAGTAAATTTAATCTACTCTCACGCCCACTCCTCAAACCTAATAAGGTATACTTTACTTCCCTCGCCAATTCCAGAAATATCCAAGATAAATTTCTCAACCCAGTCCAGTCCAGGCTTGAGAGCTACAACTTGGTACAATGCCCGCAACCATCAAGAAGATACTACAGCAATATCTCTGTAATTGCTGTGTTTATCAAATAGTCATTATTGATCAATCAGCAGTCAGTTATCAGCAAAAAAGCTTGTGTACGGGCGAGTTGAGCAAAAATACCCTACACTGGATGCTGACCTACAGTCCCCAGTGTTAAGACTGTTATTTTCGTTTTTTAAGTAAATCTCCTCATGTCAAAAGTAGTATATTACCCTCAAGCCCCTGATCTAATCGGTGATGATTATATTGTCATCGGTTTGGCTACATGTTTTGTGAAGGAAGATGGAGAAGTACACCAAATTGAAGTAGTAGAACCTATTCCCTCAGCTGCTTTGGAAGCTATCTGTAGAGGTATTCCTACTTCCTACAAGTTGGCTTGTGCGACCACTTTAGCCTCTGTCTTGGATGGTGAGCAACCATTGTTACCAACAGGCTTTCCAGAATCAGCGCAATTTGGTGAGGAATTTTTTTCGCGGGTAGTGGCCGCAGCTCGCACCTATAAAAGTCATGACTCTGCTCAATCTTTAATTCCTCTTGGCACAACCAAAACAGATTTTAACTATTCCACTGAGCGCAAGCGGTTACTTAATGTTGCCAGAGTTGTGACTAAAGAAGACAATGTGAAACAACACGACTATACACACAAGGTTCTTTGAGGTGGTAGAGATGCTGAAATTATACGGTGGTGCGCGGAGTCGAGCTTCAATCGTGCAGTGGTACTTGGAAGAATTAGGAGTACCTTATGAGTTTGTGTTGCTAGATATGCAAGCAGGTGAACACCGTCAGCCTGATTTTCTAGCTATCAATCCTATTGGTAAAGTACCAGCAATTGTGGATGGTGATTTGCAACTGTGGGAATCAGGCGCAATCTTGCTGTACTTGAATGAAAAGTATGGTCAAGCACCCAGTTCACCAGAGGAGCGGGCTAAGTTAACTAAATGGGTATTGTTTGCTAATTCCACTTTATCTAGTGGTATTTTCGTGGAAGCTACACGGGAAAAGGAAACACCCCGGTTGTTAACTCCTTTAAATGAAATTTTTGGTAAACAAACTTTTCTACTAGGGGAAGAATTTACTGTTGCTGATGTGGCGGTAGGCTCTATCCTAGCTTACATTCCTCTGATGCTGAAATTAGACCTCAGTGCTTATCCAGAGGTTTTGAAATATATGCAGCGAATTTCTGAACGTCCAGCTTTCCAAAAAGCTATTGGTGGACGTAGTTAAGTTTTAAGGTGGGTCAATCCCACCTTTTAAATTTTCTAGCGATAATTGGTAAATTGCAAAGCTACAGGAAAATCTTCTTGTTTTAAGCGTTGGATGACTACTTGCAAGTCATCTTTAGATTTAGCAGATACACGAACGGCATCACCTTGAATTGAGGCTTGTACTTTTTTAAATTCGTCCCGAATTAATTTGGAAATTTGTTTAGCAATGTCTTGGCTAATGCCTTTTTTGAGTTTGATTTCTTGACGGACGCGGTTGCCACTGGCTGATTCAACTTTGCCAAATTCAAAGATTTTCTGAGAGAGGTTACGTTTGGCGGCTTTTTCTCGCAAGATACCGTGGACAGACTCTAAGGTAAAGTCGCTGTCAGTGTTAATAATAATGCTTTGTTCTCCTAATTCAACGCTAGTTTGGGTGTCTTTGAGATCGTAACGGCTTTTAACATCTCGCTCTACTTGATCAACAGCGTTGACTAGTTCTTGTCTATCAAAGTCGCTTACAATGTCAAAGGAATATGTAGCAGCCATAAAGAGTTTAGAGTTGGAAGTTTTGAAGTTGAGAGTCAGGACTGAGATTTATTTCGCTGAAAATAAATGCTCAAGCCCTATGCTCTAATTTGTATGATACTCAGGTAAAAGAGAGTGGCAGAACTGAAAGAGCCAATCCCAAACATGAGCGATCGCAAAATGGGTATATTCAGAATATAAAAGACGGAGTATAGGAATCTGGCTCCAATAAAGGCGATGGTGGCGATCGCTCCCCAAACAGAATTTACACCCGTTACATAGGCCATCAGTGCAGCTGCCGCAAAAACCATAAAGGCTTCAAAGGAGTTTTGGTGCGCCCAGGTAGCTCTTTGTGCATAAGGTGGTAATTTATCAAACATAGCGCGGGGAGCAGATAGATCAAGACCCACCTGCCACCGCCCATAGGCTACTACTACAAAAGGTAGATAAATCAAAACAGCAGCAGCAGCAATAGAGTAGAGAAATGTAGCTGGCAGAGGTAGTTGTGAGAGTAACATCAACACAAAGTAATCGTGATAGTATTTGCTGAATTTGAGGTAGTAAAGTTATAGGTGAATAGGCAGGGAGTAATTGAAATCACTCATTACCCCTTACCCACTGACAATTTCCCATCTCTATCATTAGCTTGACATAGCATTAAATTCACTTTAGTCAAAATAGAAGAGTGTTACCACTTTTCTTTGTTCTTCTGCATCTCCACAGGTTTGGAGTAGAGTGCGACTATCGTGAAAGGCAAAGCAGATTAGTTGCTGACAACGGGAGACAATCTCCTTGTTGCACAAGTAGCTGGCTTCAGCTAACGACAAATTATCATTGCCGGGATTTTCCACCAAATGCATGACCTGCTCTAGTTGCTGGCGCGATTCATAGGGCTGGCGTTCTAAGCTTTGGGGAAGGATAACTGTCAACAAGTTCGGGTCAGCCCTTGTTGCTCCCTTAATAGCTGCTGAATTTGTACCGGTAGCACCAGAGGTAATGATGCGATTGCCTGATAAAACTAAGGCATAGGTCATCATTTCAATTAAATGCTGATGCGTAATTGGTACGTGACGGGAACCCAGCAAAGCGATTCGTCTAGAACCAGTTTGCTGAATTGTCGCCAGTTCTTGGGCTAATGTATCGAGGTTGATGATATCTAGTGACTGGCTCAAAGAGGGACATATTCAGATTAGACAACCCAGATATTTTACCAAAAATGTCGCCAGAATACGCCCACTATCCTCAGCCTCCTCAAACATCAACCCTGAGTGAAGCGTCTGGATCTTCTGAATTTCCTGGTGCTAATGCCGTTAAAACAGAACAAACTGGAGCTTTGATAGAGAATCTATTGCTAATGTGTAACTTTAAGGTCAGGATTTACGCTGATGATTAAATAATTAGCTTGGGGAAATTACGCTCTCTTTATGATATTGCGGCTGGGTTTAATCCTAGTTTTGACAAAAAACGGTCAAGATCAAAATGTTCAGCCATTAATTGACGGATGCACTCTAATTTAATTGGTTCATGAACACGCACTTGCCCAAAGGTGCGATCGACTATTTCTACTGTGGTCAAGGTATCAAGGTCAACTGAGAGAATGGGGATTTCCAGTTCTTCAGCGCGATTGAGGATAAAGGCAGGAGGGGGTAGTTGTCCGGTGAGAATGAGACATTGGGTAGATGTTTCTAGGGCTGCTTGTTGAATTTCCACTCGATCGCCTCCTGTCACTACTGCCATATTCCGGCGTTTGCGGAAATACTTGACAGCAGCATTGACGTTCATCGCGCCGATCGCTAAACTTTCCACCAATAAATCTAAGCGATCGTTCCTACACAGCACTTCAGCATTTAACTGTTTGACCAGTTCCCCAACACTGACACTGCGGAGTAAATCACTTTTAGGTAAAATTGCCAAAACTGGAATCGATTGCTGTTCTAAAAATGGACGTAAGAGATTGTTAACTGCTTCCAATTGTTCCCAGGGAACTTCATTGATAATTACACCAACTAAGCGATCGCCTACTTTTTGTTTAGCAGATAATAACGCCTCTACAGAAAGTAGGGACTTATAGCGATGTACCAACAGTACAGACGCATCTAAAGTTTCGGCCACTTGCAGCGAAGATAAACCAAACAAATTACCTTCAGATAAATCACCAGGCCCCTCTAAAAGTACCAAATCCCCTCTAGGAATTTGTAAATATTGTTCGATCAGAGATTGTTGATAATTGATTTTGTCTTCACCACGTAACCGCTTTTGTACGCAGAGTTCATCTAAAGCTAACAAAGTTGGTGCAACGCGGTTTACTGATAAATTAAGACTGTGAGTAATAAACTGCACATCTTCTTCCACTACAGTACCGTCAGAGTTATTTAAACAAGTACCAAGCGGTTTACCATAGGCAATATCCAATCCTTTACGCTGTAACTGATGAAACAAACCCAAGATAGTGGCCGATTTACCACTGTAAGTTTCTACAGAGCCAATTAGCAAATATTTAGCAGATGTTGGCACGTATGCACTCCTAATTTATAAAGACAATTAAATCTTGCTAGGTGTTTACTAATTTTAGTAGTTTCTGGTCAAAAGCTGGTGTTAAGACAACAAGGGTTTTAGTAAAATATCACCTAGCAACAATTTTAGAACTAGCCACAGAGAATTTTGTGTTCAGAGTGACTGAAAGACCCAGAGAATATGCCAGTTATGCCAACATCTATAATTTGCTAATTTTGCCTATTTGACGGATTCATTCATCAATTCGCAGCAATTTACGGTAAAAAGTTTGTGAAAAATCTGTGACACGATAACGTTTATAATTTTCCATTAGTTCAATGAGAAAATTAATAAACTCGAAACTAGACATCATTACCTCATAGCTTAGTTCCGCATTACCATCAAACTGCATTCGACAACGGGTTAAATCAGCAGGTAGAGTCGCAACATTCCAGGTAGCGACAAAGGGAATATTGTCACTAGCTTCTATTTTGCGGTTTCCCTCCAATACACCCTTTTGATAAAGACTAATCGCATAGGGTAATAAATTCCGCTTACTACCTTGAATATAGGGTAAATATAAACTTGCTTGTTGCTGAGTCGCAGGTTGGAGTTGTTCAAGAGACATCTTTGCAGATTCCTTAAGTTAGCTGACAACTGAGGATGTTACAGCAGGGAACAGGGAACAGGGAACAGGGAACAGAGTTTAAAGTCTGTTAGCATCAAGCTTTGTTCCTAAAATTTTTACCTCATTTACCTGAAATCTGCCGTAATTCTTAATCAATAGTATTCCCCAAAATGTGCCAATAAACACAGGGATTGGTGATTGGGGATTGGGTATTGGGAAGAAATTCTTGTTTCTCCCCTCAGAGCGTCTCCCCTCAGAGCGTCTCCCCTCAGAGCGTCTCCCATCTCCCCATCTCCCTCATCCCCCTCAACTGGCTAATTTGGTTTTTTCGATTTGTTGAATAAAAAACTCTTCTAGGGATTGACGGGCTAGGTTCATGTTTAAAACTTTACCTCCCATGAGACGGAGGCTGGCCATAAAGTCATAGTAGTCGCTTTGAAGTATGCCATGCCAGGAGCTATCCGGCTCGAATTTGAGGTTTGTTAGCCATTTCTTTAACACTTCACTATCGCCACCGATACCTTTGATATGATAAGTATTCTCGCTGCCTAGTAGCTCATTCAAAGAGCCAGAGCAAATTAATTCACCTTGGTAAAGGATGGCAATGCGATCGCATATCTGTTCTACTTCACTCAAAATATGACTATTAAAGAATATGGTCTTACCCGCAGCTTTGAGTGCAAGAATAATCTCCCGCATCTGGTAACGTCCTAGCGGGTCTAGTCCTGACATGGGTTCGTCCAGAAATACTAAATCAGGATCATTAATTAAGGCTTGTGCCATGCCTACCCGTTGCAGCATACCCTTAGAATAGCGACGCATGATTTTCTTTTTTGCGTCCGTTTGGGATAGTCCCACTAAATCTAAGATTTGGGGAATGCGTTGACGCTGGATACTAGCAGGAATTTGGAATAAACCCGCAGCTAACTGTAAAAATTCCCAACCGGTGAGATAGTCGTATAAATAAGGATTTTCGGGTAAATAGCCGACACGTTGTTTAATGTGGCGATCGCCTAATGGCTTTCCTAATAATAAACCCCGTCCCGCCGTGGGGCGAATAATTCCCAGCAGTAATTTTAATAGTGTGGTTTTACCAGCCCCATTAGGGCCAAGTAAACCAAAAGTTTCCCCTTGATGCACTTGTAAAGAACAGTGTTTGAGAGAGACAACCTTTTGATTTAGCCAAAACCCTGTACGGTAGATTTTGCGTAACTCAGAAGTAAAGACTGCCGGTGTTTTGCCTGTGGGAGTCATAATTATAGGTTGTTAATTTAAGGTTTTAAATATAGCAGAGGGGAGAGGGGAGACGCGGAGAGGGGAGATGGGGAGATGGGGAGATGGGGAGAT
>DATGXQ010000282.1:0-18016 GCA_035298905.1 Nostocaceae cyanobacterium | reverse complement strand
GGGGGTATTGTTAAAAGTCAACGCGGTTCTAAAGGTGGATATCTACTGGCACGAGACCCTTGGAAAATCAGCTTATTTGAGATTTTAGAATGTTTAGAAGGCTTAGAAATGCGGGCTGGTGGCGAGGAAGATATGAATCCTCATAGCGTGGACAGTTCGGTGATAGATGCAATCTGGCAAGATGCTTGTCAAGCTGCGAACTCTATTTTGCAAAAATATTCACTACAGGATCTTCGTGAAAAACGCGATTCTCGACAGCAATTAGATGTCATGTACTACATTTAGATTTTCAGTTACCAATTACTCAAGAATAAGGATTTAAAACAAATGATGCGAATTGCTCGGAACATTACAGAATTGGTTGGTCGTACACCCCTAGTACAGTTGAACCGCATTCCTCAAGCAGAAGGTTGTCTAGCCCAAATTGTGGTCAAACTAGAAAGTATGAATCCCTCAGCATCAGTTAAAGACCGGATTGGGGTAAGTATGATTACTGCGGCTGAAGCACAAGGACTGATTCATCCTAGTAAAACGATTTTGGTAGAACCAACATCGGGAAATACAGGTATTGCTTTAGCTATGGCGGCAGCTGCGAAAGGTTATCGGTTAATTTTGACCATGCCGGAGACAATGAGTGCGGAGAGACGATCGATGTTACGGGCTTATGGGGCTGAGTTAGAATTAACACCAGGGATTGAAGGAATGAGTGGGGCCATTCGTCGCGCTCAGGAAATAGTCGAAATGACTCCTTATGCCTATATGCTGCAACAGTTTCGCAATCCGGCTAATGCTCAAATTCACCGCGAAACTACCGCCACCGAAATTTGGGAAGATACGGAGGGACAGGTAGACATAGTAGTAGCAGGAGTGGGAACAGGTGGTACAATTACTGGTGTAGCAGAAGTGATTAAAGCCCAAAAACCTAATTTTCAGGCGATCGCTGTAGAACCAACTAACAGCCCAGTCTTATCTGGTGGTAGACCAGGGCCACATAAAATTCAAGGGATTGGGGCGGGTTTTATTCCCCAAGTGTTAAAGCTAGAATTAATAGATGAGGTGATTACTGTCACTGATGAAGAAGCGATCGCCTATAGTCGGCGGTTAGCGAGAGAGGAAGGATTACTATCTGGCATTTCCAGTGGTGCTGCTCTTTGTGCTGCTATTCGTGTCGCTCAACGTCCAGAAAATCAAGGACGTTTAATAGTGATGATTCAACCTAGCTTTGGTGAGAGATATTTAAGTACACCTCTATTCCAAGACCTAGAAACTAGATACACAGCTAGTATCAGTTAGTAATTATCAGTTGGGTTAATGTCCGATTCCAATCATTACCAAACCCTAAACGTTAGTCCTCATGCCAGCCAAGCGGAGATAAAACAAGCTTATCGCCGCTTGGTGAAAAAATTTCACCCTGATAGCCAGCAGGAAACCGCAGACCATGAGGAAATTATTCGCATTAATGCAGCTTATGAAGTTTTAGGTGACAGTCAAAGCCGTCAAAGTTACGATCGACAACTGCGCTACAGTTCACCAACTACCAAAAAAACTCGTCAGCAGCGTACAGAGTCCGCACAAAGGCATTATCAAGCCACTAAGCGAAGTGGTAAAGATGTTGATGAGAAGATTGAAGAATGGCTAAGACTAGTTTATCAGCCGGTTAACCGGGTGCTGTGTAGCATTCTCAATTCTTTAGAAGAGCAAATTGATAATTTAGCGGCTGATCCCTTTGATGATGTCTTGATTGAAGAGTTTCAAGATTATTTAACAGCCTGTCGAGAAGATTTAAAAAAAGCACAAACTACCTTTCGGTCTTTACCTAATCCACCCAGTTTAGCCAGAACAGCCGCACATCTTTATTACAGCTTAAATCAGGTGAGTGATGGGTTAGAAGAATTAGAATATTTTCCTTTAAATTACGACGATCGCTATTTACACACTGGTCAAGAAATGTTCCGTATTGCTACCCGTCTGCATTGTGAAGCTCAAGCTTCGGTTAAGCAATGAACAACAGCCTAAACAGCGTTATTGAGACAGATAAGCCGCTTGAAAAATTTGGTTAGCAGTCAGATTTAAGTCAGGAAAGGTTGGTGACAAGATGCGATCGTCCCCTCGAAACTGGCTAAGTTGATATTCCTCCTCTACTAAATAGTAAATCGAGATAGTAGGTTGTTTGGGCTTGCCTATATGCCTTGTGCCACCTAAAGCTAAATAGTCAACAATCCAGTATTCAGGGATACCTATCTCTTCATAATCTGTCAACTTATAACCATAATCAACACGCCAATTACTGCTGACAACTTCTACTACTAGGGGGATTGATGCACCTTGAGTCACAGTAGAAGCTTTTTGCCAAAGCGGCTCATCTTTGAGTGCTGTAGGGTCAAGTATCAGGACATCAGGTAAATATCCCACATCTCGACCAGGGGCTTTAATAAGTGCCTGTTTGGGGATAAAATAAGGAAGATTCAGTCGGTCAAACTCAATAGTGAGTTTTTTGGCTACAAAGCCCGTGACTTCTTCATGACCACCCAAAGGCTGCGACATTTCAACAATTACTCCATCATGTAGTTCATAGCGTCCACCGTCAGGTTTCCACTCGATAAACTCTTCAAAAGTTACGGCTTTGTGTAAGGCTTGAACCATAAATTACCTACCTATAAATTAGGACGATTCAAGAAATGTTTCGTATCGCTACCGGCCTCCACTGTGAAGCTCAAGCATCGGCTAATCAATGAGAATACCAAGACATTTTACGGAATGAAAATTCTCATTGAGCCTTTATATTCATCAATATCAAGTACAATTTCCAGCAGACGATCAACACAACGATTGCGATAATCGGAATCAATCAGAAGGCGATCAGGATTTCCAATTGTGATGACAGGTAATGAACTTAGTGTATTTTCTTCACGCATCACCTGTTCTAGTGAATTTTCGCCTTTCATACTGCGATTAGCAGTCAGCAGAATCATTTGGTTTTTCTGCACAAATCGCCAAACTACCCGGTCATCGCTACTAATAGATAATTCTACCTCTTTAAAAGTAATAAAGCGAATAGGTAGCAATTCTAGCCAACCCAAATTAGCAATTTGACCTGACAAAATCAGAGCATGACCTTCAAGATTATGATCTATTAAAAAAATCATGCTGGTAATTAAACTTGATTTTGATGTTTAGCTTTTTGTGCTTGAAGTTTTTCCCAAGCGGCTTGTAATTCAGGTTTATGGGGTTTTGATGCAATTTTGGCAAAAAGTTCACGATTTTTATCTTCCCAATATCGGCGAAGTTCTTCGGCTTGTTGTAGAACAAATTGATATTCTGCTTCAACTTCAGAACGGTTTTGTTCAATGTAGAATAAAGCCGCATTAATTTGTTCATCCGTAAGATTAAATAAAGCACGAATAAACTGAGGCGGATATTGAGCTTTTACATAGTCCATTACATCATATATAGTAATGCGTGTACCTGCAATGGTCAGCCCGCGTTCTGTACGAATAATTCTGGCTTGTTCATGAGATGCTAGATTCATACTGATTAGTCCTATTTAATATCAATATCAAAATTGGTTTCTGTCATTTCTTCTTCATATTCCACCATATCATGAGTGTCGAAAAACTCTACAAGTCCTTCTAGAGAATTGAATTGAGGTAATTTTGAAACTTGACTTTCTGCCATTATATTTGTTGATTTACTTAGATTATTTCTTCAAAATTTATCATGGAAAAGTAATGGTTTACTATTGTTTATCTTTTAACTTCTCTCCTGGTAGTACTTTGGGCTGGATTATTACTTTACTTGAAGAAGCAATGTATTTAATAGCCATGATACGTGTTCCTATTACTTCTAAAAGGTATGGTTTTAGAAATTCATTTGCATACACTTTCCGTCTCAACTCTTCTGAGGATAAGCTATGACTAGTAGTGAAGCCTATCATGCTTCCAGAAATATCTTTTATTCTTTCCAATGCTAAAACAAGTTCTGAATTAGCAGAACTACCATACTTGAGTAACAAATTCTCACACTCTTTATTTATTTTTTCAAAAGCTTCAACTAAAAAATCTTGCCAAGTCAGTTCACCTTTATTAGATAAATGCTTCAAATCCTTATTCTCGAAAACTTTAATAATAGCTTCTAATGCTGAAATGTCATAACTTAATACATTTGTGCAGATACTATTATTAACTAACTTTTCAGCTTGTTCATGTCCTAACTCATCTGCCAGAAAATAATTAAGAAAAGTACCAATATAGCCCACAGATTCACAAAACTTTTCCGCAACTAATGTACTTCTAGGATCTACAATATCTAAATTCTGTTTTTCTTCACTTCTTTGTTGATCTGTAAAAATTTTACCCCATTCTGGGTAGTATTTTCTGATAAGATCGAAATTATTTTCATTCGCTAAGTAGCTACATATGTCTTCCCAAAAAACTATATGAACTGTAAATTTGTTCTCCAGCTTACGTTTTTCGTTTAATTGTCGAATCAAATCTTGGAGTTTTTTATCTCTTGATTCTGTAGTTGCAATAATATACTCACTAATGGAAGACGAAAAACCTTCTACTTTGTTCAGTTCTGTCTGGATTTTGTTCTGATTTAGTTTCTTGTCTTGATAGCGTTTACACTGAACAGCTATATAGTTTCCAGAACTATTTTGCTGACCATAGATGTCAATACCATGTTGAGGTTGTCCATGTCTTCCATATCTTTGTGCGTGGGAATCTTGCCACTGACGTGTGTAAATCTCCCAAATAATATCCTCAAATTCATTCCAAGACTTAGGTTTGGGCAAATCACTTGTAGCAGGTGTAGGCATATTTAACTGAAAATTTTTACGATACAAATACTTTGTTATTAGCTTGCACTATATTTATACTAATAGCATAGCAAAAAAATATTTACTTACAGTGATTTCCTGGTTATCTACCTTATCAAATTAGACTCAAACACTGTCTCACTTATTTGCTTGATTTTTTAATATCTCCTCCATTTCCCCAAACCCTCACCTTTATCAATCGTTACCAGTAAAAAAACCATTGACTGATGAATACTGACAACTGACCAAGATGCAACCAAATTGGTTTAGACTGGGTACAGTGAAAGTTTAAGAAATATTAAAATCTGCTTCCAGTGTACTCATGCAATGCATTGTCAACCGACGCGCTCAGTTTTCGGCTAGTCACCGCTATTGGTTGCCGGAACTGAACCCAGATGAAAATTTAGAGAAATTTGGTGCTTTCTCCAGGTTTCCCGGACAGGGACATGACTATATTTTGTTTATTTCTCTGCTGGGAGAACTAGATGAATATGGCATGGTACTCAACTTGTCTGATGTGAAACAGGTGATTAAGCGGGAAGTTACCAGCCAGTTAGATTTTTCCTATCTGAATGATGTGTGGGCAGAATTTCAAGAAACTTTGCCTACTACTGAGAATATCGCTAGGGTGATTTGGCAAAAACTATCACCTCATTTACCTTTAGTCCGCGTGCAGTTGTTTGAACGTCCTGAACTTTGGGCAGAATATATGGGAAACGGAATGGAAGCTTATTTAACTGTTAGCACTCATTTTAGTGCTGCTCATAGACTGGCTCACCCTGATTTAAGTTTAGAGGAAAATACCCAAATTTATGGTAAGTGCGCTCGTGTCAATGGACATGGACACAATTATCATTTAGAGGTGACGGTAAAGGGGGAAATACATCCCCGCACTGGGATGATTGTTGATGTGGGGGCTTTACATAAAGTAATCAATGATTATGTGGTAGAGCCTTTTGATCACACTTTCTTAAACAAAGATATTGCTTTCTTTGCTCAAGTTGTGCCTACTGCTGAGAATATCGCTCTTTATATTAGTAATGTGTTGCGATCGCCTATTCAAGATTTAGGTGCTAAACTGCACAAAGTCAAGTTGATTGAAAGTCCTAATAATTCCTGTGAAATTTACACCACTGACACAGACTCAAGCTCTATCAGTGGTGCATTTAGCCAACCTGTACTGGCAAAGGTTTAAATTTCTCCACCGCAGATGGATGCATGAGATTACTCTGCATTCATCTAAAGATTCTGGTTAAAAAAAGAACGGCGACGAGATAAATTACGTAAGTAACGATAAGCTAACCATGCTAAACAGATAAAAATCAGATTTGGCACAGATTGCCTCAGTATAAACCAAGCTATCTCAGGTGCTAATAACTGCGATGGGTGTAGCGGAATCAGTTTCTTGACTAGAATAAACAAGCCAAACAGCGAGTTACCTCCTAGTATTAAACTAAACAGGATTAAACCGCGTTGCCAGTAACGGTCTTGGGGTGTGTGACCTGAAATTAGGCGGATTGGCGGCCGCTCCTGCGCTCTACGTAATAGTTGTTCTAGTCGCCAAAATAACCACAACAGCAAGGGAAATAAAACATAACCCAGAAAGTGCCACGGTGGTGGATAGCCCCAAGCAATGGATAAAAAATTGACTAAGGCGTGGAAAAAGACCGAGTTCAGCCAAGCTAAAGGAAGTAAATGCCAGTCTTTTTTTAATCGTCTCCTAGAGCAAATATACACTCCCAGTGCATATCCCCAAGGTGCAGAAAACATGGCGTGTACTGGCGTACCAATTAGGCGATCGATAATTTGTGATGTGCCATGATATAGATAAACAAAGTTTTCTTCTGCCGTAAATCCCAAAGCTACAGCAATTGTCAACAGGAAAACTGTCCTAATACGTAAGCTGTAGCTACGTTGGAGATACCAAATCGGAACAATGACAGTTGCGAATTTACAACCTTCTTCAATTGGCCCAATTTCTACTACCTGTCGCAAAGCCTGAACCCAAAGGAGACGCTGTAGTTGTTGCCAAGCTATAAAACGGTTAGCAACAAACTCTACACCATATTCTAGACCAAGAGCAATCACACCAGCGATCGCCCCTACTATAAAAAACAAAAGCAACTGCAACAGAGGTGGGGCAGCAGGTGTGCGACGGTGATAGAACCATAGCAACAACAGGGGGGGGATAACTGCCCACACAACCAGAAATAAATTAGCCACTCACCTGAGCAATAACAGTACGGTGACGGGGAGTGTTACGGGTAATAGTAGGAGGTTGGAAACCCGCCTTAATCAAAGCTTGCTCAAGATCCAAACTGAAGTATTCATCTAAATAAGGTTCGGTACTTTTAAGCAAAGTAAAAATGTAAGTCGGCATTCGCTGATAAACTTCTGCTTGGGGATTCATATCCATGATGGCTAAATGACCACCTGGACGCAATAGCCTTCTTGCTTCTGTCAATATCTGATGGGTGGCTGATTGGGGTAGTTCATGAAATAGCAAAAACATGGAGACTAAATCAAAAGAGTTATTTGGTAGCCCTGTAGATTTAGCCGCAGCATGTACCCATTTAATATTTGCTTGACGTTTTTGGCTGCGATAGTGAGCTACAGCCAAGAAATAGGGTGATAAATCTAAACCTGTAATTTTCGCTTGGGGATATGTTTCTTGTAAAGCAAAGGTACTTAATCCCACACTACAAGCTAAGTCCAGAATATCTTGGGGTGGTTGGGGCAGTTGCACTTTGAGGATATCATGGTAACTTTGGCGTAGCATAGCATCACCTTTTGACCCCACTGCTGGCCAGATTCCGGCATGTACTGCCTTCGCTGCCACTTCCAATTCAAAAGCAGCTTGCCAACTCAAGTTTCCACCTTCATAGGCATGGAAGGAGCGAAAATAATATTCTGGGTAAGTAATTTGCGGATTTTCAACTTGAGCTAAATCATTAGTCCAGTCACGCGCTTCTAGTTGCTCAACTTCTTGCGTCCAAGGTACGCCAATTTTCTCGGCACGTTTAATCATCATTTGTCTAGCTTGGTGCTTGGCTAGGCTGGCTAGGGGCTTCACTGCCAAAACACTATTTACCAAACGGCTGGCTAAGTCAGGACGAGTAGTTACAGCAGCAGTCATATACAAATTAATATTTAACAGTCCTTATTACTTATTACATGATTGCTGGAGATGAGTCTAGAACGGAATCTACCTGCAATCATTAGTGTCAACTTAACGAAAAATGGGCGGTTAGAAACCGCGTCTACACAAGCAAGACGCGTAGCGGCTTCCCGTAGGGAAGGCCACCTGCGTGGGTTTGAAAACCTTGATTTTTCATTAGTCCGCGTAGGCGGACTTGGCCTGTGTAGCCACGAATTCTATTCGTTAGGGCTTAAGTTTACACCTATGACCTGCAATATCTCCCTCTTTTTGGTAATGTTAAATATTTTGACAACTCATTGACATCTGGCCATTCTTAGACACCATAGAAAAATAAACAGCAGAAACTTGAACAATAACAAACTATCTTCTCATAGATATATATGTTCAGAGTCAATCGCAGAGCCAATAACTTGATTAGGAACTTCCGTGAATTTGCCCTCAAAGGTAATGTAGTAGAACTAGCGATCGCTGTGATCATAGGTGGGGCTTTTGGTAGAATTGTTACCTCCTTTGTTGAAGATGTAATCATGCCACTAATTAACCCAGTAGTGGTACTAACAGGCAAAGATTGGCGGACAATTACTATTGGGCCTGGGGTAGCAATTGGTAAATTTTTGGGTTCTGTCGTTGACTTTTTGATTATTGCCCTAGTTTTATTTATTGCTATTCAAACCCTGCAAAGATTTAAAACTAGAGCAGAAACTACTACTGAACTACCACCTGATCCTAATTTAGTAGCTCAGGAAAAACTTACTAATGCTTTGGAAAACTTAACCCAAACTATTGAGAAAAATCATCACCAAATCACAAAAAAAATGGTCAGAGAATAATCATTTCCCTAACCCATTTTCAATGTTTCAGTAATTGACAGATTTTAGCTATCTAATTTCTCATCTCGAACCAGTATTGAGAGCAATCTGATTGATTCCTCCTACCCATTATCCAAAACCTAGCAACAAATTCAAACCCTGAAACCTAGATTAAATCTAGCTTTTTGAATTTTGAATTTTGAATTTTGAATTGGTATTACTTTTTCCCACTACTGGGTTTGAGAGCTAACAGCATTTCCATTTGACTGGTAGATTTATCAGGACTATTGATGGTAACAGCAAAACCATGTATTGAGTTGAGAATCGCATTAGCCTCTGGGGCAATCGGTTGACTGGGAGTGGCAAACTTGTTGATTAAAGAGGCAGTTTTGTCCATATCTAAATAGAAATAGCCTGCGTTGGGTTTTTGTAAAGAACCCGTTACAGTCTTAAAGGTATTGCTACTCTCTAGAGATTCACCTTTGCGATCGGCTAAAGCATCAGCAATGGGTCCACCCACAGCTAGAAATACGGTGTCTTGATCCAGCCAACCATGAGCAAAGAGAGCGCCTTGTTGGGGAACTTGCCATTCTGTAACGTTTTTCCCACCGATATTACGTTGGGTAACATTAAGAGTTTGCTGTTTAGCCAGGTTATCTAATTTAGTTAAAGTCGCATCAGCAGTTTTGCGATCGCTAGTGTCAAAGACAAAAGCGCCACCAAAACCCACAGGGGCTAATAAACCTTGATTAGATGCCACAGCCCCAAAGGCAAACTCTCCATCCATCCAGCCAAATATATCTTTGTCTAAGTCAATATTAGCTGCTGTTTGGAGTTGCAACCGTGCTTGTGCTAAACCTTGTTTTAACTCCGGTGTCTGATTAGATTGTTCTACCAAAGCTTGCCAAGAACGATTGATCCCCTGTCCACTCACTAGGGCAAAAGTTTCAGCTGGGAACTGTGACAATATCTTAGCAGGGCTGTTAGTAGATTGGTATTTGTTTAGTTGGGGGTCTAGATTAGCTACAGCTTTAAAACGTATTCCCGCATCATCAATACCAATTCCTCCAACCAGAGATTTGAATAACTTCAATTGTTTTAAAGTTGTTGGCGGTAACTGTGTTGCTTGAGGGTTGAGCGCAATTAATTGCTGTACTGTGTTGCCATAATCAGGGAAATAAAATTGAGCCAAGCTATCTTTGAGATCCACACCCTTAGTTAAAAGAGTATTTGCACCTTCTTTACTAACAAAAGAAGGTTCTCCTTTATAAGTATCAATTGCTTTTTCTACAGCTTGTTTTTCTGGTGCTAACAGTAAGTGAGTATTATTCAAAACTGTAGTGTAGGTAGGACTGCCCTTACCTTTAGTTTCGATGATTTTTTCGCCTTTATAATCTGTTTCTTGAATTTTGACATCTTTTTGTGACTTTAACTTGTTGGCAAAGTTTAAAGCGTTAACTTTATCTTTAATCCCTACTACTATCAGCACATTGGGTTCTGGTTGTGCTTTGGTAGGTGAGTTTGACTGAGCGGGTTTAGTAGTATTAGGTGGTAAGACAGCAATCATTACACCCCCAACCCATGGTTTTAAATCTTGCTCGTAGGAAATTTTAGATTCCTTTAATAAGTCTTGATTAAATTTCTGTAGACTTTTTCCAACTAAATCTTGTGCTTCTTGAGTACCAAACTGCTTTAACTTATCCCACGTTTGGGGGTCAGTGTTTAAATAAATCGCCATCAAAGCTGATTGAGGTACTACTTTAGCATTTCCTAAAGCTGTAGTAGCATCACCGCTAGGTGCTTTTAAATAGAAATAGGCAGCCGCACCGCCCACAGCAACAACCACGGCAGTGCCGACTGCCAAAGCTAAAAATTTGGATTTACTTTCGGACATTGTTGTTATCCTCATTTCTTTAAATTGCCACCTGCACTAAGGCTGATGGTTAATTTTGGAGATTTATGACAAATCTCCACTAATTTATGCACTAATTTCTCGGTATTTACTGATAAAATTAGTATTTCTACACACTAAAAATTTGTGAATACTCTCACAAAATACTTCATCAGGGTGAGGAGTGAATCCGTAAATGGTATCTTATTTTATTTTCGATCGCACAGACAGCTGGTTAACCAAAGGCTATTTTAAGCTAGAGGAATAATTGCTAGTATTTGTACTTCAGGTAAATCAATCATGGTGCAAGAGATTCTTGACCTGATGATGTCAGAGTACAAAATGTCAGCTGACATCAGCAGATGCAGACATAGGGGAAATATGGGAACTCTAGCCAAAAATCCTCCTCAGACACCTATTTCCATAGACCTCTGGCTAAAATTATTTTTGCCACTAAGGGAGAGAGGTATCTGCACCTGATATAGCTATCAACCACATCTCACCAGAAGTTTCAGGATTACAAGGTTAGTAATAATCAATGTCGCATTCTTATTTTGATACGGAGAATAACGGACGCAAACCTTTTGAGTTACCAGGGGCTAAACCACACTATAACCCCGATCGCCCCGGACAGGTAGAGCATATTTTCCTTGACTTAAATCTGGATATTCCTCACCAGAGTTGCTACGGTACTTGTAGCATCAGAATTTTACCTGTTCGCAATGGAATTGAGCGTTTAACTTTGGATGCTATCAACCTCAATATTCAAGAGGTTCAAGTAGACGAGGTATGTCAACAATTTGAATATGATGGCGAACAGCTTTCTATTAAACTAACTCAACCTACTCAGATCGGGAAGAGATTATTAATTACCATTTCTTATGGGGTAGAGAAACCCCAACGGGGTATTTACTTTATTCAACCAGATAAGCATTATCCTCATAAGCCTACCCAAGTCTGGACTCAAGGGGAAGACGAAGACTCTCGCTTCTGGTTTCCTTGTTTTGATTACCCAGGACAGCTATCTACTTCCGAGATTCGTGTCCGTGTCCCCAAACCTTTAATCGCTATTTCTAATGGTGAATTAATTGATACAATTGAGGATGGGGATGATAAAATCTACCATTGGTCACAGCAGCAAGTCCACCCTACCTACTTAATGACTTTAGCAGTAGGTGATTTTGCGGAGATTCAGGATGAGTGGCAGGGTAAACCTGTTACTTACTATGTAGAAAAAGGTAGGGAAGCTGATGCTAAACGCAGTATGGGAAAAACTCCGCGCATGATGGAGTTTTTAAGCGAAAAGTATGGTTATGCTTATGCTTTTCCTAAATATGCTCAAGTGTGTGTTGATGACTTTATTTTTGGTGGAATGGAAAACACTTCCACTACTTTATTAACTGACCGATGTTTGTTAGATGAACGTGCAAGCCTAGATAATCGCAATACAGAAAGCTTGGTTGTGCATGAACTAGCACACCAATGGTTTGGGGATTTGCTGGTCATCAAACATTGGTCTCATGCTTGGATTAAGGAAGGGATGGCTTCCTATTCTGAGGTGATGTGGACTGAACATGAATATGGATTTCAGGATGCAGCTTATTATCGCTTACAAGAAGCCCGGAGTTACTTAAGTGAAGATAGTAGCCGTTACCGTCGGCCGATGGTCACACATGTTTACCGGGAAGCGATCGAACTTTATGACCGTCATATTTATGAAAAAGGATCTTGTGTTTATCACATGATTCGAGCAGAATTGGGAGATGAGTTATTCTGGCGAGCAATTCAAACTTTTGTTCAGGATAATGCCCATAAAACTGTAGAAACAATCGATCTATTACGGGCTATTGAAAAGGCTACAGGACGAAATCTCACTTTCTTGTTTGACCAATATGTTTATCGTGGTGGTCATCCCGATTTTCAAGTGGCTTACTCTTGGGATTCTGATGCTAAATTAGCGAAGGTGACTGTCACCCAAACCCAAGCCAGTGCTAACGGTAATGGTAAGGACTTGTTTGATTTAAAAATTCCCATTGGCTTTGGTTATAACCAAGAAAATCCCAATCTGATCACTTTTACTGTGCGGGTACATGAACGGGAACAAAGTTTTTATTTCCCTTTAACAGAAAAACCAGATTTTATCAGTTTTGATGTAGGAAATAATTACTTAAAAACCGTAAGTTTAGATTATCCCATTGCTGAATTAAAAGCCCAATTAAAATTTGATCCTCACCCTGTTTCTCGGATCTATGCAGCCGAAGCTTTAGCAAAAAAAGGTGGTTTAGAAGCAATTAAAGCTCTAACAACGGCATTACAACAGGATTCTTTCTGGGGAGTGCGGGTAGAGGTAGCAAAAAGATTGGCAGATATTCAATTAGACCAAGCTTTTGAAGGTTTAATCACAGGATTGACAGATGAAAATCCTTATGTGCGTCGGGCTGTAGTCCAGTCTTTAGCTGAAATCAAAACCCATGCTAGTTATAAAGCTGTCAAAGGTTTTGTACAAGAAGGCGATCGCAGTTACTATGTGGAAGCTGCTGCTTGTCGGACAATCGGGGTCATTGCTGCTGCTCATTTGGCTGAAAAACCCAGTGAAGAGAGAGTTCTCAAGCTGCTAAAATCTGTTCTCGAAGAGAGAGCCGGTTGGAATGAGGTTGTACGCAGTGGAGCGATCGCTGGGTTAGCAGAATTTAAAGATTCGGAAGCAGCTTTAAATATTCTGTTAGAATATACTAAGTTGGGTATATCGCAACCATTACGCCTAGCCACTATTCGCGCTCTAGGCAAAATTTCTATTGGTCAAACTCCTGCTAATATTGAGCGGATTTTAGACAAGTTAGCAGAAATATCTAGGGAAACTTTCTTCTTAACCCAGATTGCAGTAGTTTCAGCTTTGGGACAAATGGAAACACCAAAAGCGATCGCTATCCTCCAATCTCTAGCTAGTCAAACTGCTGATGGTCGGGTGCGTCGCTACGCCGAAGAAGAAATCGAAAAGGTACAGAAAAATATTGGACCTGAAAAAACCTTGCGTCAGTTACGGGAAGAAGTTAACCAACTCAAACAACAAAATCAAGAACTTAAAAGTCGCTTAGAAAACTTAGAAGCTAAATCTAAATCAACATCTACAATTTAATAACTTGGAGACCTTGGAAGCAAGGTCTCTATCTTTGACTCAACTTAGTTTCTCTTTGCTTTGGAAAAATTTAGAAACCTAAAACAAGGATTATTTACAGATTACAACTTACCCTTGGATTATACTTGATAATATAGTAAATTCTGAAGTCCAAAAAGTCAACCCCTGTAATGACGTATTTTCGTTAAATTATTGACACCATTATCAATAATCTTGAGAATAACGCCCTTTTATTGAGAAAAATCTCCTCTTACGTTTTTTCGCTAAATTTAGATTGCAGTTATGTCATAGGTTAGATTAAACAGTTTGAAGCGCAACAACATACAACAGACATAACATACACTCATTTTCTATTTACAGCAGTTTTCGATTGTTTGAACTACTAAAAATGCAAATGGTTACTGCGATTACTCAAGTCTCAAATTTCTCAATCTCATACTTTATTTTGTATGGATAAAGCCCTGGGATGTACTAGTCCAGTATTCCACTCTAGAGCGAATTTTATATTTTTGATCAACCAAAAAGACTTTGGATTTTAACGGATACATCAGGACATACAAAAGGAGCAATAATGCCTGTAGTTAATGTCAGTTCAGTTTGATATTGCTAATCTGCTAAATCTTGAAATACTTTTAATTCAGATGCTTGGAAATTTACACCCCAGTATTCAATAATGCCAGCTTCAGCATAAATTTCTTTTTGATCACCTAGATTTTTATATTTTTTCGGGCAGGAATATTGATACTACTCCCGCCTCATTGTGCTAAATTTCAAAATGCCTTAAATGGAGTTAAGACAAAGAATCTAAATCTAAAGATTGCATTCCTCGGCGTTCTGCAAAATCCAACATACTACCTAACTGAAACCAGATTAATAAACAAGTTAATAAACTCAAAGGTAAACCAACCCCTAAAGCGAGAATTGAGGGAAAACCAAATATTTCTAAACCAGAGGACACAAATAAACAAATTCCACCCGTAATACCCAAAAAAGGTATAACTAATTGTTTCCACGGTGAAAAATATTGACTTTTATCTTTGTTTGCCTTTGACCATTGGCGGACAATTAGCTTCAAAGTTCCGGATAACGCTAGACCAGAAGTTAAAGCAATAAAGAAGCCAGCCAACAGCAAAAAGTAGGGTGGTTGCAGAGGGTAATAGTACATGATGATTCCTAAAGTTTTGTTAAATTAGATTGTAATATTTCTCCGTGGTCAGTAGTTATTTATTTTTACCCTGATCCTGTTGTGGCTGATGAATCGTAAAGCCAGCCAGTAAACTAGCTGTGGGTAAAATCGCTGCTGCACCTTCTTTTGACAACTCAGTTAACAAACTAATTGCGACATTGAAAATCCGTTCTGGTGGAAAGTCATCTTTGACTAAATTCCACAGGCTTCTTACTTCTTCCGTGTGTAGGCGGTCGTCTTCAGTCAAAGCTAACACCAATTGACGACGGATAAACTTACCTTCCTCAGACAGAAGATACTGTAAACCCATTTTGGCTGTGGGTAAAACATCAAAATCGCTATCAGTTCGAGCGATCGCTATTAAATTTTCTAACCTCTGCCACTGGAACTTACCATCTTTAAACAGCACATTAAGCAGCCGTCGTCTTAATGCTGGTGACTCACCCATTAATAATCGCCGTGCTACGTAGGGATAAGCCACTTCCACAATTTTGAAATTGGGATTTAAGCTTAAAGCAATCCCTTCCTGTGTCACCAAAGACCGAATAATTAAAGCAAACTTCGCCGGAACTCGGAAAGGATACTCATACATCAATTCCGAAAACTCATCAGTAATAGTTTGGAAGTTAAAATCTTGGACGTTTTTACTGATGGCATTTCCCAAAACCGCCTCTAAGGCTGGAACAATGGGAACAATATTTGTTTGGGGAGCTAAAAACCCTAATTTGACAAAATCCTCTGCTAAGTCTAAGTAATCCTTATTGACCAGATGCACCACTGAATCTACCAAAGTTTCTTTAGTAGATTCCTCTAACTGATCCATCATCCCAAAATCAATGTAAGCCATCCGTCCATCGGGCATAGCAAACAAATTACCTGGATGGGGGTCAGCATGGAAGAAGCCAAATTCTAACAACTGCCGTAAACCAGAAGTTACACCAACTTGAATTACGGCCTCTGGGTCTAAACCCGCTTGACGGATACTTTTCGTATCTGTCAACTTATAGCCATTAATCCATTCCAGTGTTAAAATTCTGTTGGTACTGTAACGCCAATAAATCTGGGGAACTTTTACTTGTGGATCATCCCGGAAATTGGTCGCAAACTTTTCCGCATTACGTCCCTCGTTGACGTAATCAATTTCCTCGAATAACTTTGTGCCGAACTCATCCACAATTAAGGTGAGATCATGACCAAGATTGAGCGGTAGCCAAGGAGCTAACCAACCGGCAGCCCACCGCATCAAAAACAAATCTCTGATTAATACTGGTCGGAGATTAGGACGCTGTACTTTTACAGCCACTTCTTCCCCAGTCACCAACCGACCCCGATAGACTTGACCTAAACTAGCAGCTGCGATCGGTTTTGGTGACAACTCGCTAAAAACATCCTGAATAGGTCGGTCTAATTCTGTTTCAATAATTTGGTAAGCTAGGTCATTATCAAACGCTGGTAACTCATCTTGTAGCTTCACCAGTTCTTCCAGAAAGTCCTTACGAATTAAGTCCGGTCTGGTGGATAAAGCTTGACCAACCTTAATAAAAGTAGGCCCAAGATTGGTGAGTAAATTTCGTAACTGAGTAGCTCGTTTACCCTTGTTTTGCTCCACTTGATTTAGCCACTCGTCCCACTTCAGACTGAGGACAAATCCGGTAAAAGACAAAACAATTACCAGTAGTCGGGCGATCGCTAACCAAGGACGATAACGAAAATAATGAGCGATCGCTTCTGGATTATACTGCTTTAACTGAGCAGGTTGATAGTGACCCACGCCTTTATGTGCCTCTTCCACTCTCGAATTTACACTTACATCTTCCATATACTCCTAACTTGTCAAATAGTTGCAAGTACAGAAGCATGGTAACTTTTATCTCATCAACGAGGAAACTTTACCAGATTCTAGGTAGTACTTGAGGTGAAATTAGCCTAGCTTACTACCCAGATTTGTTTATCTTTTCCTTAATTATACTTTATAAAAGTACAAACATTTAGGATTTAGCAAGTTTATTTTACATTTTCTTAAACTTTTTTATTAAGAAATATAAAGATTAAAATATTTTTAAATCAGTCATGAGAAATTAAGGCGTTTTATTAAGTTTAATAACAAATTGCCCAAGATTACAGCAGTTAAACATCAAGCTACTTCTGAAGGCAGG
Organism: Nostocaceae cyanobacterium; assembly: GCA_035298905.1. Lineage (GTDB taxonomy): Bacteria > Cyanobacteriota > Cyanobacteriia > Cyanobacteriales > Nostocaceae > DATGXB01. The sequence goes on along the minus strand of DATGXQ010000282.1, from coordinate 862 downwards.
GAAAGCAGCAATTCTCATTATGAGAATGATAATCAAGAAGTATCAACAGGAAACTCTAATACCATTTCACTAAATTAAAGATACAAATCTTCTGCTTCTCTTTTTCTCCCCTCTCCCCTCTCCTTGCGGAGACGCTACGCGAACAGAGCGTCTCCCCTCTGCCTATTTGTATCAACCTTAAAGTAAAATAGTATAAGTTGTAGCTCTAAGTACAGGACAAAAATGGTAGAGAGAAAAGAAACTCACTATGATGCAAGTCTAAATCAGTAACAATAGAACGGAGATAATCTAAGCCATAACGAAAAACACTCTTTTCTTTTCGACCATGCTTTTTGATTTTGATGGGTCGATGTTATCGTTTTTTATATGCAGCTATGGCTAATTTTAAGCTGGGGAGATGTGTGAAAATAAACCATCCTTCTTTGGGGATTTTATACCAATTCAAAATTCAAAATAGCCTTCGGCAAGGCTTCGCCAACAAAATTCAAAATGAATAAGACCTGATTTGATAAGGGTTTGACGATTTATATCTGTTACATTCTTTTAGTGAATTGGTATTACCCTTGATTTTCTTGGCCTATTTACAGGCTAAGTTAAATTCCCCAAAACCTGTTTGCTTGGTTACTTTTACTCCAGCTATGAACAAAGACATTCCTGCTACTAATCCTAAATCTTTTAACTCAATCAATAACTCTTCTTCTCGCTGAATATAAGGACTTTTTTTTAGTCGTAAACAAAAATAGTAATCCTAAATAAGATGTGAACAGTCCCAATACCCAATACCCAATACCCAATACCCCGCCTCCACCAGTAAGTTCATGACTCAAATCGGATTACTATCTGTTATTGCGGTTCCTTAAAA
>DATGXQ010000281.1:0-6528 GCA_035298905.1 Nostocaceae cyanobacterium | reverse complement strand
AACTAAAAGCAACATGATTGGAAATGACTTGCATCGGTTCTCCGTCCACCGAGAGAAAATTAGTGCGGAGGATTTCGTGACGTTGGATAATTTCGCCTATACTTTGTTCTAATGCTCTGATGTTCAAAGACCCATGCAACCGCATTGTATAAGGTATATTGTAGGGACATGGCATTGCCATGTACTTATCAGCTTCTAACTGGTCTAAAAACCAAAGGCGCTGTTGGGCAAAAGATAAGGGTAAATTTTCTTGCTGCTGTCTGGGTTGAATTGCTGATCCTGAAAAAGAATTATTGTTTTGTTTAATAATGCTGATTTGTTCACTAATTTGAGCAATGGTAGGAAACTCAAATAATGAACGTACAGATAATTCTATACTCAAAGCTTTTCTGATGCGGGAAATAACTTGTGTAGCGAGTAAGGAATGTCCACCCAACTCAAAGAAGTTATCATTAATACCTATGGGTTTTACCTTTAGTACCTCACTCCAGAGATTAGCTAGTATTTCTTCTGTAGGAGTGCGGGGAACAATGTAATTATTTTGTTGGGAAAAGCTGGGAATAGGCAGGGATTTAACGTCAATCTTACCATTAGCAGTCAAAGGAAAAGATTCCAATGCAACGAAGGCCGAAGGAACCATATAATCTGGTAGCTGCTGTTGCATGTACTGACGAAGTTGATTTGAGATTTCTGATGTAAAGTTGCCACTCGATTCAAGTATAATGTAAGCAACTAATCTTTTATCCCCTGGTATATCTTCTCTCACAATCACTTTCGTTAACCGAATCGCTGGGTGCTGGTTTAATACGGCTTCTATTTCTCCCAACTCAATCCGAAAACCACGTATTTTTACTTGACTGTCAATCCTTCCCAAGTATTCAATATCGCCATTTGGCAAGTATCTGGCTAAATCTCCAGTTTTATACAATTTTGAATTTTGAATTTTGAATTTTGAATTGTTAAAGGGGTGAGGAATAAACTTGGCAGAAGTTAATTCTGGTTGGTGTAAATAACCACGCGCTAAACCAGCACCTCCGACATAAATTTCACCGGGAACACCAATAGGAACTGGCTGGAGTTGCTCATTTAAGATGTAAAGTTGTAAATCAGGAATTGCCCGACCAATGACTTTTGTGCTAGTTTCGGTATCAGCTATAGTTAAAGGGCGATAGGTAACATGTACAGTAGTTTCGGTAATGCCGTACATATTAACTAATTGTGGATACTTTTCCCCATGTTTATTAAACCAAGGTTTTAAGCTTGGAATATCCAAAGCCTCCCCACCAAAAATAACCAGCCGTAAACTTAAATTACTGTAAGTGTTTAAAGATTCTTCTAATTGAATTAGTTGTTGAAAAGCTGAAGGTGTTTGATTAAGAACAGTAACTTTTTCTTGACACAATAAATTATAGAATAATTCTGGCGATCGACTCACATCATAGGGAACAATAACCAGACGACCACCGTATAACAAAGCCCCCCAAATTTCCCACACAGAAAAGTCAAAAGCATAGGAGTGAAATAAACTCCAGACATCATCCTGATTAAATTGAAACCAAGACTGAGTAGCTGCAAACAAACGGAGAACATTACAGTGAGGAATCAGAACGCCTTTAGGTTTACCAGTTGAACCAGATGTATAAATAATATAAGCTAAATTAGTCGATTTAACTTCACTTTCTAGCTGTTTTATTGGTGTTTTAGCGATATCCTCTCCATCGCTATCCAGACAAATTATCTTAGCTTGATGCGGGGGTAATTTTTCCACAAGATGCTGCTGAGTTAATAGTATCGGCACTTGGGAATCTGCTAACATAAAAGCTAAACGCTCTTTTGGGTAGGCAATATCTAAAGGTACATAAGCCCCACCCGCTTTAAGAATGGCTAATATACCTACAACCATTTCTATAGAACGTTCTGTACAAATACCGACTAAAACCTCTGGTTTTACTCCTAAAGTTTGCAGATATTGTGCTAATTGATTAGTACGTTGATTTAATTCTCTATAGGTAATTTGTTGATTTTCACATACCACCGCAACAGCATCAGGAGTTTTTTGGGCTTGTTCCTCAAACAACTGATGGATACACTTATCTTGAGGATAATTTGCCTCTATCTGATTCCACTCCAATAATAACTGTTGTCTTTCCTTGGCTGTGAGAATGGGAATATCAGCAAGACTTTTTTCAGGTGTAGTGATGATGGCTGTTAGCAGCGTTTCTAGATGTCCTAAAATTTGGGCGATCGCCTCATCCCCAAACCGAGTACAATCATAATCAATTGTCAGTAACAAGTCTGAGTTAGCATCAACGGACAAAACCAGAGGACAATCAACCTGTTCTAACCAGTTTAATTTTCCATCATCCACAAATCTGACCAAAGTCTCAAATAAAGGCAATTCTGGAGGAATTTCACTCCAATCTTGAATTTTTTCCAAGGGAATGTATGCATATTCTTCCAAAACTAGCCATTGTGCTTGTAATTCTCTCAGCCAGGGTAATACTGAAGTTTCAGGAGTAACAGAAACTCGCACAGGGACAACCTTAAAATCAAGTTTCTCAGTTGTCACACCAAATAGAATATCTTTTTCTCTGGTATAGTGACTTAAAAGTAAAGTCCAAGCCCCTTGAATAACGGTAGAAAGGCTTAATTTGTAATTTTGGGCAAAATTTCTCAAAACTGAGGTTTGACAGCTTGGTAAGCAAATTTCTTGGCTTGTACGGGATGGGATAGAATCAAGTATAATTATTGGTAACTTGAGAGGGGCTGTAAAACCCTGCAAAAAATTTCGCCAGAACCCCTCAGCTTTGGTCAGAGAATCTATAGAGATATTTTCTATAATTGCCATGATTAATCTAGATTTATATCTAAAAGGACATCAAGAAGATTAATAGTTTTACCTCTTTACACTTCTTTTTGACTGAGCATAAGAAGCTAATGAAATGCTGGTAATTGGTTAGCTATTTGGGTTATAAACGTGAAAATTATTATATGGCTTTTTCGCTATTTGAAAATACAGTAAATATTGTGCATTTTTGATCAGGTTGTTTATCTGCCCAACCCAGTATTGCAGCCGTCAGCTTGATATTTTAATTATTTTTCGATAGTATTCACCGAAGAGAAATAAGTACTTGAGCAAAATCATGTACAAGGATATAAACTACTCATCTGCGTCCATCCGCGTCTATCCGCGTTAAATATTCATCTCCTTACTGTCTTGGCTAGTTAATTTTCACGACTTCTTGATTGATTATTGAAGTCAAATTTAGAACTTTCTTAGCTTTTTTGATCACTTCAAAAGATTGAGAAAAGAATCCCCGCTAAACTTGCCGTTTAACGGAGATTTGCCTAATTTAAGTGGGAATAAAGATCCCCAAACTTGGTATTTCTAGAGAGTTTAACCTCCGTAGAAAGCACCATCAGCACCAAAGCCTGTGTTGTTATAACAATCCAAAGCATTATGGATAGTTTTACCAGCTTCTATGGAGTAAGAAACATTGGTGTTGCCGCTATAGTAAGGATTCAGTAGAATTGACAGACTGGAAACACCTAATGTCCAGTAGATTGAACTAGCTGTAACAGCAGGACTAGACACAGTGCTACCAGTAAGTAGATTCAATGCACCATCACCCTTATTATCACAAGCACCAGAACCTTGGTTAACTGAGTTCTGTGGTTCGTCTGGAGTTAAGGCTTGCAACCAATTGATACCCTCACTAATGTAGTATTTGGTATCCTTATCACAAGGATCGGCAGTATCGATCGGGTTGCCAGCAAGGTAATTTAACCAACTAGCCACCAGGTCACGGCCGAGAGTGTACCGTACATCTTTTGAGTCTGGTTGCTTGGAGGAATCGACAATCTGGAGTGCTTGTGCGCGGGTATAGAAGAGGGTATTCTCACCTGCATCTGTCTTACCATTGCGGTTGAAGTCACCAATGAGCAAACCGATGTCATACTTTCCGGTCACAGGATCTAAAACTTTTCCAGGTTGGTCGGAGTTGACATATAGAGACGACAGCAAATCACCCTTCGGGAAGTTCTTTGTGCCAACTTGTGCCGGCTCATTTCCCGCAACACCATCCCAGAACTTCTGCCAATTTGTGTTACTCCAAAAGCCAGGGGTACGCACACCAGGATTTGTAAACAGGAAGTCACTATCGGTATCGCTATTGTTATTGGGGTTGGTGTCAACAAAGCCGTTGGGAGCTGTCACCGTCGCCGTATTGTTTAAAGTTGCAGTAGCTGTTGTGACCTTCCAGACCAAGTAATCGTTATTAGTACCAGCAGCGTTTGGCCCGGCGATGAAGAATAGGTACTTGGCATTGGCATCGAAACTAGATGATTTCGATAACTTCAATAAATCACCTTCTACGTCGCTGCCGAAGTCGCCATACTGGAACGTAAATTTGGTAGTTAACGTATTTAGGTCGGGAGTTGCTGAGTTAGACCAGTAGAGTGTGCCTTTTTCAGCATTGCCAGAACCACCGCCATCAAGGGAAGATACCCAAAGTGATGTCCATTTTTCTCCATCAGCTTTTGTCAGTCGGATAACTTCTTGGTTGAGTTGATTGCTGAGTTCGTTGACATCCCCACCACTGGTTATAGGATTAGGTTCACCATTAGACCATACCCCAAGTCCTTGATCATCAGCTTGATTACGTTGCCAAAGGAAGGTATTAGTGGACTGATAGCCATTATTGATGTAGAACGCTTCAGCTTTCACACCGTTGGCAGTGGTAATGCTTTGTCCCAGATTGGTATTATTTGGCCCTGAAGCAAAGTTAGACAACTTATCGATCGCCGCATTAGCAGCTACCGTACCTGTGACTGTGTAAATGATACTACTACCAGATTCCAAAGTCACGTAATCGTTAATTGAGGTCGTCCCACTGGCTTGATTACCGGAAGCTCCACAGGTAGCCTCACTAGTCCAACGCACATTTGTCAGGATGCTTGGGAAGATATCGCTCACCAGCGCGTTGGTAGCAGTGCTGGGTCCATTATTGCTGACCACAATTTTGTAAGTTACCTTCTGTCCAGGAGCTACTGTGTCCTCACAGTCGGTCTTGGTAATCGACAAGTCACCATAGCGAATTTTGACCAGCCCTGCATCAATGGTCTTGTTATATTCCCCAGAAGTTAGAGTCACAATTTGAGACTTACCTGTGGTGGGGTCAGCATCAGAATCTACCGCATCATTGCTACCTGCATTCTGTGTGGTGAAGTTGTAACCAGTAGGTTTCTCGAAGATGACTTGATAAGGAACGCCAGGTGTCAGTCCACTAAAGCTGTATTTGCCATAATGATCTGTGGTGGTAGTAACGCTGGTGTCATCTGCTGTACCAAAGATGCCATCTCCACCTGCACCTTTGAGAGTCACATCTACACAAGCAAGGCCATTTTCCCCTGTATCTTGAATGCCATTGCCGTTTTTATCTTCCCAAACAAAATTACCAATGCTAGCAGGTTTGAACAGACCCGCATCAATGGTGGTGTTATTTTCCCCAGAAACTAAGGTAAAAGTTTGAGATTTGCCTGTGCTGGTATTAGCATCTGAGTCTACCGCATCATTGCTACCTGCATTCTGTGTGGTGAAGTTGTAACCAGTGGGTTTCTCGAAGATGACTTGATAAGGAACGCCAGGCGTGAGGTTGGTAAAACTGTATTTACCATTGTGATCAGTAGTGGTCGTAATACTGGTGTCATCTGCTGTACCAAAGATGCCATCTTTACCTGCACCTTTGAGAGTCACATCTACACAAGCAAGGCCATTTTCCCCTGCATCTTGAATGCCATTGCCGTTTTTATCTTCCCAAACAAAGTCGCCAATACTAGCTGGTCTGAACAGACCTGCATCAATGGTGGTGTTATTTTCCCCAGAGGCCAAGGTAACAACTTGAGATTTGCCTGTAGTGGCATTAGCGTCGGAGTCTACCGCATCATTGCTACCTGCATCCTGTTTTGTAAAGTTGTAACCACTGGGTTGGTTAAAGGTGACTTGATAGTTGCCAGGGGTGAGTCCGCTAAAGCTGTATTGACCCGCAGCATCAGTGGTGGTTGTAACACTGGTGTCATCTGCTGTACCAATTACACCATCTGCACCTGCACCTGTCAGGGTGACATTTACACCTGCAATGCCGCCTTCTCCTGCATCTTGGACACCGTTAACGTTTTTATCTTCCCAAACAAAGTCGCCAATACTAGCTGGTCTGAACAGACCTGCATCAATGGTGGTGTTGGTTTCTCCAGAAATTAAGGTGAAAGTTTGAGATTTGCCTGTAGTGGCATCAGCATCCGAGTCTACAGTATCATCGCCACCGGCATTCTGTGTGGTGAAGTTGTAACCACTGGGTTGGTTAAAGGTGACTTGGTAGTTGCCAGGGGTGAGTCCGCTAAAACTGTATTGACCCGCAGCATCAGTGGTGGTTGTAACACTGGTGTCATCTGCTGTACCAATTACACCATCTGCACCTGCACCTGTCAGGGTGACATTTACACCTGCAATGCCGCCTTCTCCTGCATCTT
>DATGXQ010000280.1:0-3490 GCA_035298905.1 Nostocaceae cyanobacterium | reverse complement strand
ATCTGGTGTTTCCCGCGAAGTCATCAGCAAGCGCATGGTAACTAAATCTTTTGGCGGTAAATAAGGTTTGAGGTTTTCCGCTAAATTAGAAACATCATCCAAAATCAATAAAATATTTTCTGTTTGCCCCTTCCATTGTTGCCAACAAAGTGTTATGATTTGATGTGATGTCAAATTTGCGGGCAACTCACTTTTAAATTTCCACTTCGTCAATGCGACAATTCCCGCCGCTAGGTCTTCCCGATTTCTGACATCTATATAATAGATGCCACCTGTAAAAAAAGATTTGCATTCTGGTCTATCTGCATATTCTCGCACCAGTTCAGTTTTACCGACTCCTCCCATCCCCGCAACTACACAAACGTTTTTACCACTTTGCAATAACTCATGGAGTCTGGCTAGTTCTTCCTCTCGTCCAAACAGTCCACCCTCACGGGGTTGCGGTGGTGTAAAAGGATTTCCTTCTAGTTGCGTTGGCTGAAAGGAAATGATATTATTTTGTGTATTGCCTTCGCCTTCTTGTCTGATACTAATAAACTTTTCAATATTGTCAAAATTCATAAAATTCCTTTAATGGCAGTTTGTGAATAAAGAATGTGATGATTACAGGGCGGGCAAGATGCCCACCCCACAATATAATGATGTGGTTTGATTCGGTGTTTAGAAGTTACTAAAATTGTTATTTTGAGTATTTCCTGAACCGGCTTGTGAAATAGTAATCTGTTTGCCAATAATATTAATTGTGCCACCAGCTTTTACGGCTTGAAACTTCTCCTGAAATTTAGGATTTGCTTCTGCTTCGGCTGTATTGACTAACTCAGCATAAATCGGATCTTCTGGGATTTGTGCGAGGGTGTCTGCATCTAGGTTTAATGCTTGCGGATCACTTGTTTCCAGTGCTGTGGCTGTGGTTGGGGAATGTTTGCGAATTTTAGCGATCGCCTCTCCAATGATTTTTGTTAAACTATCACTAAAGTTTTCCCCAGACTTTTCCAAGGCTTTAGTCAGAAATATTGTAGCGATCGTTAATGCTAAAGTAGCAGGTTCCATGATATTTTTACTGAAATGACTTAATGTACTCATTACAGCACAATCACCCCATACCATCAAGCAAACTGATACCGCAGATTTCAGGTAAATGAGGTACAAATTTTAAGAAACTTTCAAACCTGTTCCCTGTTCCCCTTCGGGTTCAGCAGTCGCTCATGGGGGAAACCCCCAAGACCGCGCTGCTTCACCTGTTCCCCGTTCCCTGCTGTAACCAATACTTTTGTATAGCAATCACTTCTTTTTGTCTAATCTGCAATTGCCAATCGATTGTTAAACAATCCTTGTGTATCGTCATCCGATGCTATTGTATTTCAATGCAAAGCTTCTCGATACTATAACAATCATATCAGATTACTCTCTTATCCTGCTAACATTGCTAACAATATTTCTGGATTAAGTGCAAGAGTTTCTGCTACTCTCGCAAAAGCTGATAGAATATTAAACGTAAACATTTTAATTTTATCTGTTTGCTTTTTAGTTTAATTGAATAGAGCTTTATTTATTTAAAAAAAATCATATTTATTTAGTAATTTAAAGTTATACAGCAGATTTGAGCTAAATGAGGTACAAATGTTAGGAACAAAGCCTGATGCTAAAAGACTTTCAACCCTGTTCCCTGTTAAGAGTTCCCTGTTCCCTGCTGTAAATTATTTTCTTACCTCATCTATATCTTTCTCTTCCTCTGCCAATTTACAGCAACTTTGACTAAAAACAATATTAATGCTAACCAATACTTATCAAACGTTTTAGCATAAAAAAAGGGAGCGAATCGCTCCCAAACTGGATGTCTAAACTTGAATCTAAATCTTATGCTGAAACTTTTTTCGACTTACCTTTAACTACAAATACTCCGGCTACACTTAATAAACCAAGTATCATTGCAGGTTCAGGAACTTTAGTATCTGTTCCAGTACCGGTTTTAGGGTCTTTAATAATCACTTCATAGTTACCACTATGAGAAAGAGTATCTGAACCGATATTGGTAGTTAAACCTGATGGAGTAGCAAAGAAACTGTAAAGAAAACCGCTTTGATTATCTAAGCTATACTTAACAACTTCACTGGCTTGGAAGCCTCTAGGTAACAGTCTAGCAAATGGAGCAAAGCCTGAATTTGGTCGGGAGTAGTAAGCTTGTAAATCGAAGTGACCTGCTAAACCAATTTTAATGTCACCTGTAGGATCATCTTTGTAAACGTAAGATATGTTGGGGTCACTGGTGCGCTGAAACCCTTTTAGTCCTAAAAATAAGTTAAAAGCATTATTAGCAGTAGCAGTACCTACTAAGTTAGCTCCACCCGCTTTAGTTAAAAAGTCATTAAACCACTTTGTAGCAAAAGTGTCAGCGCCGTAAGTTGTATTTAACCCTGCACCGAACCAGTCAAATGCTGTCAAACTGCTGAGAGTTAAGGTTTTGTTGCCAAATTTTCCTGAGATGCTGGTATTGTTTTGGAAATTGAAACTGGCTAGTTCACTGCTGGCAGCTAACTCCACATTACCAGTAGGATTTGTAGCATCACCCCCTAGAACCTTCTGCAAATTTGCTAAGTTGCTAGGTACAACGACAGTATTATTACCATTGACATCATAAACGACATAATCATTTGGTGCTGAACCACCAATAGTTATACCAGTTAGTGTACTAGCGTGGGCTGGGTTAGTGGCGATCGCTGCTACGCCAACAGCCAAGGACGTACTAACTGCAAGTTTTTTAAGAAGCTGGTTCATATTTGAGTTTGTATGAGTTGGGAAATTGATTTTTGTACTGCGGCTTCTCAGCTTTAGTTGACTTGACTACATAATTTGACTGGTTGACAATACGACTAACGGAAAGCACTACCAGCATTGAGTAGTTATTTATATGACTCTAGTTTAAGAAAATAAACTACATTTTTAAATAAAGCTACTGTAGAGTTTCCTTAAAAAAATTACGAATCTTCCCTGACTGATCAACTGTTTAATCAGGGGTAATACGCAAAAGTGATACTCAGGTGTGAATATTGGGGTGATGGGGTGATGGGGTGATGGGGTGATGGGGTGATGGGGAGATGGGGAGATGGGGAGATAAAGAGAGGGGTGACACGGAGAGGGGAGAGGGGAGAATCTTTTTGTCTTTCTTTCTCCGCGTCCCCGCGTCCCCGCGTCCCTTTCCTCCTGCCCTCCTGCCTCCTGCACCCCGCACTCTGCATCCAATACCTACACGTTGTTAATTCTGTATTTATCTGGTTAAGAACTGTGCTATTTTTTCTACAGCCATTTCCAAAGTAGCTGGTTCTTGAACAAGAGCAAAGCGAACGTAGCCTTCTCCAGATTTACCGAAACCAGCACCAGGGGAAGCGGCTACACCAGTTTGTTTAACTAACTGAGTACAAAATTCAATGGAGTTTTGACTCCATGCGGGGGGTAACTTAGCCCAAATATACATAGTGGCTTGGGGAGTGGG
>DATGXQ010000279.1:0-3600 GCA_035298905.1 Nostocaceae cyanobacterium | reverse complement strand
GTACCTCATTTACCTAAAATCTAGGGAACAGGGAACAGGGAACAGGGAACAGGGAACAGGGAACAGAGTTGAAAGTCTCTTAGCATCAAGCTTTGTTCCTAAAATTTGTACCTCATTTACCTGAAATTTGCTGTAATTTGTCAGGACAGGGCATTGCCCTGTCCTTAAAATTTTGGATTTTAGATTTTGTACCAAATCCGGCCTTATTACCCCCCTTTCCTTGATTAGTCCGCGCAGGCGGACTTTGCTTGTATAGCCGCGACTTCTAGTCGTTAGGGCAAAAGAGGGGTTTGAATTTTGAATTTTGAATTTTGAATTTTGAATTGTTTACAGGTCTGTCCAACGGTCTTGAGGAAGAAAAGAGCGCTCCATAGGGATAGGGGCGACAGACTCTGTTAAGGTAAAAGTACCTGCTTCAATCCACTGTTTTAATTCGATCGCTACTTGTTGGGAGAGAAACAAACTAGCCAGAGGTGCAGTGCGTACAGTTCTCCCCTCAATAGTTATTTTTCCCGATTTCAGTTGAGCATAACTGACCAAACCAAAAGTAGGACGCACACGACGGGGTATAGAAAAATCTACGATCGGTGCAACTAAATCTCGATCTTGCACTGCACAATGTTCAATTACAGTTTCATTTAATACGGGTAATGGTACACCTACACCCAACATTAAAGAAGGGCCATAACTCTTAAAATAACAACCCCTGACCCACCGCGCATCCATTTGTTTAGCATCACCAATCAAAGCCAAAGTCGCCGCCGGGCCGATGGGAGTGCGATTTGCTAACCGCTTTTGTAAAGGGAAGTGCTGTGTACCTTCCCAAGCCACATAACCGATACCACCACCTAAAAAAATTCTTGTCCCGATACCGATAATTTGTAAATCCGGGTCATTGAACAAAGGAGAAATCGCCCCTGGGTTGGAGTAAACAGCATTTCCTAGCCGGGGTTGGAGTGGGCCGAGATAGGTATGCAAGGGGCGATCGCCTCCATTCACCCCAACTATAAAATTTTGATAAAGGTTGCGGGGATTAAATAAATAAAATTGATTGATAGTTTCACGGGTAACGGTTGTCTCAAATGTCGCTCTAGGGTAGCAATCTGTCACCTGTCCCACAGCCCGCACCTGGACAGTTTTACCGGCGATTAAATCCTCAATGACATGACCTCCCCCACGTTCGCGCACCTCTTCCCCGTCCATCGTCTCTACAGCGCAGCTTGCACCCAGGTATAAATCTACCGCACCAAAGCCAGAATAAGCTTGTACCCCATCTATCCAGCAACGACGGATTTTAATCGGTGGGTCAGTATGTCCTAAATTAATAATCGCCCCGCTTGACTCCATTGGCTCAAAAGTGCCAGTGGTAATCACATCAACTTCCTTAGCAGCTTGAGTGACCCCAATTTCTGCAACACGCGCTTTTAACTCTTGTGCTGTCCACACCACAGCCCGTTGACAGCTAATTTTTTCATTAATTTCCGCAATAGTTCGCATTTTTAAGTCAGCGCAGAGGGAGTAAAAACCGCTTGCTTGATTATGCGGCCTCCTGATTATAATCTTGATTGAACAATGTATTGGCTAACCAGACTTTAAAATCAGGGTCTTCGGTAAATTGGCGATAGGCTTCTGTATGGTCGAAAATAAAAGTCTGGAATTTATCAACTAGCTTTTTCTCAAAAGTAATTTTAGCGTTTTGACGGTCAGAATGTTTTTTAGCGTTTTGATATTCTTCATCTTGGCTGACTTCATTGGGTAGTTGTTCTAGTAAGAACCGCCATACTTGATCATTTTCAGCCCAGGGAATATTACCAAAGCGTTGATTAAATTCTTCTATAATCTGACTGAGATAATCTACTTTGGGGTCATATTGACTACCAAGGGTATCGGCTGGGGTGGGTGCAATTTCTTGACCTCCTTCTAACTGAATAGCTAGAGTTGTTTGTAATTCCACTCGGTAACTATCAATATCTATACTTTCTAAAATACCCTTTGTTAAATCTGTATCATTTAGGTTAGGAAGTTTATTCAACAGCAATTTTAAAAAGGTTTTTAAACTTTCCCAATAAGAATTACGAAAACTGCGAATTTGTACCAAAAATTGATAATTACGTACAAAAGATTTAGCTTTTTTCTTGAAATCTACTTGCTGTTCCGAGTCTAATTCATCAATAAAATTTTGTTTACACTCATCTAAAATTGGGTCGAGTTGTTCCCGTTCTCCACCATTAATAAAAATGGTCATTAATTCATTAACTTGAGTTTCTGAATAAACTTGATAATTATCTAGTGCATCTTGTAAATCATTCAGGCGATCGATATTTGTTTCTTCACTTAAAATACTCGTTTGATAAAATGGTTCAAAAGCCGCCTTAATTGCATCTGCTGAGTTGACAAAATCTAAAATAAACGTATCTTTCTTATCAGGTTTATAAGCGCGATTCAACCGTGATAAAGTTTGTACAGCCTTAATTTCCGCCAAAGGTTTATCCACATACATAGTATGTAAAAGTGGTTCATCAAAACCAGTTTGATATTTTTCTGCCACAATCAAAAACCGATATTCACTCTTTTTAAACTCCTCTGGAATCTCTTTACTCGGAAAACCATTTAAAGAAGATTCATCTTCCATCTTACCATCTACATTCTTACTTCCCGTAAAAGCCACAATCGTTTTATAAGGTGAATTAATTTCTCGCAAATAAGCATCAAAAGCCAACTTATAACGAATAGCATTCATAATTCCACTCGTTACCACCATCGCCTTAGCTTCACCCTTAATTTTTCCTTGGTCAATCACTTCCGCAAGAAAATGATCAATCATAATTTCCGCTTTTTGGCGGATAACTTGCGGGTGTCCCTCCACATATTGTTTAATCTTTTTCTTAGCGCGTTTTGTATCAAACTTAGGATTATCATCAATAATCTTTTGAATCTTATAATAGCTTTGATATGTAGTATAATTAGCTAAGACATCTAAAATAAATTCTTCCTCAATGGCTTGTTTCATCGAATAATTATGAAAGGGTTGAGGCTTGCCGTCAGCATTTTTAACTCCAAAAGTTTCCAGAGTTTTATTTTTAGGAGTAGCAGTAAAAGCAAAATAGCTGGCGTTGGGAGCAAGTTTTTGTTCCTCAATAATTCGCAAGATTTTATCTTCTGTAGTTTCCTCTTCTTCCTCCTCAGTTTTATTTAAAGCCGCGCTCATTTTTGCCGCCGCCGTCCCACTTTGACTAGAGTGCGCCTCATCAATAATAATTGCAAATTTTTTATCAGCCAAAGACTTAATTTCTTGTATAATGAAAGCAAACTTAAACACCGTTGTAATAATAATTTTCTTCCCTTCCTCTAAAGCTTGTTTCAGTTGTTTACTACCTTCTGTAATTGCTTCTACCACACCTTTAACTTGAGCAAACTGTTTAATATTATCCCTAATTTGGCGGTCAAGAACTACACGGTCTGTCACCACAATAATTGAATCAAAAACCGTGCTAGTGTCCTTATTATCAGTCAGTTCCACCAGTTGATGACTTAACCAACTAATAGAATTACTTTTACCAGAACCGGCGGAATGTTGAATTAAATACCGTTGACCGACAC
>DATGXQ010000278.1:0-5326 GCA_035298905.1 Nostocaceae cyanobacterium | reverse complement strand
GTTACATTTGTAGCTTTTTTTGAGGTATCTATTGATGAGTTGCTACTTTCTGTAAATGTCGTCGAATCAACTTGTCTCTGTAAGACTGGTGTTTCTGCAAATGTGGTTGAATCAGTTTGTCTTTGAACTATGGGTGTTTCTACATCTAATGATTGATGATTTACATTATCCCCAGTTTGAGTAAATGGTTCACTACTCAACTTTGAATTATTTGTTTCTGTTTGTGTTTGAATGACTGGAGTTTCACTGGGATTTGCTGTTACATTTGTAGCTTTTTTTGAGGTATCTATTGATGAGTTGCTACTTTCTGTAAATGTCGTCGAATCAACTTGTCTCTGTAAGGCTGGTGTTTCTGTATTTGTTGATGTATTTTCTGCAAATGCGACTGAATCAACTTGTCTTTGTAAGACTGGTGTTTCTGTATTTGTTGATTGGTGGTCTACAATATGAATCGTTTGAGCTAATGCTTCACTGCTCAAAGTCGAATTATTGGTCTCTATTTTTGTCTGGATGGCTGGTGTGTTGATGTTATTTGTAGTAGAAGGAGATGCACTTATTTGTTGCGATCGGTATTCAGGGAAAAAAGGCGAATTCTGGTACGGATTTTCTGATTGTGTATCACTGGATGATTCTGTAGGAGTAAATACAGAAGGATCAAAGTTAGATAAGGATTTAGCTCCCAAAGGCGACAGAAATTTGGGACTGATTAATTTTTGTCCTAATGGGCTATGACTTAATAGC
The DNA here is from genome assembly GCA_035298905.1 of Nostocaceae cyanobacterium. Lineage (GTDB taxonomy): Bacteria > Cyanobacteriota > Cyanobacteriia > Cyanobacteriales > Nostocaceae > DATGXB01. The sequence continues at coordinate 4,585 of DATGXQ010000278.1, read as the reverse complement.
GGATTTTTGATACCAATTTCTGGGATTTGTGTTTGCTCTTCAGGAAGATTAAAACCAGACCCCATTCCCTGATTTTCTGCCATAATAATTTATCAATTGCTAGAAAAGAATCCTGAACCATCACGTTCTGACAGTGGTGATGCGCCGCCACCACCTGATTTAGCGACTTTTAAACCTTCGTATGCTAAAACTAATTCTTCTACGGCTACTGTGTTGGAGTCGGCGGTTAGGCTTGGTGTTTTCCATGATATGGGTACAGCACCAATAAGTGTCCAAGCCTGCATAGTTTCTCCAGCTTGGTTAAAGACTAAAATATTAACGTTCCGACGAGCGCCTGTACCACCTAGAGCTTTACTAATCCATTCCCAAAAGGTTAAGTCGTTGGTGACACCTCGTTTGAGGGTGACATCAGAAAATTTTGCTGGACCTAACAATATTCTTTGTTGGTCGTTTACACCCCCTTCCATAATCCTTTCTGGGTCGATCGTCACTCCTAAACCACTGCATTCAGTGAAACAAGCACTGATACTACCGCCAATTTCTACATAGAAGCGGTTGGCAGTGACGTAGTTTAGTGCATGGCTGGCGTTTACCATTATTACAAACTCCCTTTATTGTTTGCTGCGTTCTTTTTGTTGTCGCAGGTCTTCAAGCATCAGTTTATAAACTTTATCACTGAGCGATCGCAGTAATTTTTGATCGCCAATTACTTTAGCTGCTAATTTTCCCAGTTTTTTGGGATCTTGCTTTTCTTCCATTTAGTTTTAAGCACACTAAGTCTAGCATGTAAATATTATACTCAGTTTTCATATACACTGACTACTCGACTAAGGTCTAGTTTACAAAAATACTTAGTTATGCAACCAGTATTTTACCTGAGTTTGTTATCTCTGAGGTCTTTGTATTGGGACTAAGCCGGCTTTTTCTAGGAGGCGCTGTACTTCTTCTGTTCTCAGCATGTCGGCAAATTTGAGACCAATGGGGGGACGACTGTTATCTCCTTGATAAATTACTACTATTGGATAGCTGAGTGGGTAGCTACCTGTCTTAAAGACTTCTATGTTGGGCCTGTAGCTACCTTTGTCGTCACAAAGGTCGGTACTGGGACTTACAGGATTTCCGTTGTCTTGGATCAGGGGTTGGACTGCTGGCTTTTCTCCATCGATAACAGCTAGGGGATAAGCAGAACATTGACCAAAAACTTTACTCACTGTGGAGAATCCAATGCTACCAATGTCGTCTACTTCAAAGTCACGTAATACCTGCTGTAGCATTTTTGTTGTATCCAGACGGTTAATTTTTATGGCTGAATTTTGAGATGAATTTTGGGTGAATAAGTTGTTGGGTTGTTCATTATTCTGCAATGATTTGAAAGTAGCGATCGCGTTTGCGTCTTTTAATACTCTTTGTTCAAAAATCTCTGCTGTTTCTTGATCTGGTGGCATATATAGCCTAACTGGTAACTTAGGCAAGTTTGGATCTATTTGCCGCCAATTGGTAATTTTACCAGTGTACAAGTCGCGGATTTGTTCAAAAGTTATTTGTCCGTTTAATGCTTTCGGTAAACTTTTGTCACGTTTTGAGTAACTAAAAGCTATAAATACCACTATTCCATCATAGGCAACTTCTTGATATTGTAGTTCTGCTGTGGGTCTATTAACTAGGTTAGTAATTGCGAATTGTATTTCACCAGCTTTCATTCTAGTAATAGCCGTGCCAAATGAATCTGCTGGTTGATAAAATAGATTTAGTTTGGGTTGGCTTTCTCTGAGCTTTTCTTCTAGTGTTTGGTTTTTCAAAATCAAGTTTGTTTGAGTTTGAATGTAGTTCCAAGTGCCATTTTTTTCACTAGCATAGAAATAGTTACCCGGAGGCACAGCAGCTACATCTTCCAGGCAACAAACAGTTGCATCTTCAGATAAATTAGACTGTTTTTGCCATTGTTGTAAAATGTACCATACTAATGCTATGAGCAATAATAAGCCAAAGATACCTAACAATAGTAGTGGAGGACGACGTAATTTAGCTTTATCTTGTTCTGCTTCCCCGGTAATTTCTACTAAGTCAATGGTGGGGGGAAGTGGTGGTAGTTTCAAAAGTGCTTGTCTAGCTTCTTCAGCACTAGCAAAAGGTGTGCCTATCTCCAAAAGTCTCTCAATAAATTCTCTTAATTCTCGACTTACTGGTTGCCAACCTTCATTTTGTCTGGGGTTGAGAGGCAAATTATTTGCAGAAGCTATTTTATTTGATAACAAAATAAATGCTAAATTCCCTAAATCTACTAAATCCTGAGCAGGTGTAGGAATTGTTGGTTTAGTAGTAGGTAAATCAAACACTCTCTCCCATAATGCTAAGTCGCTCACATGAATAAAAAAGCCTCTGTTATCTTCAAGAATTAATAAGCTATTTAGATTCAGATTACCATGTGGGATGCCTTGTAAGACTTGGCCAGAGGGAAGACTAAATTTTTGTGTATGAATAAATTGTAGAGTTTGTAATACTTGGTCAAGAAAACGACGGATTTCTCTTTCCGTCATTGCACCTTTTTGTTCTAGGTAGGTGCTAAGGGTAGGATAGGCATCTTGATTACCAGTAGTTACAAGATAACACCGTTCTTCTACTGGATCAGCGATCGCATCCCAAGGTGCATTTAGGCGAATATCTTGAATTCTGCCATCTGCTAAATTCAAGCCAGCTAGTCGTTCAAAGGCTTGTTTACGGTCTCTTGTTTCTTCAGGGTTAAAAGCGGCTTGTGGTAAAAGATACTCTTTAACTACTATTGGTTGCTGGTCTGTAACTCGACTACCCAAATATATCCGACCCATTCCCCGATGTCCTAGCCACTCTTCAATGCGATATCGACCACGGTATCCGCGAAATTCGGCTTTTGGCGGTAAAATGACGGGAAATTCACATTTACTACAGTATTTAGCTTGAGCATTTTCCTCAAGAGTCGCTTGCGCCCACTCACAGCCAATGATATTCTCACTAGGGCAACGATACTTTCTGTAAACTGGATCAACACCCAGATAAATACCTAGTTTTTCAGTAGTTTTGACTGGTGCTTCTTCTGGTGTAACAACTTCTACGTCTTGCTCTTTCTTAAAAAACTTATTAACTCTGGCTTTAACTTTCTCTGTGGTTGGTGCAGCAGCCGCTTGAATGTAACCAAAAACCCAATAAAACCTTTCTATCCAACGCAGTTGTCCTGGTAGTCTTGTCTGAGCGCGAGCTTCGGTTTTGAGTCTCTGTGCTACGGCTTCGCGCTCCATAGCTTCTTCAAGAATACTTTTACTAGGCGGAGTAACTGCTTGTTTAGCTGCCTGATCTGCTGCTTGTTTACCAGCATCTTGAAGTGCTTTCTGACCGGCACTATCAGCTACTTTTTTCCCTGCATCCTGAGCTACTTTTTTCCCTGCATCTTTAACCACAGCTGACACCCCTAGCAATCATTACTCCTAGTCGGGCATATTACACGTTTTATCTACTGTAAGGAATTAGACTTTTTGGTAAAGTCAAGCTCAGGGTGATGGCAACTTACCAATGTTAGCAACAACACCTATGAGCAGGAGCGATCGCCCAATATGTTTTTACATAAAATCTTTAAATTTTGGCTACTGAAATCTTAATAATTTATCTCCAACAATGGATGATTAAAGCTGTTACAAGTTGACAAGAATCAAAGTACAGCAGATTTTAGGTAAATGAGGTACAAATTTTAGTAACAAAACTTTATGCTAAGAGACTTTCAACTCTGTTCCCTGTTAAGAGTTCCCTGTTCCCTGCTGTATTGGTTAGTTAAATCTCCGGATCTAATCTAAAGTTAGTAAAAAAGTTTATCGACCTAGTTTTTGACTTTACTTCAGTCGATAAACCCAATGTTTGTACCAACTATCTTTAGCTAGTATTGCTAAGTTTCTAAAATGGAATTATTCTTTATTCTTTTTGCTAACTTTGGAACCATTTTGCTGTACAACATGAGTTAATTCATGAGCTAATAAATGCTGTCCAGAGTGACTATCGGGATTATATTCTCCTTGACGGAAGAAGATATCTTGTCCGGTGGTAAATGCTCTTGCTTGAATTGACTGATTTAGTTCGTGAGACTTACTATCTGTATGTACTTTCACGCTACTGAAGTCAGCCCCAAAAGCACCTTCCATTGATTTACGGACGTTTGGTGCTAGTTCCTGTCCGCTACCTTTGGCTGAGTTAATTGATTCTTCCAGATTTGCTGTTGCAGGAGTTGCACCGTCAGAAGATTTAGCTTGAACTGGTTCTTCTTCTTCTGGTGCAGCTTCCCGTTGAATGGTGGAAGAGAGAGATTTAGTTTGTATCTCCTCTTCTTCTGGTGCAGCTTCCCGTTGAATGGTGGAAGAGAGAGGTTTCATTTTGAGTTCTTCTTCTTCTGGTGCAGCTTCCCGTTGAATGGTGGAAGAGAGAGATTTAGTCTGTATCTCCTCCTCTTCTGGTGCAGCTTCCCGTTGAATGGTAGAAGAAAGAGGTTTCATTTTGAGTTCTTCCTCTTCTGGTGCAGCTTCCCGTTGAATGGTGGAAGAGAGAGATTTAGTCTGTATCTCCTCCT
>DATGXQ010000277.1:0-8402 GCA_035298905.1 Nostocaceae cyanobacterium | reverse complement strand
GGTTGGGGTGGTGGTTGGGGTCATCATAGACCCCGTCGCTGGTGGTAAAATACCCAGACAGTATACTCTTCCCTGACTTTAAATTAGACTCATCATTTCCGCCGTTTTTTATTACTTGCTGAACTTCTTTTAATTAAAACGCTGTAATTCCCCCTCATTCAGAAAGATGGGGATGTGGGGTGTACAAAAACGAGACTTTCCCCTAGATTATTTTTGCCTAGCAAAAGCCATTTAGGGGAAAAGTCAAGTTTTTGTTAAAAGTTACAGCAGTGAACAGGGGTGAAGGTCTTTTAGCATAAAGCTTTGTTTTAAAAATTTGTACCTCATTTACCTGAAATTTGCTGTAGTTTTACCCGGACGATCGCTCTTTAATCCATTGCTGTAAAATGGGATTTACTAGCTCTGGTGCTTCATCTTGTGGACAATGTCCTACTCCTGGTAAGGGAATAAATTTTTGTACTTGGTGAAAGTTGGCTAATTCTTGACCTAATTCTATTGGTTCCCAAGGGTCAGCTGCTCCCCATAAGATAATTGCTGGACAGGGTAAAACAGGTAGGAGGTCTTCTGGAAGGGGACCACTGGAATAAGACGTAAAGGCGAGAAATACTGCTACTGCACCCGGGTCACTAGCTGGTGCGGTGAGAATATCTACTAGTTCATCTGTAACTGTTTCGGCGTTGGCATAGGCTTGAAGTAAGATTTTACGTACTGTTTTTGGTTTGGCAATTTGACTAAAGAAGAATTGACCTACTGGTTTAATTGATAGAAAGCGTTGTAGTAGGGGTGCGCCAAAGCGTTTAGTAAAAGATAGGGTCTGCCGTTTGCGATCGTGCAATAATCGCAAAGAACAGTTAAGCAAAGCAACTCCCAAGGCAATATCAGGACTGTTTACTGCTGCTTGCATGGCCACAATACAGCCAATAGAATTTCCCACTAAAAAAGCCGGTTCACCTACCACTTGACGACAAAAATCAGCTAGTTGCTGTCCCCAAGTTTCTAACGTGTAGTTAATTTGTTCTCCCGGTTCGGGTTTTGCTGAAGCACCAAAACCAATTAAATCAATGGCATAAACCCGACAATTTTCCGCTAATATTGGTATATTTTTTCGCCAGTGCAACCAAGAAGCACCAAAACCATGTACCAGTATAACGGCTGGGCCTGTACTACCTTGGGTTTGGTAGCAGATGGGGAAACCTTGCCAAGTCCAGGTTTTGGTAGATGTAAATGTGTTTGTGGAGGTTGTCATAGGGGGTTAGTGAATATTATTCTTTACGTACAGGTTTAGTATGAGAATTTTTTGTAATAAATGTAATTTCTCCGTGTGGAAAAATTAAAGTTGATATTTTCCTGTCAGGTGACAATCTCAAACTTTGTATAAAATTTTGCTTTTACTAAACATAACTTATTAAATCATAACAATCAAAGTTCTTGGTGAGAGGAAGAGGTAATTATTTTTGAAGATTTGTTAAATAACATTACTAAATAACAGCTTAAAATAAATGTCTCAATAGTCACTAGTAATAGATTCAGTAGTTTTACAATTTACGTTGGCTAAACTAATCTATAAAATCATGTGAGTGTTAACTCCGCTAAGGCGTGGTTTTGCAGCCGGAAACTGACGCTAGTTTGCATAAAGTTTTGTTCCTAGTTTCTGCGGATACAATAATATGACTTTACTAGAAACAATTGATACTCCAGTCGGGAGCTACGCCCCAGATTTTGAGTTACCTGGTGTTGATAACCAAGTACACCACCTCAGCCGTTATCTGGAAAATTTTCGATCGCTGTGTGTAATCTCCATGTGCAATCGCTGTCCTTATGTGGAGTCGTATTTAGATAAGCTAAAGAATATTCAAGCAGAGTTTGCATCTAATGGCTTTACTTTGATTGGTCTGAATGGGAATGATGCTAAACAAGACCCAAGGGAGAGCTTTGATAATATGAAAGTTTTTGCCCAGCAACATAATTTAAATTTTCCCTATTTGTGGGACCCAACTCAAGATGTAACCCGCAGCTTTGGGGTTGTAAGTACACCAACAGCTTTTTTAATTGATCACCAGGGAATTGTGCGTTACAAAGGTCAGATTGACGATCGCCCCCAAGATCCTTTAGCAGTGAAAGTAGAATATTTACGCACAGCGATCGCGGCTTTATTTCAAGGGCAACCCATCCAGACAGCAGAAACCCCACAAGTCGGCACAGCATTATTATGGCGGAGATGAGGGAGATGAGGAGAGGGGAGAATAAAGAGGGGAGAGGGGAGACGCGGTGACGCGGTGACGCTCTGAGGGGAGATGAAGAAGATGAGGAAGACAAAGAAAATATTTCTATTTTTCCCCCCTGCTCCCCCGCGCAGCGTCAGCGTTAGGATTTCTGCCAGTAGACCTCTGCTCCTCTGCCTCCTACCTCCTGCCTTCTTGGACTAGACACAGGTAGTCACACTACTGCTATCTTAAATTGGAGGCAATTGCAACTTTTTCGATAAAGCGTAACTTTCATGGGAACGAATTACCGGCGGGTTTTACTTAAACTAAGCGGTGAAGCCTTGATGGGCAACATGGGCTATGGGATTGATCCAGAGGTGGTGAAGGAAATAGCTCAGGAAGTAGGAGAGGTGGTAGCCAGTGGCGTTCAGATGGCGATTGTTGTTGGCGGCGGTAATATTTTTCGAGGCGTGAAAGCGGCATCGTCAGGAATGGACAGGGCAACCGCCGACTACATTGGGATGATTGCCACGGTAATGAACGCCATGACGCTGCAAGATTCGCTAGAACGTATGGGGGTACAGACACGAGTACAAACGGCGATCGCTATGCAAGAATTAGCAGAACCCTATATTCGTCGTCGTGCCATCCGTCATTTAGAAAAAGGGCGGGTGGTAATTTTTGGCGCTGGTTCAGGAAATCCCTTCTTTACAACTGATACAACTGCCGCACTCAGGGCAGCAGAAATTGATGCGGAAGTGATTTTTAAAGCCACCAAAGTAGATGGGATATACGACGCTGACCCCCAAATTTATCCCAATGCCAAGCGTTATACCAGCCTCACTTACACCCACGTTCTGGCTAAGGATTTGCGAGTAATGGATAGTACCGCCATTGCCTTATGTAAAGAAAATAATATCCCTATCCTTGTATTTGACTTAACGGTGCGAGGCAATATCCACCGGGCAGTTATGGGAGAATCGATCGGCACTCTTGTGGGAGGTTCTTGTGAAATTAGCTGAAGCTGAGAGTACAATGCAAAAAACCGTTGATTCGACTCAACGGGCTTTTAATACAATTCGCACTGGTCGCGCTAATGCGAGTTTACTAGATAAGGTACAGGTAGAATACTATGGTTCACCTACACCTCTAAAATCTCTAGCCAACATTACCACCCCAGATGCTTCAACAATCCTGATTCAGCCTTATGACAAAAGCAGCTTAAACCTGATTGAAAAGGCAATATCTCTGTCAGATGTGGGTTTAACTCCCAGTAATGACGGTTCTGTGGTCAGGTTAAATATTCCACCTTTGACTAGCGATCGCCGCAAAGAATTAGTCAAGATAGCTGCTAAGTATGCGGAAGAGGGTAAAGTCGCCATTCGTAACATCCGCCGTGATGCTTTAGACTCAATTCGTAAACAAGAGAAAAGTGCGGAAATCTCAGAAGATGAAGCACGGGATCAACAAGATAAACTGCAAAAACTAACTAACAAATACATCGAAAAAATCGATGAATTGTTGGCAGAGAAGGAAAAGGACATTACCACCGTCTAAACAGGACTGAGTTTGATTTTACAAAAGTGCTGAGTCGAGAAAACAACAATTATGTCACTTGTTAAATTTACTAATAGGGCAACATTTACAACTCAGCACTTACCACTCAGAACCACTGAATTTACAAATTAAAAGCTGAGGAATTGACTGCACAATTCTTCAGCTTTTGTTGTTACAGCAGGGAACAGGGAACAGGGAACAGGGAACAGGAAGGTTGAAAGTCTTTTAGCATCAGGCTTTGTTCCTAACATTTGTACCTCATTTAGCTAAAATCTGCTGCAATTTAGCTGTTTACCAAAAATTTATAAAAAATCATCAATGCTTACTGAAAAATTTGTAGACGATAGAAATCAGAAATTGTATCTTAGCCATGATAGCCAGATACTATAGCAATCCTAAATCATTTATGAACTCTAACTGTTCCCTGTTCCCTGTTCCCTGTTCCCTTCTCTCCACAAGTCAGTCCACAACTCAGATCGGATTGCTATAGATATAAACTGCATGAATAATCAACAGAGATTAACGGATAAATGCAGCCAGGCAAATCCCAGCAATTGAATTTTGTGCAGATGAGCAGCTTGTAGATTAGAGATATATACTAGAACATCAACAAATTGAGGAGCGGAAAATCAGGCATATGTACGATTGTATCATCGTTGGGGCTGGGCCAGCAGGCGGAACAGCAGCATACCATTTAGCTAAAAAAGGGCGTTCAGTTTTAGTTTTAGAAAAAGAACCCTTACCCAGATACAAACCCTGTGGTGGTGGAGTCTCACCCGCGATCGCTCAATGGTTTGATTTTGATTTTAGTCCAGCCATTTCCCTCAAAGCTGAATCAATCCGCTTTACTTGGAAGTTAGGCGACCCCGTAGAAGCGAAAATTGCCGCCAAAGAACCAGTCTGGCTAGTGCAGCGCGATGTATTTGACCATTTCCTGATGCAACAAGCCCAGCAGCAAGGCGCAAAATTGCAGGATAATACAGAAGTAACAGGAATTGAGTTTAAGAGCGATCGTTGGCAAGTTAACACAGTCAACGGCCCAGTAGAAGGACGCTATTTAATTGCTGCCGATGGTGCAAAGGGTCCGATGTCCAAATGGCTAGGATTTAAAGAATTCAAACGCCGTTTAGCCGGGGCATTAGAAGCAGAAATTCCCGCTAATGTAGCAAATAAATCGACAATTCATTTTGAATTTGGTTTAGTCAAAAACGGTTATATTTGGAACTTCCCCAAAGCCAATACTTATTCAATTGGCGCAGGAACTTTTATTGGTGGAGAAACCCAAGACTTTAAGAAAGTATTAGATGAATACGCCAAATCATTTAACATAGACCTAACAACCAGTAAACAATTTACTCATCCCCTTTGTTTGTGGGATGGAAATCAAAAATTGCACACTCAAAACGCTGTTTTAGCTGGGGAAACAGCTGGTGTAGTTGACCCCATGACAGCAGAAGGTATCCGCCCCTCAATTTTTAGCGGTTTACTCGCAGCCAGCGCCATTAATGACGCATTAAGTGGTGATATTAACGCTTTAGAAAAATATACCGAAGCACTGACCGAACAATGGGGTTCAGAAATGGCCTGGGCGCAAAAATTAGCCGGTGCTTTCTATCGTTTCCCTGGTATCGGTTATAAAGTCGGCGTAAAACGTCCCTCTGGCGCTCAACTGATGAGTAAAGTTTTGTGTGGTGAATTACGTTATGGTGATGTCGCCGGTCGAGCTTTAAAACGGTTGATTCCTGGTTTCGGTGGTTAATTTTACAGCAGGGAACAGGGAACAGGGAACGGGGAACAGGCTTGAAAGTCTCTTATAATAAGGCTTTGCTGCAAAAAATTGTACCTCATTTACCTGAAATCTGCTGTAGAGAGTAGTGAACAAGCCTAAATCTAGGCATTTGTTATCGGATGGGCTTCTAGCCCGTCCTGACTAAAACAATTAGCAATGGGTTGTAATATTGGCCACGCGATCGCACATTTTTTATTTAGCAGCAAGTAGCATTATTTTAAATTCCCGCGTGGGATAATCACTAACATTGGTAGTTCCCACAAATATCAAAAGAAACTTAAAATTTGAGAACAGCGTCAATAGTTGCCAGTTCTCATCCTAATATTTATAAGCAATTATTCCCGATAGTAGATATTCTCACCGGATAAAGTGCTTCACATAATTGGAATACCAGCTCAAATCATCCCTGTCCAAATGCTATGATAAATCGCTATCAAATATCAAGACTGAAAATGCGTCGCCTGGGATTTGCCCTCATGCTACCGTTTGCGCTACTAGGCGCAACCATACTACCTACCCAAGTAAAAACAGCCACAGCCCAGTCATCTGGAGGAAATCGCCCGTTAACTATTCGTTCTGATGTCCAAGAATACGATGCTAAAACACAAGTAATTACAGCCCGTGGTAACGTGCAAATGTTATATCCCGCCCGCCAACTGCAAGCAACAGCAGCTCAAGCCCAATATTTTAGTAAAGAACGGCGCATAGACTTTACTGGCAATGTTTATATTTTGCAACAGGGCGGTAACAGTATTCGAGCGGAGAAAGTCACCTATTTAATTGACGAAGGGCGGTTTGTGGCTTTACCCCAAGGTAATCGGCAAGTAGAATCTATCTACATGGTGCAGGAATCTGAATCTAATAACCAAGCTCAACCCGCACCCAAAACTCCCTCCCTCCGGCGTTCTAACTAGCATCTACTACTGACAAGAGACAGGAATAGTGAAAATTGTTTTAGAAAATATTCACAAATCCTATGGCAAGCGAGTAATAGTTAATCGCGTTAATCTTTCTGTTGCTCAAGGTGAAGTTGTCGGTTTATTAGGTCCCAATGGCGCTGGTAAAACGACAACATTTTACATTGCTACAGGTTTAGAAAAACCCAATCAAGGGCGAGTTTGGTTAGATAATAGAGATATCACCGGTTTGCCCATGCACAAACGAGCTAGATTAGGCATCGGTTATTTAGCTCAAGAAGCCAGCGTTTTCCGTCAGCTCACCGTCAGAGAGAATATTTTGTTAGTGCTGGAACAAACTAATGTTCCGCGTTGGGATTGGTCAAGAAGGCTACAGAATTTATTGCGAGAATTTCGCTTAGAAAAAGTGGCAAATAGTAAAGGTATTCAGCTTTCTGGTGGTGAACGCAGACGGACGGAGTTAGCTAGGGCTTTGGCTGCGGGTGTAGAGGGGCCAGCATTTTTATTACTAGATGAGCCATTTGCTGGAGTTGATCCGATCGCTGTTGCAGAAATTCAACAAATCGTTGGTCAATTACGCGATCGCGGTATGGGAATATTAATTACAGACCACAACGTCCGAGAAACTCTGGCTATCACCGATCGGGGTTATATTATGCGTGAAGGACAAATCCTCGCCTTTGGCACTGCTGATGAACTTTACAATAACCCTCTTGTCAGACAATATTATTTGGGTGATAACTTCTCAGCTTAAGTAGGAGGCAGGGGAGCAGAGGAGAGCAGGGTGCAGGGTACAGGTGAGAATGGGAAATTATTACTGACCTCAACTTAGTTAAAAATCTATTTACTATTAAAGAGGTTTATTGCTCATTTTTTTAATTTTTAATTTTTAATTTTTAATTTTTAATTTTTAATTTCTAACACTACCAAGCTCAATTATGATACCAAAAAAGATTAAATCTTTCTACACCATTAGTTCACTGCTGCCATTTTCCATTATGGATCGGTACTTGGCTATGCAGTTGCTACCGCCATTTTTATTTGGTGTGGGAGCGTTTACTTCTGTGGTATTAGCAATTGATAGCTTATTTGACTTATTACGAAAAGTCGTAGAATCTGGACTACCTATTAATATAGCAATACAAGTTTTTATATTAAAACTACCTTATGTGATGGTTTATTCCTTTCCCATGTCCACTTTGCTAGCCGCTTTAATGACATATAGCCGTTTGTCTAGTGAAAGTGAATTAATTGCTTTAAGGGGATGTGGAGTAAGTGTTTATCGAATGGTATTTACTGCCGTGCTGATGAGTTCTTTAGTTACAGGCATGACCTATGTATTTAATGAGCAAATAGCCCCAGCCAGTAATTACCAAGCTAGTCAAATTCTCTCCCAAGCTTTAAAATCAGATCAGCCCAAATTTAAACAACAAAATATTTACTATCCAGAATATCGAGAAGTTAAACAAGCTGATGGCAGTAACAGTAGAATTCTGTCTCGCTTGTTCTATGCTGACCAATTTGACGGTAAGCAAATGAAGGGTTTAACAATTATCGATCGCTCACAAGAAGGTCTCAATCAAATTGTGGTAGCTGAGTCGGCTGAGTGGAACTCTGCCCAAAAACTTTGGGACTTTCGTAAAGGTACTATTTATTTAGTTGCACCAGATAATTCCTACCGAAATATTGTCCGGTTTGAAAATCAACAGCTACAGCTACCCCGCACACCTTTAGACGTAGCAGAAAAGAGCCGTGACTATGGAGAGATGAATATATCTCAAGCTCTGGCTCAATTAGAAATAGAACGTTTGGCTGGCGATCGACAAAAAATCCGTAAATTAGAAGTTCGTATTCAACAAAAAATAGCTTTTCCTTTCGTTTGTATTATCTTTGGTTTAGTCGGTTCAGTCATGGGAACTATCCCCCAACGTACTG
>DATGXQ010000276.1:0-3249 GCA_035298905.1 Nostocaceae cyanobacterium | reverse complement strand
ATGGGGAGATGGGGAGATGGGGAGAATTTTTTGTCCTTCTTTCTCCGCGTCCCCGCGTCCCCGCGTCACCGAGTCCCCGCGTCCCCGTATCCCCTCGTCTGTTTCCCATACCTCATACTGTTAAGTTTTTGACTTTTGATTTTTGGCTTTTCTGTTATACAGGATAGGGACTGAAAACAAACTATGGCCGTAATGTCCAACCTCAAAGCTGGAAGTTTCGACCTCTGAGGTACAAGTTTCGACCTCTGAGGTACAAGTTTCGACCTTTAAGGTACAAGTTTCGACCTTTAAGGTACAAGTTTCGACCTTGAAGCTGGAAATTTCGTAAACATTCAGTTTGTAGGGTGGGGTCTCCCCACCCCCACGGAAATTGGGTGCAGGGTGCTGTGCTTTTATTGTTAATCCCTGTGATTTATGCGAAGAACCAAAATTATTTGTACTGTTGGCCCGGCTAGTGCTGCACCTGAAAGGCTAGAGGCTTTGGTAGAAGCGGGAATGAATGTGGCACGATTGAATTTTTCTCATGGTGCTTATGAAGTTCACGCCCAAGCCTATCAGCATTTACGCCGCATTAGTGAGGATCTGGATAAACCACTGGCGATTATGCAAGATTTGTGTGGACCGAAGATTCGGTTGGGGAAATTACCACCAGATGGGTTAATGGTTGAGGCTGGTACGGAAGTTACTTTTCTGTTGCAAGACAAGGGAGAAAGTATTGATGAACTGCCTTTACCGATACCGACGCTGTTTGCAATGGTGCGATCGGGTGAACCAATTTTAATTAATGATGGTCGGGTGAAGTTAACTGTCACTAGCCGGGATGCTGATAGAATCCGGGCTGAGGTAAATATCGGTGGTTTAATTTCTACTCACAAGGGGGTAAATTTACCTTCTACGCCTTTACCTGTGAGTTCTATTACTGAAAAGGATTTGGCGGATTTGCGGTTTGGGATTCAGTTGGGTGTAGACTGGGTGGCAGTTTCTTTTGTGCGATCGCCCCAAGACCTAGAACCCGCCCAACGGATGATTGAGGCTGCTGGGTCAAAAATTCGCCTCATCGCTAAGATTGAACGCCCGGAAGCGGTAGAACACCTAGATGAAATTCTCAAGGTGACGGATGCCATCATGATTGCCCGTGGTGATTTGGGGGTGGAGATGCCTATTCACCAAGTCCCTTTGATTCAAAAGGAAATTACCCGCCATTGTAATCAGGCTGGTAAACCGGTGATTACTGCCACCCAAATGCTAGAGTCGATGATTAGCGCCCCTGACCCGACTCGTGCCGAGGCTACAGATGTGGCTAACTCTATCCTTGATGGTACGGATGCAGTCATGCTTTCTGGGGAAACAGCCGTCGGTCAATTTCCCGTGGCGGCGGTACAAACCATGCACAATATCGCTGTAGAAACAGAAAAAGCCCTTCCAGATGGGAGTACAAATTCTTGGCATCATGCAGCAGGTAGTCTTAGCGTTACTGAATCAGTAGCCCAGGCAGTTTGCCGTATTGCCCACGAAACTGGTGCTAAAGCCATTCTTTGTAATACCACATCCGGCAGTACAGCCAAACTCATTTCTAAATATCGTCCCCTGACTCCGATTATTGCCCTGACTCCTGAATCTAGTACCTACAATCAGTTAGCTTTATCTTGGGGAGTAGAACCATTGCTCATACCCCCTGTGCATAATGCAGAAGAAATGTTTACAAAAGTGGTAAATACCGTTGTCAACATGGGTTTAGCTGACCAAGGAGACAAAGTAGTAATTACCTCTGGCATCCCAATTGGTAAATCCGGTACAACTAGTTTAATCAAAGTGCATTCTATCGGACAGCCAATCACTGCCTAACTGACTACAATAGGGCTGTGGCCTAAGCTGACCTAGCCAAATTAGGCAACAGTTAAGAAAAATTGCCAGAATCGGGATTATTCAGACCAAGAATGAGTTTAAACAAGAGGGGATTAGCCAAATCCTAGACCAGAAAAATTAACGGAGTACATTATGGCTAAAAATTTACTGGAACAATTAAGAGAAGTAACCGTTGTGGTTGCAGATACAGGAGACATCCAGGCGATCGAACAATTCAAGCCCCAAGATGCTACTACTAACCCCTCCCTGATTACTGCTGCTGCTCAAATGCCAGAATATCAGGAAATTGTTGACCAAACTTTAATTAAAGCCAAAAAAGATGCTGGGGCTAAAGCTAGTCAAAAAGAAGTTTTATCCTTGGCTTTCGATCGCTTGGCTGTGTCTTTCGGTTTAAAAATTCTGCAAATTATCCCTGGTCGTGTCTCTACCGAAGTAGATGCCCGTTTATCCTATGATACAGAGGCAACTGTAGCTAAAGCACGGGATATCATTGCTCAGTATAAAGCTGCTGGTATTTCTCCAGAAAGAGTTTTAATCAAAATTGCCGCTACTTGGGAAGGTATTCGCGCTGCGGAAATATTGGAGAAAGAAGGTATTCATTGTAACTTAACCTTATTATTTGGTGTTCACCAAGCGATCGCCTGTGCAGAAGCTGGTGTGACCTTGATTTCCCCCTTCGTTGGTCGTATCCTGGACTGGTACAAAAAACAAACCGGTCGTGATAGCTATCCCTCAGCCGAAGATCCAGGCGTATTATCAGTAACCAAAATCTATAACTATTACAAAAAATTCGGCTATAAAACCGAAGTTATGGGTGCAAGCTTCCGCAACATTGGTGAAATTACAGAACTCGCTGGTTGTGATTTGTTAACTATTTCTCCTAATTTATTAGCAGAATTGCAAGCAACAATTGGTGAACTGCCACTAAAATTAGATGCTAGTAAAGCTGCTAATTTGGAAATTGAAAAAATCTCTGTTGATAAAGCCACCTTTGACAAGATGCACGCCGAAGATAAAATGGCATCTGACAAACTCTCCGAAGGCATAGAAGGCTTTACCAAAGCACTAATTACCCTAGAACAACTACTAGCCGAAAGATTAGCCCGTCTAGAAAGTGAAATGGTTACAGCATAATCTTTAGCTAAACAATCTTCCCAATAAAACCTAATTCGTAGGGATATGGCAATGCCGTATCCCTACAACATTTTTAACTAAAATGTGCAACTCATGAGGATTTAGTATCCATAGGTGTCAACTTAACAAAAAATGGGCGGTTAGAAACCGCGTCTACACAAACAAAACCCACCTGCGTGGGTTTGAAAACCTTGATTTTTCATTAGTCCGCGTAGGCGGACTTTGCCTGTGTAGCCACGAATTCTATTC
>DATGXQ010000275.1:0-2978 GCA_035298905.1 Nostocaceae cyanobacterium | reverse complement strand
GATTCTATTTATGCAACAACTAACACTCTAATCCTCTGTTTAATATTTGCTTTCATGCTGCTTTATATCATGTAAATACTTTCTTTTTTTACCTGCATATGTATTGTCTTTTGTCAAAAAAATTTAGATGCGTTTCCCCTGATTCTTAAATATATTTCTGCTTCTCTTCTATCTTTTATTACTCCGTCTAAAGTAGCGGTAAGTAGGTCATCCAGCATTTGCTTAAATTTAGGGCTGGGTTGATAACCGAGTTGTTTTAAATCATTACCGTTTAATAGTGGTTGAATATGAGACAAGTTGGTTAAATAATGCCAAATTTGTTTTCTAATTTCTCGCTGACTTTGTAAGGCAATTAATATTAATGTCTGTAAATCAAACTGTTTTAATAGATGCACAATTTGGCTAGGACGCTGGCAAGCTGGCAATGATTGAATTAGCTGATTTTTACTTTCTTCTAATTTTCTTAATCTGGCAATTTCATCATCAGCTAGTTGTAAATTTCTCGCTACTTTGGCTCGATATTGTGGTTCTAGATGAGCAATTAAAGCTTCTAGGCGTATTTGCCAATGAATTAAATTTTGTTGGGGGTCAAATTTTCTTAAACAGCGTTCCAGTAATCTTAATCGCCGTAAAAGTTCAGCATCTAATTTTAAGCTTTGATGAATACATTGCAAAGCACCTAAATCATCTAACAATTCTAAAGCTTTTTGCCAATAATTTGCTTCTAAAATATGTTTTAATTCTGTTTTAAGGCGAGTTTGTAAGGCGGGAGTCTTACTATTTTCTTGGCTGGTTCTGTCGTAAATTCCGCTATTGATGGCGTAGCGGATGTATGCTTCGGTTTGTGGTTCTATTTGTAAGTCAAATCTAACAGCAAAGCGCACACCGCGATAAATACGGGTAGGATCTTCAATAAAACTATTAGCATGTAAAACGCGAATTTGTTTGGCTTGTAAATCTAATAAACCACCAAAGAAATCTAGTAATTCTCCGGCACGAGGTGATGTTAATCTTAATGCCATAGCATTAATTGTAAAATCACGGCGATATAAATCTTGACGGATGGAACTAGCTTCTACTACCGGGTTGGCTGCGGGATAAGGATAAAATTCCGTTCTAGATGTGGCAATATCTACCCACAAAGAATCTAATTCTGGATCTTTATGCCAGAGTAAAGCCGCAGTCTGAAAAGCCCCATGAATTTCTAAACGGGCATTAGGATAAATTTGTTGTAATGCTTTGGCTAGTTCTACTCCTGCACCAACATCTGCTGCTTTATGAAAACCATCAACTACTAAATCTATATCTTTAATCATTAATGTGCCAGTTTGGGCTTCTGATAACAGTAAGTCACGCACTGCACCACCAACTAAATAAAGATGCCAGCCGCGTTTTTCTGCTTCTTGAGAAGCAATATTTAAGATTTGCCAAAGTTGAGGTGTAAGTTTATTTTGTAAGTGGGGTAAATCTATATTATTTTCTATCTCTTGTTCAATTTCTCCCTGTTTCCATCTGCCGATTTTTTCATCGGCTTGGTGTAATTCTCTTAATACATCTGTGCGAGTGACTATCCCAACTAATTGCCCATTTTCTAATACTGGTAAACGTCCAATATCATATGTCACCATTAAGGCTTCTATCTGCGGGAGAGAGGTTTCCGGTGTAATTGTTTTTAAATTTGTAGTCATGTAACCTTTGACTGGGGCATGACTAAATCCGTGATGTAATGCTATATCTAAATCTCGTCGAGAAATAATTCCTACTAATTTTCCTTGACTATCAACTACTGATAAGCCAGAATGACCATAACGTAATAATATACGCTGTGCTTCGTCTATAACAGTATCTGGTCGAATAGTACGGACTGGGGAGGACATTAAATCTCTAGCTGTGGGTGGGTGAGGAACTTGTGCTTTTAACCCGTTGAGAAGTTGCTGTAAAATGGTTTGTGTTTCTACACCGCGTATATTTAATGATGCGGCTTGAGAATGTCCACCACCGCCAAAAATTTGGAAGAGGATGTTAAGATTAGTACCGGGAATTTGCGATCGCCCAATTACTGTTACCCTCACATCATTTTCACTCAAAGGGTACTCATGAGCCAGTAAAACCGCGTCACTTTCAGTTAAATCAATAATTTCTGAAGCTAAATTAGATAGACCAGGAACAAAACTCTGAGTTTTGATAGTTACCCAAGAGATAGTATAACCTCGTATACAAAAATATTCTAAACTTTCTAATGCCTCAGTTAGTAGCTGTTGCAATTGTGGCGATAAACCAGGG
The DNA here is from genome assembly GCA_035298905.1 of Nostocaceae cyanobacterium. Taxonomy (GTDB): domain Bacteria; phylum Cyanobacteriota; class Cyanobacteriia; order Cyanobacteriales; family Nostocaceae; genus DATGXB01. The sequence goes on along the minus strand of DATGXQ010000275.1, from coordinate 695 downwards.
TCACGATAAGTAGAAATCACAGGTAAACTAGCCCCTTGCTGCATTAACCAAGCTAAAGCTAAAGCATCCCTTGGTGTTGATTGGTCATAAGTTAAAGAACCCGTGTCAACATGAATACCTAAAGCCATCACTGTAGCTTGAGCAGGAGTCAGGGAAATTTGTTGTTTTCGCAACTGTTCCACCATTAAGGTAGTAGTTGCACCAACGTTATCGATAAATACTTGTGTAGTGGGAATATCACTATTTATATTGAGATGATGGTCATAAACAATAACTTCCCGGACATTGGGTAAATCAAACCAATCTGCGGCTTTACCCAAGCGATCGCGCAATTGGGTATCCACTACCATTAAAGAACGGATTTGTTTTGGATTGACCGATCGCCTTTCAATTAATGGGTACTCATCCCGATGTAGTGCCAAAAAATCCCTCACAGGTGGATGCGCTCCCCCAGATAAGACAATCTTACTGCCCGGACGTAAGCAAGTTAACCCCACCGCCGCCCCTAAAGCGTCAAAATCAGCAGTCGTGTGGCAAAGAATCAGATCCATAAGTTGAATTAAAAATTAAAAATTAAAAAATAGGTGACTGGTGACTGGTGATTGGTGATTGGGTTTCTATTATTTTCTCCCCTCCCCCCTCACCGCATCTCCCCTCACCGCATCTCCCCTCTCCCCATCTCCCCATCTCCCCAT
>DATGXQ010000274.1:0-19762 GCA_035298905.1 Nostocaceae cyanobacterium | reverse complement strand
GGTGGTGAATGAATTACAATTGCGTTATCAGCCAGAAATGCCGCGCCGAATGCGTGCTTATGCAGCCTTAGCTGAAGAAAAGTTTAATTTACCTACTTATCCAGTCTTAATCAATTTAATTAAATCCACTAACGCAGAAATTCCCACAAATTATAGTTCTAATGTTGGTGGTTTACGCGCAATTCAAGATTATCGAGTGATTAATTTATGGGAAGTAGATGTGAATATTGTCTTTACACAACCGTTACCATCATTACTTCCGTTTGTTCCTATTCTCAAAGGAGGTGATAACGAGTCCACGATTCGGGAAGCATTGCGAATACTGCGGACAGATGAAAACTTGAATCAATTAGAAACGGTTTTAGGTTTTTTTGCTACCTTTGTCTTAGATAGTGCCTTAGTTCAACAAATCATGAGGTGGGATATGGTGATTTTAGAACAGTCTCCTTGGTATCAAGAGATTTTCAAAAAGGGAGAACTTCAAGGAGAAGTTAGAGGAAGAGTTCAAGGTAAAGAAGAGGGAAGAAAAGAAGAATTAATTTCTAGTCTAGAACTTATCCTAGAAATGAAGTTTGGTAGTGAAGGTTTAGAACTGATGAATTTAATCTCATCAATTACAGATTTAGGTAAATTAAAAGAGATTCAATTAGCGATTAAAAATAGCCAGACGGTTAATGAATTGCAGCAGTTTCTATTATCTGAAAATTAATAGTTTGTAATTTGGGGGATAATAGGGGGTGTGATATGGTAATTTTAGAAGAGTCATCTTGGTATCAAGAGATTTTCAAGAAAGGTGAAGAACAGGGATGTAGAGAGGTTTTAATTTCTAGTCTTGAACTGATGCTAGAAATAAAATTTGGTAATGAAGGTTTAGAATTGATGTCTTTAATTTCATCAATTATAGATTTGCATAACTTAAAAGAGATTCAACTAGCTATTAAAAATCTACGGACAGTGAATGAATTAGAGAAATTGATAAATAATTTAGCCCTGAAATCAATTTCGGGCTAAAAGCTAAAGTCCTCTAAAAGAGGACTAAAAATGTTTTTTATTCTTTTAAGCTGTAATTACCGCCGATGATCGATCGCTATTCCTCCTTAAAATGTTATATAAATAACAAAATATACTGAATCACTATCGCACTCTCAAGTAATGTATAATGTACTGTATACATTACGTTTAACTCCGACTGTGTTAAGCAAAATTCGCAAGCAGATATATATTGAGGCACGTCAGGAACATTTGCTAAAAGCCATTTCCCAACAAACAGGGGTGAGTGAAGCGGAAATTATTCGCCAAGCTATTGATCTGCATCTTGGGGAAATAAGTACACCCCAAATAGATATCTCATTGTGGGAAGCGGAAAGAGAATTTATTGAAACTATTAAAACTCGACCTGTTCAACCAGGTGGACGGGACTGGCGGCGTGAAGACTTATATGAACGGTAGGGTTTTCACAAATCATTTAGAGATACTATAGTGTTTTTAAGTATTTATACGGTTTTATCATAGCTAAAAACTTTTTATATTATAGTTTACAAAAATGTTTTCAACAAATAAAAATTAACTAGATATTAAAGTAGATATTGCTAGAAAAATAGGAATTATTTCCAAATTATTCAAAGCAATGTAATCTACAAAATCTAGCTGTCACACTACAATTACACAGTTTATGAAAAAAGATTCTAATTTATTAACAAAGATCCTATTAGCAATAGAATCTGAAGAGACAGCTACTTTTTCAAAATTACCTAGTCTAAGTGAATACAATTTCATACAAATTGAATATCATATATATTTGTTAGCAGATGCTGGTTTTATTATAGCAGGAAGTATCGATGAACGAAGCACTCCTAGCAATATTACATTAACATGGGACGGCCACAAATATTTAGAAAATCAATTACCACAAGAAAAAAATTCGAGGAAGTGGAATTCTAATTTAGACAAAAAAATATTGTTAGCCTTAGAAGCTGAGGAATCTGATATCTTTATAAATCTTTCCAGTTTGCCCGACTACAATAATCCAGATTTTAAATACCACGTCAGATTATTACATAATAGAGGTTTTATTGTAGGAGGAAAGATAACGATGGCATCTGCTCCTATAAACTTTAGACTAACATGGCGAGGCCATGAATACTTAAATTACCTACTAAAAGCGGAAGAAAGTTGATTCCTGGTAGTTAAGTATAGGATAAATAGCTAGTTTGACTATTGATAAAAATAGTATTAAAACAAAGTTTTTTATCTTTTTTCTTCGCACCTCCGTGTAAAGCAAAAAACACAGGACACCCAAAGAGGATGTCCTGAAAGATAACTTAAGAAAAATTAAAGGCTATTTACCGTTACCATTACCGTTGTTAGTGGCTAGGATGCGTTCAGCGAGTTTTTCGGGGACTTCTTGCAGGTGGTCATATTCCCAGTGGAAGAAACCAACTCCTAATGTGAGCGATCGCAGCTCTACAATAAAGTCATGCATCTCGGCTTGGGGTAGGTATGCAGAAATATTATCCCAACCTTGCCAGTTATCTTTCCCTTCATAACCTAATATCTGCCCGCGTTTACCACTCAATAATTGCAATGCTTTGGAGGTAAACTCGCTGGGGGTGGTCACATCTACCTTTAAAATCGGTTCTAGCAGCGTTGGTTGGGCTTTGGGAAGTCCCGTTTGCATTGCTAACCTGGCGGCTTGTTTAAAGGCTTGTTCGGAACTATCCACGGAATGGTAAGAACCATTTGTCAATGTCACCGCTACATCAACGATGGGAAAACCTAATGGCCCATGTGTCAGAAATTCTCTCACTCCCATTTCTACACCAGGAATATACTGTCTCGGTACTACACCACCAACAATAGTTTCCTTGAAGCTGAAGCCTTCACCACGGGGTAAGGGTTGTATATCTAAGTACACATCCCCAAATTGTCCATGACCGCCGCTTTGGTGTTTATAACGTCCATGTACTGCGTTTACAGGTTTACGGATGGTTTCTTTATAAGGTACTTGCGGCAAGTGGGTACTCATGGGGAGGTTATACTTGCGGCGTAGTCTATCCAAGGCTACTTGGATATGTATTTCACCTTGTCCCCACAAAATCACTTCATGGGTGTCTCCGTGTTGTTCCCAAGCTAATGAAGGATCTTCTTCTAATAATTTGGTAATGGCGTTACTGACTTTTACTTCGTCGTTGCGTTTTTCCGGTGTAATGGCTAAGGCATAAACTGGTTCTAAGGTTTCGGCTTTGAGTAGTTGGGGTATTTGGGAATCTGTAGAAATTGTATCGCCGGTTTTAATTCCTTCTAATCTACTTAAGGCAATAATATCTCCAGCTACAGCTGTGGTAATTTGCTGTTGTTGTTGTCCGATGAGGCGATAAATTCCCCCAGCGCGTACTCCATTTAATACCGCACCTTCTGTTAATTTACCTTGCCAAATTCGTACTAGGGAAAGTTTACCACCTTGGGGAGTGTAATAAGTTTTTAATACTTGAGCTATAGGTGCATTACCAATTTTTTTCGGTAAGCGTTTTTCGGTGGTGGTTTCTGGTTCTGGTGCTTCTCGTAGTAGGGCTTCTAGTAAAGGTCTGACACCATAATCTTGTTCTGCAACACCAAAGAAAACGGGAACTACTAAATCTGCACCTAGTTCTAGTTTTAAGTCTTTAAGAATTTCTTCTTGAGGCGGTTCGATATCTTCTAAAAGTTCTTCGAGTAAATGATCGTCAAAATTGGCTAAGGCTTCTAACATTTCCGCCCTAGCAGCATGTTCTTCTGCTTTTAAATGTTCAGGAAAAGGAATTGGATCAGCCGGTGCGCCTGGATGATATTGATAGGCTTGTTCAGTTACCATATCAATAAAACCAATCAGTTGTTCCCCTTGCATAATGGGGTATTGATGGGCGACTAAAGGACGGCTAGAAACAGCTTTCAGGGCGTGTAATGTTTCTAAAACGTGAATATTTGCCCGATCCATTTTATTAACAAAGACGATGTGGGGTATTTCCCAATCGTCTAAGAATTTGAATAAAGGTGCAAGAGTGAGGACGCGATCGCGGATTGGTTCGCAAACTACAATTGCTGCATCTACCCCAATTAAAGCATTGTATGTTTCTTGGGCAAATTCTACTGAACCGGGACAATCAAGAAAGGTGAAGCGTACATCTTGATATTCACTACAAGCAGCAGTTACCTCTACACTCATGCGGCGATCGCGTGCTTCGTTGCTGCTGTCTCCGACTGTGTTACCATCCTTAACAGTTCCTTTGCGAGTAATTGCCCCTGTTACAAATAGTAAACTTTCTAGTAAAGTCGTTTTTCCGCTTAAATAAGGACCGACAATTGCGATGTTGCGCGAACCAGAGATGACTTTTTCACTCATAAAAACCTCCTTCGCGGTTTAGCCACGCTAACCGTACATCCGATAATCTTTGGGATTAAAAACTTCCTGGGAGGGAGAATTCTTTCCGGCTTTAATTTGTTATTATCCTACTTTTAAAGTCTAGACAAAAAAATTGTATTGTCTCGTAAGATTTACCTTAAGAAAAGTTAAGCAGTAATAATTTCGATAGTAAATAGCAAAGTTTTGTAAAATTCTGATTTTTTGAGTAAACTATTTCGTCAAATAATCTCAATTTTGAGGAAACAAGGATGAAATCAGTTTTAAATAAAGGTTATATCTTAGGAATTGCAAGTTTGCTGTTCATAGTGCAGCATCGCAGAAATAATTATCCAAAACAAAAAGGATCAAAGGCTTATCTAATCAGCTTTTTTACCTCCTGCCTCCTGCCTCCTGCCTCCTGCCTTCTGGCATTAAGCTTAGATATTACCCCAGTCAGATCAACTCTTCCAGATCCATTAATCATTGCCCAGGCTAATAATCAGCAAACAGCGATAGAGGCGTTAAATCAGGGTTTAGAGGCGATTCAAGGGGGAAAACTCCAAGAGGCGATCGCGGCTTTTAGAAAAGCTGCTAAACTAGATCCTAAACTAGCCCCAGCACATTATAATCTTGGTTTAGCCCTACGCCAAGCAGGACAGTTACAACCTGCGGCAGATGCCTTTTATCAAGCCACAAAAGCAGACCCAAATTTTGCTTTAGCTTTTGCTAATTTAGGTGGTGCGTTGTTAGAAGGAAATAACCTCAAGTTAGCAAATGACTATTTACAACATGCTTTAAAACTAGATCCTCGGCTGGGTTTTGCCCACTATAACTTAGGATTAGTGAGAGAAAAAAAGGGAGAATGGGAAAGTGCCATATCTGCTTTCAAAAAAGCCAGAGAATTGAGTCCTAATGCCCCAGAACCCGCCTATCATTTAGGTATTTGTTATCTTCAGCAGCAAAAAATTGACCAAGCGAAAACAGCATTTAACCAAGCAATCCAAATTAATCCCCAATATGCGGAAGCACACTATAATCTTGGCTTTATCTTATTTAACCAAGGTAAATCTAGTGAGGCATTAGCAGCCTTTAGAAATTCCGCTCAAGCTAACTCTAGCTATGCTAATGCTTATTATGGAGCAGGGTTAGTATTTATGCAACTTAAGCAGTATTCAGAAGCAGCGCGAGTTTTTCAATACGCACGAGATTTATATCAAAAACAAGGTAATGCCCACTGGGCAAATAAAGCCCAAGAATTATTACAACAAACACAAAAGCAGCCAGGAAATAAAAGTAAATCAGGGTTTTTATGAATTAGTAATATTTTAACCTTTTTAATTTTTAATTTTTAATTAATTCCCCCCTTTTTGTCACCTCAAGGATAGATGCAACACTCCTACTTAATGGGTAGAAAAGAATTAAATAGCTATACAAGGGGAACATTATGACTACAGCAGAAAGACCAACTCAACAACCAATTAGTAATCTGGAGTATGACTTTATCACCGTACTGCACAATAAAGCTGAAGCATTACAAGCTTATGACAAATATATTCAAGATGCACGAGAAGCTAACTCACAACCTTGCGTAGAATTATTCCAAAAATTACGTCAGACAGAAATTGAACAAGCTCAAGAAATTCGCCATCATTTACAACAAGTGATGCAACACGGCTCAATGTAAAAATAAAGCCTGGGGAGGCAGGCTATAGGACTCCTAAAGTTTGTGTGAAAATTTTTAGGTATGTGTAAGGTGGGCATTTCGGAATCAAATTCTGAATCTGAAGTTCCCCCTTTTACAAAAAACAAAGACGTAAGAATTCAGGAGTCAGGAGTCAGAAGCAGAGCCTCCAGACGCTCCGCCTCCGGTCAGAATGCTGCTCCAATAAGGAATAGATAGTAGTAATATTTCTGGAGAATCATTCAGCTTGACTGTAAAAGTCTCTTGAATGCTGAATTCAGGATTCTGTATTCTGAATACTTACACAAAGACTATGCGTAGTAAGGGTTTGGAAGATTATGGCTCCGGGTTTACTGGGTACAAATCAGAGAAATACCAAGCAAATCTAAAGCTGTCTGTTGTACCTTTGTGGGTTCAGTAATCTTCTCAAAAACGAAACTAGCACCAGAGAGAGTAGATTGAATCTGATTTTTAGTAATCGTCCCTAAATCAGCTAACAAAGTTTGGCAACTATGAACAGGTAAATTATCCTGATTGCGCTTTTTTTGAGCCTTAGCTATAGCACTATCACTGCGTTCACAACGTACAACTGATTGTTGTTTTTCTTCTGCTTGTAGCCAATCATCCTCATTAAAAAGAATACTCGCTAATTGAGAGCGCATATTTCATTCCACATAGTAAGCCAACATACTTGAGGGGGCGACAAGGAGGCTAAAGAGGTTGCTTTATAAGGTTCAGAGCGTTCAAACCTCGTTGATAAAATGTACGCTTATTGCGAATAGAACTCATCCACTCCTCTACCCATTCTCGACATTTGACCTCTCTAAGTTATAACCACCAGTCTTACAATCTTTAAACATGGCTTCAATTCCGAAACGTTTGCCATAAATTTTGATAGCCGTTTCTAAATCAGGCAAATTAGTTAATAAGTACCATGCTTCATCTTCTTGCTTGTTCCGATATTTTCTTTTCCAGTATACGGCTAAATTAAATCTACCAAAACCGGGTTTTTGTGTTAACTGAACATTTGTATAAAATCGGCGGATTCCTAGATAAATGGGAATTTCACCTAAAGGCATAAATTTTTGTCTTTTTTCTCGAAATGTCGTGTCTTATTTTTGTCGAAATACAAAGCTGATTTTCAGTCTGTGTAACCATTTCGCTAGTTTTACACTATGAAATTCTCTACTCTCTTCTTCTCTTCTTTTGGTTTATTTAGTACATCTGCTCAGGGGGAAGTTCAGTTTAAAGAAATATATTTGGACAATGAGTAGGGATAACTTGAATTTGTGGATTTAACTTATACAAATGATGAATTTTTTCCAGAGTATCAACATACTCTTTCTGATTAGAGAAAATTAGCTTAGTAATAGGACTTGGTAACACCAATTCCTCATAAGCACGACTTAACCAACAAGCATCAGCAATAAGAAAATAGTCTTGGTTATCAAAATCTGTAAAAAATAAACCTAGCTGTCCTATTGCATGTCCTGGTAATTCTACAGCTAACAAACTACCATCACTAAATAAATCAATGCCATTTTCAAAAGGATTGAATCGAGATGGTAATGATACTATTGGTTTATCTTCAACAAATATCACACGTTCTGCAAAATCTAAAGGTAATAAACCAGATAAGAAACCAGCTTTTAAAGCCTTAATTCCCTGCAAATCTCTTACCGCTTGGTAAGCTGACTGAAAACAGATAAACTTAGCATTAGGAAAATCTAACAAACCACCTATATGATCAGCATGAAAATGAGAGATAATAATATAGTTAATTTCGGTAGCTTCAATACCTTCTTTTTGTAATTGATATACCGCACTGTCTTCACTTTGAAAATAGACAGGTGTAGTTAAAGCATAAATCTGAAAAGGAAATTTTTTAGTTTCTTGAAAAAAGCGTTCTGAATAACCAGTGTCAAACAAAATATATCCCAATTGCGGATGAGTTATTAAAGCAAATAATGAAGGGAAATTCGATATTTTCCAGCGTCCACCCCTAATCACAACTGCTTCCGGGTGAGTACAATATCCTGCTTGAAAAAATTTTACCTTAACAGACATAATCACTTATTTTATTACTTTGTGAATCTAGCCACCATTGAGCAAAAATATCTAATCCTGTTTCTATATTGATCCGGGGTTGATATCCTAATTCATTTTGAGCATGAGTAATATCTAGAGTTTGACTAAAAGTTAATAGTCCAACTGTATAACGAGTAAAAATCGGTTCCTTACCCAGTAAAATAGTATTTCCTAAAAATTCCATCAATACAGCTATTCCGTAAGCTGCTGGATAGGAAAATCGTTTAAGTTGTAGAGGGTATTGCAGTTTAGTAAACAGCTTTTCCAGTAATATATTTATATATATTGGTTCTCCATTAGTAATATTAAAAAATCTTCCCAATAAAGTATCAGGAGCATTTTGACATAAAAGCAAAGCATCAACAACATTATCTACATAGGTAACATCTATCAAAGCTTTACCATTGTTAATTAAAGGTACTCCTGTTTTATTATTTGCTCTAATTAATCTTGGTAAAATAGCGGTATCACCAGGGCCAAAAATTCCCCTTGGTCGAATACTAATAACTGGTAAAGCGTCTATTGCTGCTTGATTAATTTCCTGTTCGGCTATTTGCTTACTTTGAGCGTAAAAGTTAACAGGTACGGGAAAGGGGGTATTTTCGGAAATATTTAGACGATGGGAAAAATCAAAATAAATGCTAGAAGTAGAAACATAAATTAAGCGTTTAACATGGTGAGTTTGACAACCTTGAATAATATAACGAGTTCCTAAAACATTAATATCATAAAAATCTTGATATTTTCCCCACACAGAAGATAAAGCACCACAATGAAAAACATAATCTTGATTTTCACAAGCTGCAATCATTTTTTCTCTATCTCTTAAATCGACTGCTAAAAATTTTATTCCTGCTGCTGCTAGTTGTTGACCAATTTTTTGGTTACGTCCTAAAATTGTTACATCATAACCGAGTGATTTTAGTCTTAAAGCCAGTTGTTTACCTAAAAATCCTGTTCCACCAGTCACAAGCACTTTCATACTATTTGTCCATAATCTAACTTAATAGTTCGGTCAGCTACATGAAAATATCGGTCATCATGACTAATAACTACTACTGTTTTACCTTTACTTTTTAATTCTGGTAAGATTTGATTATAAAATATATTTTTAAATAAGGGGTCTTGGTCTGAAGCCCATTCATCAAAAATATAAAATTGACGGTCTTCTAAATAAGCATTGAGTAAAGCTAAACGTTTACGTTGTCCCTGTGATAATGCTGTTGTAGAAAGCTTCCCATTTTTAACTGTAACTTTATGATCAAGTTGTAATTTAATTAGATATTCTTGTGCTTTATTGTCTAACTCAAAGTCATCTAAACCTACAAGCTGATCAAAAAGATAAAAATCAGAAAAAATAACTGAGAATTGTTGACGATACCATTCACGGTTTTTTTCATCAATTACTTGATTCGCAAAAGTAATATTTCCACCTTCAGGAATATAAAGACTGGTCATAAGTTTAGCGATAGTTGATTTACCGCTACCATTTCCCCCAATTAAAAATACTATTTCTTCTGGATATAAACTCAAATTAATTGGTTCTAATTTAAAGTTGATTTCTTCTTGTTCTCCTCGATAAGTGTAACTCACTTGTTGCATTTCTAATTTAGCAGGAAAATCTGCTGCAATTGTTAGAGGATGTATGTTTACTTCTAAATTACTAGCTAAACCAAGATTAAGTGAATCTATTTTTGCTAAAGCAATATTAGCTTTGTTTAGCATAGGTAAAATATTAGTAATTGCATCTAAAGGTACTACTAAAAATAAGATGGCAATAGTATAGCCAGATAAAACCGTATAGTTGATTTCTATCAATTGTGGTAAAATAAAATCGATTATACCAATCATGACAAACAATAGCAATTGAATCCAACTTAATCCTATACTAAAATTAATCATACCTAAACTATTATAATTTTGGTATTTACCAGCAGATGTCTCTAATTCTGAAAGTAAAAATGACCGTCTTTTTTGATTTAATTTTAATTCTTTTATTCCTTCAGTGATTGCTTTAAAGTAATTAAAGATTTGGTCTTGTTCTTCCCGCGCTAGTAATAAAAAATGTTTAGCGTTTTGAGTAATAAATTGATAACTAAATATACCGAGTGTTAGAACAATAATAAATCCTATAAATACTATTATAGATAGCCAAGCTAAATATATTAAACACCCCAGCACAACAGCAACAGCAATACAAAAGCTAGGTAAATAATTAACTGTACTAGATATGGTTTGGATGTCGTCTGTTAACATAGCTAATAAACGATGATTACCTAATTTTTCTAAATACTGTAAATTAGTAGCAAGAATGCGCTGACTTAAGAGTAACCGAGTTTCCAAAATGAATTTTTGTGAGAGACGTATCAATAAAACTTCTGAACAGAAGCGACTAATAACTGCTATTAAAGCTATTTCTATAAAACTCCACATTAATGAAGGTAGCAAATTATTGTCTTGATGAGTTGCTTGATTAATTAAAGCAATTAATCTCGCGTTACTTATACCACTAACTAAACCAGCGAATACAGCAGCAAATAAGCTAATTTTAGAAGATTTTAGGAGAAGATAAATCAAATTCATAATAAATATTTAATAGGAAATTAAATTTTAATTTTTATAGTTTTTGCAAATGTTTCGCTATCCTGTTGATTATTTGCAGCTTTTTTAAGCAAATACTGAATATGTGGTTTGAGAATATCAATTTCTGTCAATGTAAATTTTTCTTCCTGAAATTTATTGATATTTGCTGTTTGTAGTTCTAAAATATTTTTATCTTGTTTGGCTGCTAACCAGAATAATGGTTTGGCTATTAATTTACCTAACCAACTTGGTAAATTCCAGCGAAAGGTAATAACTGCGTATGCTTGAATCAGGTTTTTTTCTAGGGGAGTAAAAAACAAAGAAATCAATAATTTGTGGTTATTATTTGTACAATATTCTAATTGAGCAATTGATGGTAAAATAAAACGACCAATGGATACTAAATTTTGACAACCTGGTGTTAATAATTTATATATTAATCCAGAAATACCTTTTTCATCTAAATAAACTGCTTCAGCCATATCACCCTGACGAGTAATTTTTACAGTAATTTCTTGTCGTTGTATATTCTGACGAATTAAACCAGTATGAACAAAATGAGTATGGGTTGCATCCAAGAAATTTTCAGCAGCATTTTCTACAGTAGTTTGACATTGCATTTGCCAAGTAAATGAGGAAAAACCAGGTTGATTTACATAGGGAAATTTGTAAGGTTGAGAATCTAATGGCTGTTCAGTTTGGCAATAAATCCAAATAAAGTTATCTTGTTCAAGTAATGGATAAGAAGTAGCATTACATTTTGTATCTGTTAATTGTGAACAAAGTCCGGGAATTTCTTGACAGATTCCTTGTTGATCAAATTTCCAACCATGATATTTACAAACTAGGTAATTATTTTCTAACCAACCTTGAGAAAGAGGGATATTCCGATGAGGACATCTATCTAATAAAGCCGCAGGTTTACCATGAGTATCTCTAAATAAAACCAGAGGTATTCCTAAGATATTTATCCCTAAAGGTTTTCGTTTTAATTGATGAGACTGACAAGCTATATACCAGTAATTTGTTATGTGCATAGTTGTGTAATTTCCTCACCGTCCCACTCAATATCTTGGGTAGAAGCTTGTTGTAAACTAATACCTTTTTGAAGACTCATCTGTAAAAATTGCAGTAAAATGATCCAAATATGCAAAGATGGTAAGGGATCAGATAGGCGAAAAATTACATCTCTACTATTTATAAACTTTTTTAGCCAATCTGCTAATTGATTTGATAAAATAGCTGGTAATAAACTATAAATAATCATTGCCATTGCTATCATTGAACTTTGCTGAGATTTGGGTTGAATTATTTTATCTGTAATATTAAAAAAGGCTTGTTCTAGTTGATCGCTCTTTTGGAAGAGATGAATAGCACTAATAGCTCTAGGATTACATTCTAAGGGATATAAATCACCTGTAGATGTTTCAATAAAATCAAAAGCAATTTGACCTGTAAACTGAATAGATTTGACAAATGTAGTTACCCATTGGCAAATTTTGGGATGTTCAACTGCTGAAAAATAAACACATGATCCTTTACCTGCTGTAAAAATAGTGGGATAAACAGCCATTGCTTTGATTTGACCTTGATGAGCCATAGTATAACTGCAATAATGTTTACCACTAATAAATTCTTGTGCAACCCAAGGTCTATTTGTGTGAATATCAAGATGTGTAATTTTTTCAACTGATTTAGTAATAATTTGAACATGGCTGGCAAAGCGTGAATAAACAGGTTTCAAGACGATTTTTTGAAGTGTTGATGAGTTCAAAACTTGCTGTAAGTCTTGTGGGGTTTTAATTAGCCAAGTTTTAGGTGTTAATAGTCCTATTTTTTCCACTAAACAAATAAATTCGTATTTATTATGGAGAATGTTTAATTTTTCTAGTGGTTCTGTGAGGACTTGACAAAATAAACTTAATTCATTTAACCCAGCCGCAATATAAAATATTTCTTCACAGGTGGGTATAAGTAAGCCAATATTTTCTTGTTTGATAATGTCAATTAAAGCAGATATATAGGCTTGGGGATTTTGTCGGGGAGGGGGAACTAAAAAGTTCTTAGTGACTGCTTTGGAATAGCTGCAAAGATGATGTTTTAGGCTTTCAGCAATAAAAACTTTGTAGCCAGCTTGAGATAATAATCTGGCTAAATCTAAAGTCACGGGTGCGCGTCCACCAGTGAGGAGAATGTTAGTATTCAAGGATTATACCCCCAATAGAAAAACCTGCGGATGTACCAAGCAGCATAATGCGATCGCCTTTTTTAATTCTTCTCTGTATAATGGCTTCATGGAGTGCCATAGGTATAGATGCTGCAATGGTATTACCATGATTATGAGCAATTACCATTAACTTTTCTTCAGGTATATTTAACTGCTTACTAAGTAATCTTATCGCCATTAAACTGGCTTGATGGGGTATAATCATATCTATATCTGAAAGTTTTAAACCCGTAGGATGTAGCAATCTCCCTACAAAATCAGGCAATATTTCTGAAGCAACTCTGTAAATTCCTTTACCATCCATTTTAAAAAGTAAATGTTCGGAGTTACTTGTATATTGTTCTACAGGATATTTATTTCCTCCTGCTTGACATTCTGTGAGATGTGCGCCTTTACTGTATGTTTCCATTCGGGAAGCAATAATTTTTGCACTTTCAGTTGGTGCAGATTTAGTAATAACTGCTGCTGCTGCACCATCACCAAATAGGGTACAAGTTTCTTTATCTTGCCAGTTTAAACCTGTACAAATTTCACTAGCTACTAACAAGACATTTTTAAATCTTCCTATATCTATTAGATAGGAAATCATATCTAAACCTGTCACAAAACTGAGACAAGTTGAATTAATATCAAAAGCAGGAATGCCTAAGTTTTCTCCACCTAATTGCTTTTGTACTAAAGAAGCTGTGCAAGGAATAGATTGCTCTGGAATCCCGCTAGTACAAATAATACAGTCAATCTCTGTTAAACTTAAGCCAGATGTAAATAAAGCATCTTTCGCTGCATAAGCACCCATTAATGAGGCTGTTTCATCTGTAACAAAGTGCCGAGTTAAGACACCTGATTTTTTAGCAATCCAACCAGGATTTAAACCAAGGCGAGTTTCTAATTCTTCAGCATTAACTTTATTTTTAGGTAAGTATTTTCCTGTAGAAAGAATTTTAACTTGTCGTGTATGCACTGTTAATTCCTCGTTGCTCAACTGGGATATAAATTTTTAGTCTTTTGGTTAATATTGTTACCTTACTAAAGGTTTGATTTCTTGGTAATCTGCAATTATATATTATGCTTTACAGCAAGCATCATACTATTAGCTAGAGAGACTAACATTGCTGCTGACTGTTTAGGTTGTAATTTTAATTGTTTATTATCTATGGTGATGAGGAATAATTTTTCAGAATAAATAATTTATTTATAAATCCTCATAAAAATACCCCTAATTTGAGGGGTTGTACTCTGGAAATTACCAGAATTTGCTAAAAAACCTCAAACTTCCTGCATAGTTGGGTAAAGTTCTCGTCTACCACCCCCACGATAAGGCTGACGTGGTTTATTGAGTTTTTCAACTGTTGTAATATTTGATGGTTGGATGGGTGTGGTAAATGAGGGGACAGCCACCACAACCGGTAATAGGATAATTAACGCTAAAGTTTTCATGATTGATTCCTTGGCTAGGGGTTAATCAAGTTCGCTCATATACGGAACACCCTAGTCCCCCATCCCTACTGGGAGGCTAACCTATCTGGCTAGATAGGGAACAGATTCTTTGCTAGGGAATCTGTTGGGTGATATGGGCGGTTTGTTTCTCTCCTCCGGGGAATTAACGTTCTCGGTATCTTTCAATTCCACTGTTGAGCAATGCCTGTTACCTTTCTCAAGCTATTATAGTACATGGGTACGTAATACTCTAACCCCTGATCTCAACAGTGGTAATTTTTTCTGAATTAAAAGTTAAAAATTGAAAGTGTAGTTACAGCAAGGATTACAGTATGCACAGTCACTACCAGCAATTAACGCAATATGAAAATACTGGTATTAAATGCAGGTTCTAGTAGCCAAAAAAGTTGCTTGTATGAAGTTACAAATACAACTTCCGCCGACCAAGTTTCCCAACCTTTATGGGAAGCTAAGGTAGACTGGACTTATCACCCAGGAAAAGCGGAAATTAAGGTGAAAACAGCTACAGGTAAAGAAATAGAGGAGGAAATCGCTGTTATTTCTCGACCTGCGGTGATTGGTCGCATACTGGAAACATTAACTAATTTAGCAGTAATTGAGGACTTATCGGAAATTTCTGTGGTGGGACATCGGGTGGTACATGGAGGGGAAAAGTACCAAAGTAGTGTGATAATTAATGTAGAAGTAAAAAAGGCGATCGCTCAACTTTGTACACTCGCACCAGCCCATAATCCCGCAGCTTTGGAAGGAATCGAGGCCGTAGAACAAACTTTAGGGAATGTCCCCCAAGTCGCAGTTTTTGATACTGCTTTTCACCGTACTTTACCGGAGGCCGCCGCTATCTATCCCGGCCCCTATGAATGGGTAGAACAAGGTATTAGACGCTATGGTTTTCATGGTATCAGTCATCAATACTGCGCTACCCGTGCGGCGCAAATTTTAGGTAAAGATTTAGCTGATTTACGTTTAATTACCTGTCATTTGGGTAATGGTTGTTCTTTAGCCGCCATTAAAAACGGTGTAAGTGTTGATACCACAATGGGATTTACACCTTTAGATGGTTTAATGATGGGTAGCCGCAGTGGGGCGATCGATCCAGGGATTTTAATTTATTTGTTACGTCAAGGTTATTCCGTCGATAAATTAGACCACGTTTTAAATAAAAATTCTGGTTTAAAGGGGATTTCTGGAGTTTCCAGCGATTTACGAGAAGTTGTGAAAGCTATTAATGCAGGTAGCGATCGCGCTCAATTAGCTTGGAATATTTATATACATCGGTTACAGTCTGGTATTGGGGCGATGTTGGCGAGTTTGGGTGGTTTAGATGGCCTAGTTTTTACGGCGGGTGTAGGTGAAAAGTCGGCGGGGATTAGGGAAGCGGCTTGTGAGGCTTGGGAATTTTTGGGGTTAAAGCTGGATGTGGAGAAAAATCAGCAGCAGCCAATTGATGTAGATATTGCTACTGCTGACTCTCAAGTTAGGGTTTTGGTGATTCAGACGCAGGAAGATTGGGCGATCGCTCTTCAATGTTACGATTTGGTGAGTAATTTGTAGAAGTATTAAGATTTAAACGCGGATGGACGCAGATGGACGCGGATAAATACGCTGATTCTTGATCAAGAAGTGAAAGGGGCAAGCACCATTCAATGTTACGATTTATTACAGGAAATAAGTAATTATACGTTGTTGAATGGGAATACTGAAAAATAGTGTTGAATACTCAAGCCTTTGTGTGGAAGTTGATGAAACGTTTTTATCTTCTTTTTCCAGATGTTTGTGAACAAAATATAAGTAACTAGATTAACATTTTCATACTGTAGCGTAATAACAAAGTCAGCACCATCATATTAACGGATAACGGTTTTGTTAATACAGAAAACCATTCACTTATAACTTTACTGTACGGTTTTAATCAGAGGTTTATTAATGGAAACAATCAAATCTGGGAATCAAGAATTAACCTACCTATCCGAATTTAAACGTTTTTTAGAATTAGAAGGTGTTAGTAATAATGCACTTGAGGCTTGGTTTTTAGGCCCCAGAGCGGAAAATTTAGATGAATTAGAGCGTTTAATAGTTGAAGCACTGCGTGATCAAGGATTTTGGCGGCGGAATTTTCATCCAGGTGATCCTGGTTTTGTGAGTGAGAAAGTGAAGCGTGAGCCGGAATATCTGCAAACGATCGCTAATTTGCGTGATAATTATCGTACATTGCTGGCCTTCCTGAAAAAATCTTCTCCCTTCTTTAGTGTCCGCTATCAGGGACACATGAACTGGGATATAACTATGCCAGCCATTCTCGGTTACTTTGCCACCATGCTTTACAACCCCAACAATGTGGCATTTGAAGCTTCACCCGCTACCACAATTTTAGAATTGTTAGTTGGAGATGACTTGTGTAAAATGCTGGGATATACGATCCCCAGTGAAGAAGAAATCAATAATGGTGCGATTCGTCCTTGGGGTCATATTACTTGCGGCGGGACGATCGCTAATATTGAGGCTATATGGTCAGCTCGTAACCTCAAATTTTATCCAATTTCTTTACAAGCAGCATTAAAGAGTGAAAATAGCCCTCTACAAGCCGCCCAAAACATTGAAGTTTCCTTACTAAGCGGCGGTTCTAAACGCCTCATCGACCTCACTACCTGGGAACTGCTCAATCTTAAAGGTGATCAAATCCTAGATTTACCAAATCGTCTCGACAAAGAATATAACATCAAGAGCGATGACATTAACGAGGCTTTAGCCGAATATTCTATCCAAAATCTCGGACTCATAGAATTTTCCCGCCGCTATTTGGGTGATATTAATCATTCTCCTGTATTCTTTGTCCCAGGAACAAAACATTATTCTTTCCCCAAAGCTGCGGCCATTCTGGGTATCGGTTCTAAAAATATGATTGATGTCCCAGTAGATATAGATGCCCGGATGGATGCTGATGCTTTAGATGCCCTTTTAAAACAATGTCTGGATAAGCAGCAACCAGTATATACAGTAGTAGCCGTCATTGGTAGCACCGAAGAAAGTGCAGTTGATCCTCTGGACAAAGTGTTAGAACTGCGGGAAAAATACCGACTTTTAGGTTTAGAGTTTACAGTCCACGCTGATGCAGCTTGGGGTTGTTATTTTGCCTCAATGATTCGGGATGACGAACCGGGAACAGTACAAACGCCAAGCGACCTAGTACCACAAATCCCCATGAGTGAGTACGCTACCCGACAGTTCCAAGCTTTGAGTTATGCAGATTCCATCACCGGCGACCCGCATAAATCTGGTTATGTTCCCTATGCTGCTGGTGCGCTGTGCTATCGTAACTCTGCAATGCGGGATTTAGTCACATTTAAAGCTCCCTATGTTGCTCATGGAGAAGCTGAACCGACAGTAGGGATTTATGGGGTAGAAGGTTCAAAACCTGGTGCAGCCGCAGCCGCAGTTTATTTGAGCCATAAAGTCATTCGTCCTACCAAGAGTGGTTATGGCAAAATTCACGGACAAGCCCTGTTTAACTGTAATAAATTGTATGCCCGCTTGCTGTGTATGGCCAAACCGAGCGATCGCTTTGTGGTTGTCCCCGTACCCAGATTACCAGCAGAAATAGCCGGCGCTGGAGAAGAAGCAGTAAAAGCCCAAATTGAATTTATCCGTAACCGCATCGATGGTGTCAGCTTAGACAAACTCTTAGCCGATACAGAAGCAATGGCATTAATGCCAGAATTAGGACCTGATCAGAATATCTTAGCCTATGCCTTTAACTTTAAGCATCCTGACGGGACTATTAACACAGACTTAGAAGCAGCAAATCGTTTTAACAAAGAACTCTACAGCCTTCTCAGCATCAAACCAGGTGAAGATATTTATGGTTATCGGTTGATTGTCAGTACCACCGATTTTGATCCAGTTAACTACGGTACTGATTTGATCAACAATTACAAACAACGTTTAGGTGTTGCTAATTCTCCCGGTTCTACCATTACTGTACTACGTTCTACTGTATTAGATCCTTGGTTAGTAGAAACTGCTGATGGATCTTTCTTAGATGTGATTGAAAAAGAGTTCCGTGACGCTATTTCTAAAGCTTTATTCCGTAGTAATTTGGTGGGAATTTTCACCGAAATAGATGTTAATCAAGACGGAATTTTAGAAAGAACAGAAATTGATGCGAAATTCACTGCAATGGGCTATAGTCAAACAGAAATAGATTATTTCTGGCACTTCAGTGATGTTGATAAAAATCAAACTCTCACTAAGCAAGAGTTTATGAATAGTTACGCTCAATTCTTAGTCTATACATCTAGCCGCTAAGAATCGATTATATCGTTTTGTGTAGAGACCTTCCATGGAAGGTCTCTACATATCTGATTTAGGCTGATTTACTATTATGTAAAAATGGCATACAAAATAAACCCCAAGCCAAACCTGTAATTAAACCGAAAGGGGTGACAATATAATTATTAAAATCCCAAAGTCCAAATATTTGTGCTGCTAACTCCAACGGATAAGCCATCATTAATACACTGGCTAAAGCCGCACCACTCCAACCATATTGATGTAACCAATAAAAACCTTTACCACCAGTTATCCCATACAATAAACGGGTAATTAATAAACCTGTAACTGTCCCATAACAGCGCATACATACCGCCATAATAAATGGTGGTGCTAGTTCTATTCCTAGTGTGGGTTGTGGACAGACATGATTACCCATAAAATAAATGATGTCCGCAATACCCGGAAGCACAAACCACCCAGACGCAGCAAGAAAGGGAGCGATAGGAGGGCCGAATACCATTCCAACTAACAGGAAATCAGCAAAAAAACTCACCCAATTTGTCTGTAAATCCTTTGACAAAACAACCCTTTGCATCTTCCTTCCTTTGCGCTAAATATTTCTTAACACAGTATTATATCAGAAATCAAAGCAGAATTATCCATCTATGCAGTATAATTTTAGTTATCATATAAATTTTCATAATCTTTATTATAATCGTGAGTTTTGACAACCTTTGTAAATTATTAGCTGAAAAATATCCCCTGGATTTTGCCCGATGGTTGCTAACTGAAGAACCCAAAACCGTTAAAGTTTTAAAAACCGAATTAAGTATAGAACCGATTCGGGCTGATTTTGTCACCTTCTTACAAACAGAAAAGCGGATTTTACATCTAGAATTTCAGACAGAAGCAACTTCTAAACCTCCGATTCCTCTACGGATGTTAGATTACTCAGTCCGACTAATGCGTAAATATCAAGTCCCTGTCACCCAAGTAGTAATTTTTTTACAAGAAACAAATGATGAAATCGCTTTTACTGAAGCCTACATCAATGAAACCACAAATCACCGTTATC
>DATGXQ010000273.1:0-5161 GCA_035298905.1 Nostocaceae cyanobacterium | reverse complement strand
ACGGAGTTAGCAATAATTACTGAGTCACCTATTAAGCAGTTATGGCCTACGTGTACATAAGCCATTAACAAGTTACCATTACCAATGATAGTTGCTTGACCACCACCAGTAGCGCGGTTAATGGTGACATATTCACGAATCAAATTATTATCGCCAATTTTGACCCAGGTTGGCTCTCCCACATATTTGAGATCCTGGGGTTCCATGCCGATCGCTGCACCTGTAAAAATTTGATTTCGCGCTCCAATTTCACAAGGGCCCTCTAACACCGCATGAGCGCCAATGATAGTTTCTGGGCCGACTTTCACATGCGCTCCAATCACAGCATAAGCACCGACCTGCACTGTTGGGTGAAGTTCCGAGTTAGGATGTATAACAGCAGTTGGATGAATAAGGGTTTTCAAGGGTAAATCTCCAGAACTGATTGCTGTGTGTTAAATATTCAGTGAGTAAAATGTCGGGCAAAGCAAGTTTGGTGTGAGGGCAGAGGAAGGGGAGAGGGGAGAGGGGAGAAGAAGAGAGGGGAGACACGGGGAGGGGAGAGGGGAGAAAGAAGATAGGGGAGACAGTGAGAGGGGAGAAGAAGAGAGGGGAGAATAAACAATATTTTCTTTCACCGCGTCACCGCGTCCCCGTGTCCCCGTGTCTCTTTTCACCGCGTCACCGCGTCACCGCGTCCCCGTGTCTCTTTTCACCGCGTCACTACGTCTTCTTGCCTGTTCCTGCCTGGTACTCCCTTTTTCTGGGAAGATTTCTCTGGTGGGTATTCTAAATTTAATTATGTCCACCCACTGAAATCAAATTTTAGGTCAGTTGTCAGTTGTTAACGACTCACGGCCAATTCGTATTTAATCCACTAGAGAAAACATTAGTTCACCTTCAGCCGCTAGTTGGCCATCAACTTCTGCGGTAGCCCGCATTTTACCGAAACGACGCTGTTTTACCCACAGCAGTTCCACGGATATTACTAACTGATCTCCAGGTACTACTTGACGACGGAAACGGACTTTATCGATACCGGCAAAAACAAACAGCCCTCCTTCTGTTCCTGGCATTTGGGTCATGACAACTCCACCGACTTGGGCCATGGCTTCGACTATTAACACTCCAGGCATGAGCGATCGACCTGGAAAATGCCCTTGGAACTGGGGTTCATTGAAAGTAATATTTTTAATTCCTACAGCACTTTTGCCGGGAACATAATCAATGATTTTGTCCACCAGTAAAAAAGGGTAGCGGTGGGGTAGGAGTTGTTGAATTTCTTCAATAGTGAATGTTGTTTTTCCTGCTGGTGGGTTTGTTTGCCCTTGTTCTTCTGGTGGAGTAGTCACTTCAGTAGAGTTAGTTTCGGTAAAGCTTGACATTGGTACTGTGATTGAATTGGGTTTCGCACTTGGCAGGCTGAGGCAATTTTAGAATACAGCAGGGAACAGGGAACAGGGAACAGGGTTGAAAGTCTTTTAGCATAAAGCTTTGTTCCCAAAATTTGTACCTCATTTACCTGAAATTTGCTGTAAATCTAAAATCTTTTGTGCGAGTTGAATGTGTAAATTATGACTCGCTTTGTACGCTAAGAAGTGAGCGATGGGGAATTTTCCCAATAAACTCAAATCTCCTACTAAATCCAAGATTTTATGACGTACTGGCTCATTTGCAAACCTTAAGGGCGGATTTACCCAACCTTCAGGGCCACAAACTAAGGCATTATCTAGACTGCCACCTTTGATTAAGCCTGTTTTTTGCAGATGTTCAATTTGATGTAGTAGGCCAAAAGTGCGAGCGGGGGCGATATCTTCTGTAAAAATCACGGAATCAAGAGAAAAACTGTGCCATTGATTACCGATCGCAGGTAATTCAAAATCAATGCCATAACTAAACCGAGTGGCTGGTGCGGGTAAGGCACAAACAAAGGCATCATCTTGATTGATCCATATCGGCTGTTGGATAACTAAGGGTGATTTGTCATCTGTGACTGATTGTGATGCCAAACCCACAGCAGCAATACTATCTGTCCAAACTTTGGCTGAACCGTCTAAAAGTGGTACTTCTGGGCCATCAATTTCAATGCGGGCATTATCTACACCCATGCCTGCCAATGCTGCTAACAAGTGTTCTACTGTTCTGACACAGGCTTCACCTTTACCTAGTTGGGTAGAAAGTAAAGTCTGATTTACAGCTGCAACTTGGGCGGGAATGATGGGTTGATCTGGTAAATCCATGCGGACAAAATAGCGATCGCTCCCAACTGGTGCTGGTAGTATGCGTACTTGGGTAGTGACACCGCTATGTAATCCTACCCCCGTCTGAATAATTTCCCCTGCTAAAGTGTGTTGCATCTCTGGTGATTGGTAAGTTGCTGCGCTGAAATCAAAAATTCAAACATCCCTGATTTTGAATTTTGAATTTTGAATTTTGAATTTCCTAAAACCTCTCCCCAATCCCAAAGTTAATGCGGCTATCACCATCATCGTTGATACCATAGTCTATGCGAATCGGCCCAAGTGGTGATTGGACTCGCACACCTAAACCATAGCCGTAGCCGTTACCGTCTTTATTGAGAAGTTGAGCGGCTCTGGTGCTAGTTCCTAAATCATTGCCATAATCAAAGAATAATGCCCCACTAATTACGGAAAATACGGGGAAGCGATATTCTAGGGATGCTTGTACATAACTGCGTCCTGTTCCTAAACCTCCGTCTTCATAACCCCGCACGGAGTTACTACCGCCCAAGGTAAAGGCTTCATAGGGTGGTAAATCACCCAAAACAGTACCAGCTTGTAAGTTAAAGGCTAGGGTTTCGGGTTTGTTGCTAAAGCCTGTAAATTTAACAGGGATATATTGGCTATAACTACCACGTAATCTGGTAAGTAAGATATTACCTGAACCAATAGGTACGGATTGATCAACACCTAAACGCAAGAAAGAACCGCTAGTAGGTTGTAAAGGATTATTACGCTGATCGCGCAGGGCATTAAGTTGGAGTAATAATAAATCGTCTTCACCTGATGGAGATTGAGTCAGGAGTATCTTTTCTCCTACAGCTTGTCCATTTTCGTAGATAGAACCTAATGGTCTGATATTGCCATCAGCATCGCGGCTAGAAACTCGCTGATACTGTAAACCTGCTGAGGCTGTCCATTCTGAAGGTTCATAGGGATTTGCGGACAGGGGACGGGTGAAAACAACACCACCACCTAAACGAGTAATCGCGGGGCGATCGCCTTCTTGAGTGACGGGGCTATTAGGATCAAAAGTTTCAATATCTCGGTCTTTCCCATCAAAAATCAAGGAAATAGAACGCCGACGGAAAATATTGGTAGTGTAGGAAGTCCGATAAGGATCACCAGCAATCCAAGGGTCAGTAAACCGCAAATCAAACAGTAGTTCTCTCTCTCCTACCTGTACCTCTGCCCCTAGTTTCTGGTTTCTACCATTTAAGTTTTGTTGTTGATAGCTGATAGTTCCAAACAAACCGCTAGCAGAACTAATCCCTGCCCCAGCAGCTATAGAACCACTACTCCGTTCTGCTACATTCACTACTACATCTACTTTGCTGGGGTCTGTACCAGGATCTAGAGAAACATTCACATCTTCAAATAATCCCAAACCAAACACCCGTTGCAGGTCTTTTTGTACAATGTTGCGGTTGAAGACCTGCCCCGGTTTTAATTGCAATTCCCTAGTGATGATATACTCCTGAGTGCGGCCGCGAATTGGTTCGCCTTTCTCGTCCGTGGCTTGTCCTTCTTTGTCCCGGAAACGAACTTTAATATTTTCTACTACCCCTTCAGCTACTACTAGGGTAGCAACACCATTTGCAGAAACTCGTGGCGCACCAATTAAGTTAGCTAATACATAACCTTGGTCTTGATAACGCTTAGTTAGTTGTTTAATTCCTTCCTGTAAGTCCCGCAAGTTGAGGATTTTGCCATACTGATCTCGAAAAACTTCCTCCACTGTGTTGGGGGGAAGGACAGAAGCAACACCAGTACCAGGGTTGGCCTCAATTTCTACCTTAGTTAAAACAGGATTGGGGTCAACTACAAAACTCACCCGTACACCCAAGGGGGTATCTTCTGGTAATGCTTGCACATTGGAGAAGAAACCAGTCCCAAAAATGGCGTTAATGTCTTCTTGTAGTTGGCTGCGGGTAGTTGTCTGTCCTGCTTGGGTACGAATAACTCGATAAATTTGGTCTTCTAGTTCTGATGCTAATTCCCCAGATGAAGCCCTCACCAATACTTCTGATACTAATACACGGGGTTCGTTGGTTTGTGGCGCTATTGGTGTAGTTGGTTGTTCGGCTGGTTGTTCTGGTTGTTCTGGGGGAGAAGTAGTGTTTTCTGGACTTTCAGGGTTAGGGGCTTCTGGTGCTTGAGCGATTTTGAGTGCATCTGCCCCTAATGGTTTTTCTGCTGGGGGATTGTTGGGAATGATTACTGCCGTTGTTGCAGTTGGTTGTGAGGTTTGGGTAGTGGTAAGGGATGTAGGGGAGTTGGGAATAATCACCACTGCTGGGGGCTGAGAATCAGATTTCACCTGTGTAGCGAGTGTCTCCGGCGGGCTTTTCGCCATTGTTTGGGGGGAAAACGCTGTACTTGCTTCTGATTGTAGGGAATCTGGCTTCACCTGTGTAGCGATCGCCTCCTGCGGGCGTTGCGCGATCGCCTCCTGCGGGCGTTGCGCCATCGCTGAAAGCGGGCTTTTCACCATCGTTTGGGGTGAAAATGCTGTATTTTCTTCTACAGGAATAACGACAGGATTTGTTTGCTGAGGCGTTTCTATTGTTGCCACCTCTGTTGTTGGTTCTGTAATCTCGGTAGTTTGGGCATTTGCACTGAGTGAACCACCTAATGGAATAGCGATTAGACAGGGAAAACCTGCCCCTACTGCTGCCACCAACACTGGAGATAAACGTTTTTTACTCATCTTTACTTTCACTACCACACCTAAACAATTAAAAATTAAAAATTAAAAATTCCAAATGGCAGAGGAGACGCGGGGAGGGGAGACACGGTGTTCGCGTAGCGTCTCCGCTAGGAGAGGGGAGACGCGGGGAGGGGAGACGCAAGGAGAGGAGACGCGGGGAGGGGAGAAGTAATTTTCTTACCCAATACCCAATACCCAATACCCCGTACCCAATCCCCCATACCCCATACCC
>DATGXQ010000272.1:0-2636 GCA_035298905.1 Nostocaceae cyanobacterium | reverse complement strand
CTCACTGATAGAACAGGATGGATCTATGGTCACAGTTAGTAAATCACTGGGGTCTTCTGGAAGCCACAAGTCCGAACTAGCAGCAATGGACATTAACCTATCTCCGGTTTGAAAGTAATACGGTTTTTGCCTGAATTGCCTTCTACAAAAGTCTTGTAGTTGGCACTGTTCCTAATAATTGCTATGGCATCGCCATAACTCTCATTTGCAGCCTTGCGCCCAAAAGGACAAGAAACGTTGTCATAAACGTTCCGGTCGTAAGTTCTACCAGTCATGCGCGATTTTGCATCATTAGTCGTTCTTTTGTACTCAGATACAACAATTTTGGCAAAAGTATAATTTTGGACACCTGTAACAACCGCGTCTGCTGGGCCATTAGGAGCAGCACCGAAAATTCTGTCATCAACCAAGTTTCTGCAAGTGCCACCCAAAGTGGCCGCGGCTCCTTCCTGCCTTTGTGCTAAAACTCTGGCTGGGAGGATGATATTACCATTAGCAGAATTAAAAGTCCTGATAAAACCTTGGGTTCTTTCAGGCTTGGAGCGCTCGCTTGTAGGTTTAGCAACTGCCCTATAAGCTGTTCTGCGTTCACCTTTTCCCTTTCTTAACCAGTTTTGATACTCTGTATAGTCCGCGTTGAGTGAAGGCCCCTTAGAAATATCTGAAAAGCGTGATGCCATTATTTATCTTCCTTGCTGTAGTCATGGGTTAGATGTATTCACAAGTCAAGCCTAGCAAGGTTTTCAGCTTATAAAATCTACCGGAACCCTATAGGGGTGCGGGATGCGAGTTTATATAATTTTTCTTCAGTCTGAATCTCGGATCATGGGATTTACTACCAGTCCTGTTTGGTCAACTAGCATGATTGGGTTTGGTTCACCGTGAATCAGAGCATAAGCATAAGCAGCCTCTACAACTACACTTGGCCGCCATTTGGGTTTCTTCTTGGTCTTGCCTAAAATTTTTATCGTTCCGTTTGAAGTTGTGTTAGAGCGTTTAGGGTTAGTCTCCTTCAAAATATCCTCATCAAAAGTTTTATCAGCCAGCTTCACTACATCCCTAGCTACTTTCTCTCCCTCTGCTGCATTAAGCCCATAAATTTGTAAGTGAAACCCATTTTTTTTATCAATGTACCAGGTGATAACTTTACCTTTCCGAAATTTATAAATGGGATTAAAAAATGCAGCTTGGATTTTTTGCGCCCATCTTTTTAGCTCAGAAACCGTGATACTTTCGGAAGTTTCATTCATTAGCCGAAAGCTAACTCTAGCGTCCGTAGGGGTTTCACCTCTGGGAACACTTTGTTTGTTTTGAAGAAAATAAATTACAATTTCTGGTCTATATGATATATCACTATCATAATTATCTTTAGTAATACCTACTATCGTAGGCTTCAAATGTGTTTTTTGTACAACCTCCCTAAAAGTCCTCATTTTAATTTGCACTGTCTGGATGCTATCTTTAGCACCAATTAACAACAAGTCTCTAACCTTCTTTCTATCTTCGTTATTATCATCATCTTGATACCAGTTAAAAACTTCTTTGTTGAACGAATCACCAGCCCTTAAAAACTTCCTTAGCAATGCCCATTGTTTAACAGTCATTAAATCAAATCCTCCCAGTTAAAAGTAAAAGTATCGGCTGGGATAGCTTCTATCTCTTTCGCCCTTTCTCCTGTAGCATCAGAGATAGATTTTTCTACTAACTCTTTAATTTCTGCTGAATCAGTTTTAATTTGATTGGCTGTTTCGGCAATATCCCTAATATTTTGGGTGACTTGTTGAATACTATTTAGAGCATTATCTAAATCTTCTAACTTGCCGTTAAATTTATCAAGTCTACCGAAGAAGCCTGATTTAATTTTTGGATCATCTGGTTTATAACTCCAGTTATCCTCACCGATTAAACCTTCATCTTGTAAACCATTACCTAGCTGTGCTGTCCATCTTCCAACAATTTCTACACTGTCAGAAATATTAGAGCCAATATTCCTAACATTATCAACAACATTAGCCGATGATTGATAGATTCTGTTCCAGGTAGCCCATTGTTTCTTTAATGCTTCCCATTCTTCGACACCTAATAGATTTTTCATCCACCCCTCAATTGTGGAACCAAAAACCTCCCTAGAGTTGATGGTTTCCCCTTCTGGATTAAAAATTAATTGGGGAATGGCGATGATATTATCTAAGATGCTAAAAAATGTTTGACTGATATTATCACTCAGCATAATTGTGTTATGCAGTGATGACCAAAGCGTTACCAGGTTCACAACCCTATCTATATGCAACCATTTAAAGCCCCTCTTTAATTTGCCAGCTATACCACCATCAGGTAATTGTTCACCTAGCTTATCGTTGATAGTATTTAACAATCCCATTGATGCAGCATCAGCACCTAAACCTAACCCATTTAATAGTGCGTTAAGCTTGTCAAATAAAGCATTATTCGATGCATTCGTAGCAGCATTAATATTGTTG
This sequence comes from Nostocaceae cyanobacterium, assembly GCA_035298905.1. Lineage (GTDB taxonomy): Bacteria > Cyanobacteriota > Cyanobacteriia > Cyanobacteriales > Nostocaceae > DATGXB01. The sequence continues at coordinate 156 of DATGXQ010000272.1, read as the reverse complement.
GCATTCTGATTTAATGCACCACTCAAGCACCCACCATTAGCACTATTACATACCGCTTCCTCAACCAGTGGTGGTATTTCTGGTTTAAGCTGGTTTATTGTTTGAGCAGGAATTTTATTGATTGTAGGTGTAAGTCCGTCTACCCTGGCAATAGTA
>DATGXQ010000271.1:0-4291 GCA_035298905.1 Nostocaceae cyanobacterium | reverse complement strand
GTTACTTTAAGTTTTTATTGTTTGACGGTTTGGCGGAATTCTAGAACCGCAGAGACGCAGAGGACGCAGAGAAGAGAATGGTTTTGGGCGGCGGCTTTTGGGGTTTCTTTTGGTATAGCTTTATTGGTGAAGCAAACAGCTATATTCTTTTTGTTGATGCCTTTGTTGTGGGTGGGAGTTGACGCCGTTCGGAGTTTAATTAAGAGTTTTAGATTAAGAGATAAGCTGGGAAACTCTCAGCTTTTATATTCATTGGCTAGAGTAGGTCAGTTAGCTGGTGCTTTATTGTTATCAATATTGATTTTTGGGCCTTGGTATCGCATCAATTGGTTGCTAATATTAACATCGGGGAAAAGAGCAACGGTTGATTCTGCGATCGCAGAAGGCGATCCAGCCCTCAACACCCTTGATGCCTGGACTTTTTATTGGAAAGATTTACCTTATGTAATTTCTTGGCCTTTATTGTTAGTACCTATTGTTGGCTTTATTCTTTATTTTGCTAATTCAATAATCAAAAAATTAGATGATAATTTAGAATTTAATCTCGTAACATCACCAGTAAAATGGTTGGCTATTTTCTGGATTAGCTCTTATCTGCTTTGTTCTTTGAATATTAACAAAGATACCCGTTACGTGATGCCATATTTGCCAATATTTGCTTTATTTTTGGCTTATGGTTTAACACTGTGGAAGGGTCGTTGGGCTAGACATATCCGTTGGGGTACGATCGGTTTATCTATATTATTAATGTTATTGAATATCTATCCTTTAGGAGGTAGCTGGTTAACCCAATTTCTCAGTCCTCGTTTTCAGCATTATGCTTATATGGGTGATGGATGGCCACATCGTAATGTAATTGCTGAAATTATTAAAACTGAGCCTTATTTGCGATCGAATTTAGGTGTTCTTCCATCGACACCAGACATTAATCAACATAACTTAAATTATTATGGTTCTTTAAATAATTTTCAAGTTCACGGGCGTCAGGTGGGAACTAGAAATAAATTTGTATCCCAAGATGCACGCAGTCTTTCTTGGTTTGTAACTAAAACGGGAGATCAAGGTTCCATTCCTAGCGAAGCTCAATCTAAGATAGTGAAAATTGTCGAGCAAGGAGGAAATTTTCAATTACAAAAAAGTTGGGTTTTGCCAGATAGAACAAATTTGAATTTATATCATAGTCGGATACCACCTGTAACAGTTAAACCGCTGAAAGAAAGCCTGACTAGAATAAAGTTAAATCAAGTTACAGTAACAGAAAAAACACCCCCAGGAGTACCAGTTCCCATTACTTATAATTGGTCTGGTTCTTGGCAACAGCTAAAATCTGGTTTGGTATTGTTAACGTGGAAAAATGTTTGTAGTGAGGACTTCAGTCCTCAGTGTCAAGAAGGAGGACTGAAGTCCTCACTACGAACTGATAAATGGTTACACGATCGCGCTATTGCGATGGGTAATTTACATCCCGGTAAAAATACATCGTTAGATAATGAGAGTTTTGAAGTAATTGAACGTACTGCAATGCTTCCACCAGCTAATATTCTACCGGGAATTTATACCTTGGAAGCGACTTATTTGAATCGAGAGACTGGTGAAGCTTATCGGATTTCAGTACCACCAATTAAATTAAATATAGACCCAACCGCTAAACCAACTCCTGCACCGGAATTGGATTTAATTACTCAATTGCGTAATTTAGCAGCTAAATTACCAGAAGGAAGAAAAGGATTAGAACCTGTTTTTGATGAAGTTGGTAGGATCAATATGTACGATCCAATTCAAGATTATTTAGTGCAAGCCGATCGGATTCTCAATTATCGGTTGCAAAAAGAACCGCAAAATGTAGAATGGGCTTATGCTTTTGCTCTGGCGAAAGTTTTGCAAAAAGATGTGAAAGGTGCGATCGCAGCTTTAGAAAGAGTCACTAAACTAGATTCCCAAAACCCTTATGCCTACGCTTATTTAGCTTTTGTTCATCTATACAATTGGCATCCCAAATTAGCCGCAGAAGCTCTCCAACCAGCATTAGCTATTAATCCCAATATCCAAGAGTTGCAAGCCCTCAATGGAGTGGCAGCCCTCATGCAAGGAAATTTTGTGAGAGCTTGGCAAATTCTTCAGCAACTAGAAATTAAAGTTGATTAGTATAGGTATTCTTTCTTATCAAAACCCAGGTATGCTAGCTTCTAAAAGTTACATTTCTTAACATTATTTAAGAAAAGATTTAGTTAATTATGCAACGTAGGGAAGATAACAATTTTCTAAATTAACGCTAATTTAAAAATGCTATGCAAATGAGGTTGGGAAAACCAACTAACAATTGCAAAAGTTTTTTCTATTTGTTGATTAGTCAAAAAAAAGTAACCAATATGACAGATATAAAAGATTTGAGAATAGTTTCTCTTCTACCTAGCGCAACAGAGATTGTAGCCGCTTTGGGATTAACAGATGCTTTAGTAGGACGCTCTCATGAATGCGACTATCCGCCAGAAATTCAAGACAGACCAGTTTGTACTAAGGCGCGAATAAACTCAGAAAGATCTAGCGCCCTCATACATGAAGATGTTACTAGTTTGTTGCAAAATGCCTTGAGTATATATGACATCAAACTTGATGTATTAGAAAAATTAAAACCCACTCATATTCTGACTCAAGACCAGTGTGATGTGTGTGCTGTTAGCGTTAAAGAAGTAGAAAAAGCTGTGGCAGAAATGACTGATAGCCACCCGCAAATTATTTCTTTACAACCCAAGCATTTAACAGATGTTTGGGCAGATATTCAAAAAGTTAAGGAATCAATGGGTGCTGACTCAGCACCAGTTTTAAAAGATTTAGAATCTCGCGTTAAAATTGTCGAACAGAAAACAAGCAGCCTATTAGATGCCGAACTTCTGAATGTGGCGTGTATTGAATGGACAGATCCTTTAATGATCGGATCTAATTGGATTCCAGAATTAGTAAAAATAGCAGGAGGAAATCCATTATTTAGTGTGGATGGTCAGCCTTCTCACCTGTTAAAGTGGGAATCATTGGTTACGTCAAATCCAGATGTAATTATTTTTATGCCTTGCGGATTCGATTTAAATCGCACCAGGCAAGAAGCTACGCTGTTCGTTCAACAACATTTAGAAGAGTGGCAAAATTTGCACGCTGTAAAAAATAGCCGCGTTTACATTACGGATGGCAATGCTTTCTTTAATCGTCCGGGGCCTCGCTTAGCAGATTCTCTGGAGATTTTAGCAGAAATTTTGCATCCGGAAATATTTGATTATGGTTATCAACATAAAGCATGGGAATTGTTGTAGCTAAAGATAATTTAAACGATTTTAGATTTACTTCAGCTTCATTTAGAAGATAGAAGTAAATCTAAAATCTCGATTCTATATTATTGATGATAGCGATCGGGCGTATCATCTTCATTTAAGTAAAAAAGTAGACCAAAAAGAGGCAGTAGCACCACAGACAACAACGTAATGAACAAGATGCTCTTGCAAATCATCAACATACCTGCTTTGGCATAATGAATATATTGCAAACACCTAAAAATGTATTTTTTCAGCCAACTAGCACCTAGAGATTCTTTTCTAGTAATCTGATAATGTTGTCTGAGCATGGCAACTCACCTCCAGCCATGCGTAGCAAAATTAACTTCTTAATTTCTATAATCACTCTTTTAATGGGTAAAAATGAGTAAAGTTAATAAAGTAAAAAAAACTTTAAGAAACAACATATAATTTTGGGCTTATTTTAAGTATTTTCACGGTTGCAATTCGTTAACTATAGTTGTGAGTGAAATGGGGATAAGAATGCAAACTAATATAGTGTCCGTAATTTTGGGAAAGTTAGGGATTAGCCTTCATCAACCAGCAGCCATTTATTTGTCACAGTCATCGGATTTAAAACAAGCATTATCGAAAAACTTGTTGGAATTAATCTTTAAAGTGATCCCGCAAATTCTCTGGGCTATTGGTATCATATTTCTAACCCGATTAGCTATTGATATTTTAGGCCGTTTAATCAGAAAAGCTCTCAATCGCACCGAGCCTATTTTACGTAATTTTTTAATTCAAGCTGCGGAAATCTTAATTTTAGTAGTGGGAATTATCGCTTTTTTGAATACTTTAGGTATTCAAGCAACTAGCTTAGTGGCGGTGCTGGGTGCTGCTGGTTTAGCGATCGGTTTAGCTTTACAAAATACGCTATCCCATTTTGCGGCAGGTATCATGCTGATTAGCCTGCGTCCGTTTGAAGTGGGTGATTTTATTGAGGGTGCTGGTGTTTCCGGTATGGT
>DATGXQ010000270.1:0-17435 GCA_035298905.1 Nostocaceae cyanobacterium | reverse complement strand
CCTGCACCTCTGCCCCCCTGCCCCTCTGCCCCTCTACTCCCCTGCTTCCCAAATTGTTGATAACCAGCCCAGACGATTTGCCAAACTGGGGGAGAACTGACTAAGAGCGATCGCCCGAAGCTGCTCATCTCTACCCGATATTTAACTCCTCTCACTGTACGTTTATCATCCTGCTGGATTTGGGTAATAGTCACTAAAGCTAGATTTCTTTGGGGATAAGAGACCTCAACCTTACGTAAACCTGACATTTCTGGCATATCATCCAAGGCACTAAGAGCCAGAGTAGCTGGATCACTGCCTTGGAGAATAGAATTAATACTCTCTAAAGGTATAGTTTTGTAACGGGAACGTTCAGGGTCAGTTAATAGCTCTGAAGAATTTTGTGCCACAGACAATGGTTGCTGTTCTCCCTTACCAGGGCTAGTGATCAGTGGATGCGACTGGTGTTGAGTTAGATAAATCCCAGTCGCAGCACTAGCAAAGATGCTGAAAAGGAGAATTAAAAATAATTTGAGTTTGGGTGACATAAGTTTAAAAGGGGAATCCACAACAGACTTATCAATAATTCTGATGTTTCAATTCCACCGCTTCCCATTGCCTTGATTATCAGCAGCGTGTGTGTGAGGAAGGAGTGAAAAATCAGTGAAAAACTATGAACAGTATGAAACGTATATATAGCAATCCCAAAATTAAATGACACTTGCCTCTGCTTTAGGTTCCATGTTGGGGCAGGGGCAGGGGAGCAGAGGGACAGGGGAGCAGGGCGGCAAATAATCTTCTGTATTTATCTCCCCTCCCCGTGTCACCCCTCCCCGTGTCACCCCTCACCGCGTCACCCCTCTCCTTGCGGAGACGCTACGCGAACACCGCGTCACCCCTCACCGCGTCTGTTCCCTAATCACTTATCCCCAAATATAAAATTTCTCAGTCTAAAATCCTCATGCCAAGATACAATTCGATCTGGCAACAACTGTTAAAGTCCATAAATTATTGATTCTCAAACCACCATATGAGCATTCACGAAGTATTTATGCCGGCGCTAAGTTCCACCATGACGGAGGGGAAAATTGTTTCTTGGGTGAAATCGCCAGGAGACAAAGTGGAAAAAGGCGAAACTGTGGTGGTTGTCGAGTCAGATAAGGCTGATATGGATGTAGAATCCTTCTATGAAGGATATCTTGCTCATATTATTGTCCCAGCTGGTGAAAGCGCCCCCGTTGGCGCGGCGATCGCCTATGTCGCAGAAACAGAAGCCGAAATCGCCGCCGCTCAAGCTTTAGCTAGTCCAGCCGCCGCAACTCCCACCGCACCTGCCCCCGTACCCGTTGCCGCCGCCGTAGCTGCTCCCGCTACAGCCTCTCAAAATGGTTCTCATCATCAAGAAGGACGGTTAGTAGCTTCACCACGCGCCCGGAAGTTAGCTAAAGAACTAAAAGTAGATTTAACAACTCTCAAAGGTAGTGGCCCCTTTGGCAGAGTGGTGGCGGAAGATGTAGAAGCTGCTGCGGGTAAAGTACCAACACCAGCAAAAGCTGTTACTCCAGCACAACCAGCGCCACCTGTTACCCCAGCACCAGCACCAGCACCAGCACCAGCACCAGCACCAGCGCCAGCACCCGTACCAGCAGTTGCTAGTGTAGTTCCTGGTCAAGTAACACCATTTACCACCTTGCAGAAGTCCGTGGTGCGGAACATGGTAGCTAGTTTAGCTGTACCTGAGTTCCGGGTAGCTTATACCATCACTACAGATGCACTAGACCAGCTTTATAAGCAAATTAAATCTAAAGGTGTGACAATGACCGCCTTATTAGCTAAAGCGGTAGCGGTAACATTGCAAAAACACCCATTATTAAATGCTAGTTATTCAGATCAGGGAATTGTCTATCATTCTGATATCAATATTGCCGTAGCTGTGGCGATGGATGACGGCGGACTGATTACCCCAGTATTGCAAAATGCCGATCGCACAGATATTTATTCCCTTTCTCGCAACTGGAAATCTTTAGTAGATAAGGCTAGAGCTAAACAACTGCAACCAGAAGAATATACAACTGGAACTTTTACCCTGTCTAACTTAGGGATGTTTGGGGTAGATACTTTTGATGCAATTTTACCTCCCGGACAAGGTTCAATTTTAGCGATCGGTGCTTCTCGTCCCCAAGTTGTAGCTACACCAGAAGGTTTATTTGGTGTCAAACAACAAATGCAAGTGAATATTACCTGTGACCACCGGATTATTTACGGTGCAGACGCAGCCGCATTCCTCCGAGATTTAGCCAAGTTGATTGAAACAGATGCTGAATCTTTGACTCGTCGTTAACCAAAAAAATTTAGCAACCTTAAATTAATTCTTGGGCTTGGAGTTTTCATCACTTCAAGTCTTTTTATTGGGAATTTGTCTAGGCGGCTACCCATTTTTTGCACTTATTAGGTATATTAAGAATTATAAAAAACTATTGCTTTTTATCCTCATTAGCCCTGTAAGCGCGTACAAACCCTAAAAGCAGCCGATAGCTAACATCATCATCCCCACAACAATCATCACAGGTAAGGAAGGTAACGAGTGAAGTCACTGCTACAAATAGCCAAAAAAGCCAGCGAACAGCAGATTAGAGAATTTTTCCAAGCTTCAGCAGGACAATGGCGTTCTGAAAGACGCTATTACACCTTACCCCAAGGGGAAATCAAAGAAATGGAGAGTATTATTACTGTTCAATTTCTAGAAGTAGGGTCTGAGGAATTACAACATTTAGCGCAAATTCATCAACTATCGGAAGATATAATTTTAGCTTGTGGTGCAAAAGTTACCTGGGACAGTACAGATATACTAAAAGCCCGGCAGGAATCGCAAGGTGTCACATTATTTGGTGCTGCGGGTAATACTTTATATCGCGATCGCGGCTTTGCCACATCTAAAGCAGTTACAGCACAGTATTATTTTTCTTATCCTTCCACTTTATGTTTACGGACGGAATATCATAACTCCGTATTTGAGGAAGAGATTAAATTAGTAGGGAATAAGTATCGCACGCGACAAACTATCATTTCTCGTGCTGGAGAGCAAGTGATGATTGGGCAATATTTAGAGAAGCGAATTGAAGGGTAGACAGCAAGAGGCTGGAGGGGATTTTTCCTGATAGTTAACTAAATTAGGTATAATATAGCTATTTCTTCCTAAAAGTAGATTTCAACAGTTCGGTTTGTTGCTATTGGGAAGGATTGATTAAGTTTACCTATTAATGCACTGAGCGATCGATAGTTAACTTAAATTATTCTCAATTTTTGCCCCAATATCTAAATTCTTGTGTCATCATAGAAGATGAGAGTTAATTCGGCAGATTAGTAGTTTGTTGTTAGTATTGATTGGCTTTTCCATTTGGTATTTACAGACTTTTCTCCGAAATCTAAATCTCTACAAACTTCCGGATTTTGGAGAAAATCGATGTCTATCTACGTAGGAAATCTTTCTTACCAAGTTACCCAAGACGCTTTGACTTCTGTGTTTGCAGAATATGGTTCTGTAAAGCGCGTACAGTTACCCACTGACCGCGAAACAGGCCGCTTGCGCGGCTTTGCTTTTGTGGAGATGGGTACAGAAGCAGAAGAAACAGCAGCCATTGAAGCACTTGATGGTGCAGAATGGATGGGACGTGACTTAAAAGTTAATAAAGCTAGACCCAAAGAAGACAGAGGCGGTTCCTATGGTGGAAACCGTGGTGGCGGTGGTGGTTACAACCGCAATCGTTACTAAGTATTCTGCGGTAATATAAAATAAGGTGGGGTGTAGCGTTGCTGCGCCCCTACTTTGTCATTTATACAGCAGGGAACAGGGAACAGGGTTAAAAGTCTTTTAGCATAAGGCTTTGTTCCTAAAATTTTTACTTCATTTAGCTGAAATCTGCTGTATGTCAAATTTAAAGGGGTGCTATAAGTTTAATTGTCTGTTTATCTAAAATTTCAAGATAGTTCTTCCTTGTCAAGATTAGCATAACAGATTTTTTAGTATCGGTCAAGAGCTAAAACCGACAAAATTTTTTGATGCTATGAAACTAGACTAAATATTTTATTGACAATTGAAGTTCAAAACCTAGCAAAACATCTTCGCCGGAAAGTGAAGCGGGTAAAAGTTTAATTGACTGTTTATAGGTTATTTCAAGATAGTTCTTCCTTGTCAAAATTAGCATAACAGATTTTTTCTTGTCGGTCAACAGCTAAAACCGACAAAATTTTTTGATGCTATAAAACTAGACTAAATATTTTAGTGATATTGAAGTTCAAAGCCTGGTAAAACATCTTCGCCGGCAAGTGAAGCGGGGAGTGGTACAATTTCTACAGGTTGATTTTGGCGGTAAATTTCCACGTTTTTATCTTGAGGGTTGATTAACCAACCGAGACGCAAGCCGTTATCTATATATTCTTGTATTTTTTGTTGGAGAGGTTTTAACGAATCGCTTTCCGAATGCAACTCAATAATAAAATCTGGTGTTAGTGGTGGAAATTTCTGACGCTGTTCTGAAGTCAAAGCTTCCCATCGTTCTAATTTTATCCAAGACACATCAGGCGATCGCTTCGCACCATTGGGTAAACTAAATAATGTAGACGGACTAAACACGATTCCTAATTTTGTTTGGTGATTCCAGATACCCACATCAGTGATTAACTTAGCTTCCTGAATACCCTTCTCTCCACCGGAACCAGGATAAATAATCAATTCTCCTTTAGCACTTAGTTCTAGATTTAAGTCCCGGTTAGCGATACATAATTGATAAAATTTCTCATCTGTGAGATTTAAAGGGGTTACATTCAGGACTAAGGGATTCATTAGTTAAACTAATACATTTATTAGACTTGCCTTTACTTTAAATTTACACGTATACTTTTTTAATTTAGCTTGAAAACAGATATTAGACTTACATTTACTTTAAATTTGCACGTATACTTTTTGTTAATTTAACTTGAAAATCAGATGTTTAGCAATTAACAATTACTATATGTGTTTTTATCCAAACAATATCTCCAGACTGTTATACTTTAGCAAGTACACAATAAAGCCATAGCTACCTTTAAATACAAATTTAGGGGTTTGGTTCGAAGTTCTGGCTAGTGTATTGTCAACTCAGTAAGGAAGACTCTTGAAAAATGGTTCAAGTAGATATCATTCTGTTGCTTCTTTTCCCGAACTTGGTTGCTTTAGCTTACGTATTACGAAATTTAGCAGAAGTGACCAAACAAGCAGATGCGATAGCTAAATTAGTTTCAGCTATCGAAAAGGCTGCTAAATATGTTAATTAGAAGGTCTAAAATCGAATAACCTATGAAGTTACGCCAATAACTTCTTAGCTTTTATTTTTTCAAGCTCGTGAATTAGCAGTTCGCGGGCTTTTCTATAAAATAGCATAAAAAGTGAGAAAAGTGAGAAAAGTGAGAAAAGTGAGAAAAAAGTGAGAAAAGTAAAAGTAGGTTGGGTTGACGAACGAAACCCAACACCAGCAAGGATTTAATCTTTTTGTCTTCTTCCTAAACCACTGTTAAAAATTTGTGGAAAAACCCAATATTATAGATGTCTCGTGAGGAAGCAGAACATTGTGCGGACACGGCGTAGGTAATATACTGGTTTTACGACAAGATTTTCGATGCCGTGTCCCTACGTTTGTCTTTAAATATAGCCAGTCACAAATAGTAAAAGCAAATAAAAGCAGTTTTAGCCAAAATGTTTTAGATATAAATGAAATAATTAAAACATAGAGAGATGGGAAATGATCGCTTTTGGGAATTTGGAAGGGCGATCGCTTAAAAAGACCAAGGGTTAATAATTACAACTCCCGTCCCGGCAAAGTCTTTTTCATTGCGAGTGACAAGTGATAAACAGTTATGAATTGCGTTAGCTACGCTCGCCGAAGGCATCGCTGCAATCAGAGAGTCCATAGCAGGTAGAGGTCTCCCATTCTGTTCTAATTGTCCTACTAAGTTTCCCCACAATACCATTGTTGAAAAATCTATACCTAAGATTCTATCTTGAAAACGACTGGGTAAAGTTTCATTTAGCCATTTCGTTAACAATTCTTTTCGCTTAGATGCGGTAATTTTACTGATGCCTTTAGCAATTTCGCCAATTGTAATAATGCTGATGTAGAGAGTGTCTGGGACTTGGGCATCTAGCCAGTCTACAACCTTTTGATTTGGGTGTTTGGCAATAAGTTCAGAAATCAGGCAGGTATCAAGGAGAAAATTCATAGTGCCAATTCATCGCGTGGTAAAGTGCGATCGCGGCACAAGTCCAATTCTTCGCTGACTTCAGCTAGTGGGGATTGACGGAAAAATTCTGAGATTTTACTTGGTTGGTCTGGGTGGGTGTTGTGATTGGGTGCAGTCAGGCTTTGGGCAAGCAGTTGGATAATATACAGTTTATCATTGAGCGAAAGCTGTAAGAGTTGTTGTTCTAGTTCTCGAATAGGCATGATGGGGTTTCAGTAGAGAGTAATTTTAGGTAGTCCTACAGTAGTGATGATGATTGGTGTAACCTACTGTAAACAAAGAGAAGAAGAGTAAAAATCACTACTTGTTTAATACTATCCTTATTCCCAGCCGGAGACTGGGAACGAGTGATAATTTAATAATAACTGGCAGATTTGCGGTGATGTACAGCTGTGACACCATCTTGATTTAACACTTTACCACTGTCTACTGTGGCATACACTAACCAATGGTCGCCGGCTTCCATCCGATTTAACACGGTACATTCAAGATAAGCTAAAGCACCAGTCAAAATAATTCCGCCATTATTTGCTTCTTCTGTTGCTAAACCAGAAAAGCGGTCTTGTCCTGGTGCGAAGGTCTTCATAAAGTGTTTTCTGATTTCTCGACCTTCGGCTAATATGTTGACCACAAACTGATTACCAGTATGTGATAAACTTTCCATCGCTCTTTCCTTCGCTACTGCGATGGTTAAACCAGGTGGGTTAAAACTGGCTTGTGCGACCCAAGATGCTAACATCCCGGTTTTCACTTCCCCTTGTATCGCAGTCACCACACACAAAGAACCAACTATCCTTCCTACCGCTTGTTCGACATTTGTCGCTGGTTGTCTGGCTACTAAAGTCCTTTTCGCTGCGCGTTTGATGGCTTGAGCTAAATCTGTACCCGCTTCTTCACAGGTTTGTAAAACAACTTCATTGGGTTTAAACTTTACCCGAATGGGTTCAAACCCAAACCGAAAACCAGCATCTTTTAATTTACCTTCGATTAAATCAACTGCTTCCCCACTCCAACCAAAAGAACCGAACACCCCAGCTATTTTATTATTAGTTGCTGTAGATAAAACTATCCCTAAAGCTGTTTGGACTTGGGTGGGTGCATGACCGCCTAATGTGGGTGAACCAATAACTACACCAGCAGCTTTTTCTACTGCGGCTTTGATTTCTTCCGGTTCGGCAAACTCGCAGTTAATCGATTCGACACTTACCCCTGCTTTAGTTATACCACGAGCGATCGCCTGTGCCAAGGTCGCAGTATTGCCATAAGCAGAAGCATAAATTAATGCAACAGTGGTGTCAGATGAGGTTTGCTGTTGACTCCAGATTCTATAGGCTTTTGTTAGTTCTATCAACCCATATCTAACTAAAGATCCGTGTCCAGTTGCATACAACCGCGCCGGCAAATCCGCTAGTTTATCTAAAGCTGTTTCCACTTGCCGCGCATGGGGAGCCATGAGACAATCAAAGTAGTACCTTCTATCCTCATAGAAAGCTTCCCAACCTTCATCAAATACCTGGTCGCCGCAAATATGCGCCCCAAAAAGTTTATCTGAATATAAAATCGCTGTTTCGGGGTCGTAGGTACAAAGAGAATCAGCGTAACGGGGGTTTGGTGTGGGGATAAATTGCAGGTGATGACCTCTTCCTAAATCTAGGGTTTCATCTCCCCGCATGATTAAGATTTGTAAATCTTGATTTTCTAATGCTCCTCTTAAGTTTATCGCGCCTGGGTTAGAACAAACAAAGGTAATTTGGGGAGCAATTTCTAATAATGCTTTGAGAGTCGCAGCGCGGTTGGGGTTGACGTGACCAAGAATTACATAGTCTAATTTGGTCAAATCATAACGTTGTTGTAATGCTTCTAAATAAATTTGAGTAAATGTCTCGCCTGGGGGGTCGATTAAAGCGATTTTATCACTTTGAATTATATAAGAATTAGCCGTTGTACCTTTAGCGAGAGCATATTCTATTTCAAATCTTAGTCTAGTCCAACTGCGCGATCGCAATACAGTTGTGTTTGTACCTATTGGTAAAATTTGGACATCACGGGGTTTGTTCATGGGTATGGGGTATGGGGTATGGGGTATGGGGTATGGGGTATGAATGATTTCCCCAACCCTAATTTTTTAATTTTTAATTTTTAATTCTCTAATAGTGGTTTCCGACTTTCCGATGGTGAACTGCTGTCAATGATTCTGGTTTTGATACCCTACCCGCATACACATTGCTGTATACTGCCCAGTGATCACCGCAATCCATCCGGCTAACTACTTCACATTCCATGTATGCTAAGGCATCGGCTAAAATGGGAGCGCCGTTTTCTGCTGCTTGGGTACGTACTCCTTCAAAGCGGTCTGCACCAGGGGCAAATCGTTTTAAGAAGTGTTTCATTAATTGCTGATAGTTGCCTTCTTCTAGTACATTGAGGACAAAGCGATCGCCAACTTGCATCAAAGATTCGATCGCGCGGTCTTTTGCCACCGCTATGGAAAATCCTAAAGGTTTAAAACTGGCTTGTGCGACCCAAGAAGCTAACATCGCACTGGCTACATCACCTTTTTTCGCGGTAATAATATACAAACCGCCGCTAATTCTCCCCAGTGCTTTATCTAAATCTGCCCCTAAAGACTTCATCGCTTTAATACTGCGATCGCGTGTCACCCATTGTCCTAAGTCGGTTCCGGCTTCTTCACATTTCTTAAAGGTGTTTTCGTTGGGTGTGTCCCGAATCTCTACTACTGGGAAAGCCACATGTAAACCCAACGCCCGGAATTTATTTAATAATGGGTAGGTAGGCTCATCATTTCCGCCTCCAGTTTCAAAAATGCCTATTGCTTGCTTTTCGTGAACTGCTCCTAAAATGGTACTTACCGCCGCTTGAGCAGTGGTGTTATCTGCTGGTGGCATTCCCACGACTAAACCGGTACAGCGTCCTACCAATTCTCGCAACTCGGCCAACTCAGCAACACTACTTAAATCTACCACTTCCACCGCTACACCAGTTTTACTAATCCCGTTGGCTATAGCTTGAGCGAGGCGATCGCTATAACCATATTCAGAGACGTAAAATATGCCTACGGTAGTCTCAGCTTTAGTTTGGTTTTGACTCCAGTTCCGGTATCTGCCAGTTAACTCCTCAACATGATGATATAATAGCGGACCGTGACCGGTGGCAATCATCTTAATAGTTTTTAACTCTGCCATCCGCTTTAAAGCTGATAAGACAGAACGGGCATTTGGACCCATTAGGCAATCGTAATAATACTGAAAATCTGGTTCAATTGCTGTTAAATCTTCGTCAAAAGTGCTATCTGAGCAATAATGTAACCCAAAAGCATCGCAGGTGTAGAGAGTTTGGGTTTTGTGGTCAAAGCTAAAGATAGTATCTGGCCAATGTAAATTAGGTGCTATGACAAATTCTATTTCATGACCGTTACCTAAATCCAGGCGATCGCCATTTTTCACAATTTTCCGTTGAAATGGCTGATGTACCAAGTCTTCCAAGAACTGAATCGCTACCTTAGAACCTACCACCGTAATCTCTGGAACCAGTTGCAACATATCTTTAACTAAGCCGCTATGGTCTGGTTCGGTGTGGCTAATGATTAAATATTTAATATCTTGTAGATTGATTAAGCCTGTGAGGGTATCAAAATAAAGCTTTCTAAACTTTTCATGGGAGGTATCGACTAAAGCCACATGCTCACCACGAATTAAAAAAGAATTATAAGTTGTACCGTTTTGTAAACCAAACTCAATATCAAAGCGATCGCGGTCCCAGTCAAGCGATCGAATCGCTGTGGTATCCTCAGCAATGTCTACAGTCTGTATAGTTAAGCGTTTCGCACTTTTTTCGGTGAGCAGTACCATAACTCCCCTCCATCAGAAAATGAGTATTTATTCCTCTTGTTTTATTGTGCCACGGGTTGAATGTAAATTTTTATTAAAAAACCTATGGTTACTAAAAGCGTGACTGATACCCAGCTAAAAAATAATGAAAATCATTGGTTAGCCTTGATGATTGGTAACTCTCGGCTACACTGGGGTTTATTTGCTGGTCAAAATCTGTTATTAACCACGGACACCGAGCATTTACCAGAGTCAACCGTTCAGCAGTTAGCCCAATGTCAAACTCTGAATAAGTTGCTACAGCAAATTTTCCCAAATATTGGGAATTTGCCGCCGAAATCTACTCAAAACTCAACAATTATTTTAGCTTCCGTCGTTCCCAGTCAAACCGCACTTTGGCAAAAGCATTTTCAGCTAAAGTTAATCACCTTAGACCAAATACCCTTAAAAGGAATATACCCCACATTAGGGAGCGATCGCGCTTTAGCTTTGTGGGGTGCAGGGAAAACATGGGGATTTCCGATTTTAGTCATAGATGCAGGTACAGCCTTAACCTTTACTGGTGCTGACGTTAATCAAACTTTAATCGGTGGGGCAATTTTACCAGGATTCAATTTACAACTTAGCAGTTTAGGCCAAAAAACCGGACAATTACCATTATTAGAAACTAGCCAAATTATAGATTTACCTCCTCGGTTTGCCTTGAATACTCAAGCAGCAATTTATAGCGGTGTAATTTACATATTACTATCAGGAATTAAAGATTTTATAGAAAATTGGCTAAATTTTCATCCTGAAAGTAAGATAGTCCTTACGGGAGGCGATCGCACCTTATTAACAAACTTAATGCCAATCCAATTCCCAGAAATAGCCGCCAAATTAATAGTCGAGAAAAATTTAATTTTTTGGGGAATGAGTCAAATCGTGAAATCGGCAGAATAGAAAAAATTATAGAGTTAAACCAACATACCAAGGCATAGTTATGATACAATAATCGTAAAACCTTATTCTTGCGATACTATGCCTACAACAATGCAGCTTGATGAGATTCTACAACAGATAGAATCCCTGTCTTTAGAGCAACTGCTAGAACTTAAAGAAAAAGTGAAGGCATTAATTGAGAAAAAATCATCATCTAGCGGTCAAATTGAAAATTCTCTAGAAAAAATCATCGCATTAGTTGATGAATGGATGGCAGATGAATCAGGATATGATGAAGAAAACTATCCAGAAATTGAAGCAGCTTTAAAAGAAAGTAAAATATCAATTTAATAAAAAAGATGAGTAGAGTAATATTGCTAGATACTCATCCCTTGAGTCAAGTAGCACATCCCAGAATAGATCCAAAAGAGTGAAGATGGAATTTTTTTGTGTGTACCAGAAATCTCTGATTATGAGTTGAGACGAGAACTTATAAGAAAAAGTAAAAGAAAGAGTATAGATAAGTTGAACCAACTTAGACAAACTCTTCTTATTCCTATCACTCCAGAAACAATGCTAAAAGCAGCAGAGTTATGGGCTTGGGTCAGAAGTCAAGGAAAACCCACAGCGAGTAATGATAGCTTGGATGGTGACGTAATTCTGGCAGCGCAAGCAATTTTACAGTTAGAAAGTTTTGATGAAGTTATCGTAATTACCACCAATGTAAAACACTTATTGCCTTTTGAAGAACAAGGAATATCGATAATAGATTGGCAAGCAACACTTAATAATTTATCTTAAAAATGACATTTTATGCCAACAAAACGCTATTTTTATTTATTTTTTGAGTCCGCGTAGGCGGACTTAGCTTGTATAGCCGCGAATTATATTCGCCCAACATTCTAAAATCGACTATTTTCTTTAATAAAATCCCGAATGTCATCAGCGACCAAACCAGCAGATGATTCAGGTAAATCATTGGCTGCATGGGCAATCATTTTTAACTCAACTTTCGGCAATAATTTAGCATAAGTCTTACTTTTAGTTAAAGTATTATCTGTATCTTTACTACCTTGTAAAATTAAACAAGGAACATCTAAAGAATGTAAGCGACTTTCTAATAACTCCGCTTCAATTTCTGGTTTTTGCCGTTGAAAAAGTAGGTGACAACTGATAGGATATTGAATTATTACCTCCCGAAACTGAAAATCTTGGTCAATTTTCTCCTGCCGACCTAAAATTTTCCAGATCGGACGAAGTAACCGCACAATTTTCAATAATATTTCTGGACAATTAATCAACCGCTTCATTTTGCGCCAATATTCTTCCTGTCCCTCTATCTTGACACCCTCTGGTGCTAAAAGTATTAAACCAGATACTTTTTCTGGATATTTTAAAGCATAACTACTAGCAATCCAACCACCGAGAGAATGCCCAACTAAATAGACTTGTTCTAACCTTAAAGCCTGTAAAAATTCAGCTAAACACTCGACTTGTAAATCTATGGAATGATGGATATTCGGATTTTCTGATTCACCAAAGCCCAATAAATCAGGTGCAAAACAATGGACATTATCACCTAAAGATTCTATCACTGATACCCATTGACTGCTATCATGCCAAGCACCATGTAAAAAAACTACCGGAGTCCCCTGACCAGATTCACGCCAAAATAATAGCCCTTGGGCTAATTTTCTCCGGGAGTTACGAAATAGAGTATTCATCTGAATTTATGCGTTAACTATTGAAGGATTTGAGATTTGGAATTATAGATTTTATCTCAAATCTATGACCCAAGATTAAAAATTCCCTAGTTTCAGGTATCTGGTGTTTAATTTTAATATTATACCTAGTGCCAAATCAGGCTATGGGGATTTCCCATCTTGCATTTTGCGATCGCGTAGCGTGTCGGATACAAAAGTTCTGTAGGCGGTAAGACCAGTGCTGTAGAAGGGTTTGCCGCCATAGGAAACAATTCAAAACGGATTTTGAATTATCTATTAGGCTAAAGTTGTTAAGCCATTCAAGTAGTCTTGCAACTGCCTAAAGTGGTCATGAGACATATTCGGTTTAGGGAGTGTATGAGGTGGAAAAGCCTCTATTTCTAATACTTCCAAAGCATCTTTAACTACCATTTCCCCTTGTACATCAGCCTCGACCACAATACAAATTGAATGAATACGCGGATCGCGATCGGGTGCAGAATAAACTCCTACTAAGCGGCGGATTTTCACTAATTCTAGTCCAGTTTCTTCCCTCAATTCCCGACAGGCCGCAGTGGGGACATCTTCACCCCAGTCTACCAAACCGCCAGGTAAAGACCATAAGCCGTCATCCTTGCGTCGAATTAAGACAATTCGACCATCGGGTAAAATCGGTATAACAGTAGTACCAGTAATGGGATGGCGAAAGATAATACCCAATACTGTTTGTCCAAAACGCCATAAACTGCGGGTGAATTCCATCACTGCTAGAACAAAAGCAAAAATATTCAATCTCTTTTCTAATTTCTATAGTTGTCAGCTTTAATTCCCTACCTGTGACATCAACTTAACTAATTACAGCAGGGAACAGGAAACAGGGAACAGGGTTGAAAGTCTTTTAGCATCAGGCTTTGTTCCTAACATTTGTACCTCATTTAGCTGAAATCTGCTGTAATATTAATTAAGTTTAATTTTATACATTTTTGTAGAGGATTATGGCTTTTATTCTAGCTCTTGACCTAGAATAAATCAATGTTAACACTTGCTTTCCAGAACTGCATTATATTTACTAATTTAATATATTGATAAACTAATCAATTTTTGCAGTCTCTAAGCAAAATTTATTTGCTCTCAAGATAATAAATACTAGGTTAGCAAAGTTCCATCCGGGAAATTAAAGCAAAGATAAAACCTGGTTAAATATTTCATTTAGATTGCGCTCTAGTTTGGGCGGCTGGCGGTAATTATTTATTCCCTCTCTATTTCCTACAGCATCTTAGTTTAAAACCCTTGAATGATTCAAGTCTAATAAAATGCAATTATCTTGGTTAAATCTTCCAAATTTAATTTAGGGAGATTGCCTACACCCCACACCCTCTGAAACTGGGATAAATGACGTATGGTAATTTAAAGCTAAAGATGATTCAATTCCTAATCTTGGTAAACATCAAGAATATTAACGAATACAGGCAGTTTTACTTGACATACGCCATTTCAGTGCGGTAGAATTATATGCTGTTTCAAGTGTATTGATTGCTGCGCTAGGCTAAAAGTAAATCAATAACATCGGTAGCTGATATTGCCTACATAATGCCTAGATGCTAGTTTTTTGTTGTTTATTCATGAGGTGAACATGGCTAAGCGCCGCAACCCGAAAAAAGAAAAGGCGCTACGGAACCAGGCTTATGCCAGAAAGTTTCGTAAACGGACTGCGACAGGAAGAATGCAAAGAAGATTCCAACAAAGATCGCCCAAGGGTGAAGAAGATGAAGGCGCAGCAGCAATTGATGCTGAATAGCTTGCCTGTTCGCATCTTTGCTCTTTGAGTCTTCCAGATAGGGGGTGTACGAAAGTACACCTTTGTCGTTTTATGGGTATAAGGGCAGGAGGCAGAGGGGCGTGGGGACGCGGGGACGCGGAGAAAGAAAGACAAAAAGATTCTCCCCCTCTCCCCTCTCCGTGTCACCCCTCTCCCCATCTCCCCCTCTCCCCTCTCCGTGTCTCCCCTCTTTCTACTTGCTCAACAATGACTTAGCATTACTAATGGCTTGTTGAATTTGGGTAAAGCCTGTTCCTCCGTAGCTGTTACGGGCTGCGACTACTTGACGGGGAGAAATGGCTTCGTAAATATCGGCGGCAAAAGATGGGTGTAGTTGTTGCCACTCTTCTAAAGTTAAATCTTTAAGGAGTTTGCCAGCAGCAATACTGGTTTTTACGACTTTACCCACGAGGTTGTAAGCTTCGCGGAAGGGTACACCCCGCGCTGCTAGATAATCTGCTACGTCGGTGGCGTTGGAAAAGTCTTCTGTAACGGCTGCTGCCAAGCGTTGGCTACGAAATTCTAAGCCTTCGCTAAGTAAGATTGTCATGGCTTCGAGACAGGCTTTAATGGTGTTAACGCTGTCAAATAAGCCTTCTTTGTCTTCTTGTAAGTCTTTGTTATAAGCCAAGGGTAGCCCCTTCATAATTACCAGCATGGCTTGGAGATGACCAAAGACTCGCCCTGTTTTCCCCCGGACTAATTCTGGTACGTCGGGGTTTTTCTTTTGGGGCATGATGCTAGAACCTGTGGCGCAGCTATCTTTAAGGGTGATAAAGCGAAATTCTTCTGAAGCCCAGAGGATAATTTCTTCTGAGAGGCGGCTGAGGTGAACCATGATTAAGCTGCTAGCACAGAGGAATTCTATGGCAAAGTCCCGATCGCTCACTCCATCCAAACTGTTAGCATAAATATCATCAAACCCTAGTAGTTGGGCGCTATAGTGCCTGTCAATAGGAAAGGTAGTTCCGGCTAACGCACCACAACCTAAAGGGGAAATATTCACCCGTTTGTACACATCTCCTAGCCGCTCCCAATCTCGCTGTGCCATCTGAAAGTAAGCGAGGAGATGATGGGCTAAACTCACTGGTTGGGCGCGTTGTAGGTGAGTATAACCAGGAATGAGAGTTTCAATATTTTTTTCAGCAATATCTAGTAAAACTGTTTGAAAGGCTCTTAATTGCTGACGTATTTGCTGGATTTGGTCGCGTAAGTAAAGCCTAGTGTCAGTACCTACTTGGTCATTACGTGACCTAGCTGTGTGCAGCTTTTTACCCACATCGCCAATAATTTCTGTTAATCGCCTTTCGACGGCAAAATGTACATCTTCAGCATCAATGCCTGGCTGAAACTGACCTTGGCGATATTCTTGACGAATTTGTTCTAAACCCTTGACTAATTGCTCTCCTTCTGATTGGGAAATAATTCCCGTATGAGCCAACATTTTGGCGTGGGCTTGAGAGCCAGTGATGTCATATTCTATAAGTTCTATGTCAAAACCGATACTAGCATTAAATTGAGCGATCGCCGGATGTAGGGCTGATTCAAATCGCTGGCTCCAAGTCTGTTGTTTATTCATAATTTCCACAAAGGAGAAACAATTTCAGATTTTAGATTTGGGCTGATCACAAATCTAAAATCCAAAATTTTAAAGCAATTTAACCAAATTTGCTTAACTTAAGAAACAAATAGGAAACCACTGCCCCAATTATAAAGGCCCAAATTTGCCCTGTTAGTACAAAATGGTTCCATGCCCTTTGCATCTGGCCAATAATATTCGGATCAGTGACATTTTGTGCAAGAAAAGTGGCATTTACGGGTAAATGCCAAACTATTTGGGATATAGCATCGCTAACGTAGTTCATAACTTGATAGCTAGGGGTTAATTTATTCTGTGTATCTGCTGATATCACAGATAAAGTTACCGCAATTATATGAAGTATTTACCTAAGTCGATGCTGCCAAACGTAATTTTTCCGCAGTCCGCAAAATTTGCCCCGCTAAAACTGCTGCTCCAAAGCCATTATCAATATTGACTACTCCCACCCCGGCCGCACAGGAGTTAAGCATGGTTAATAAAGGCGCTAAACCACCAAAGCTTGCACCGTAACCAATACTGGTGGGAACAGCAATAACTGGACAGTCAGCTAAACCTGCAACCACGCTAGGTAAAGCACCTTCCATCCCTGCTACAACAATTAATACTGCTGCTGACGAGAGTAAATGGCGATTACTTAGTAAGCGGTGAATCCCTGCTACACCCACATCCCAAAGACGCAGGACAGAAAATCCCGAAAGTTCTGCGGTAACTGCTGCTTCTTCTGCTACAGGTAAATCCGCAGTACCGGCGGAAAGAATGCCGATCTTACCAGCAAAGCGGGGTGTGATTATTTCTGGAGTAATGGCACAAATTCGCGCTAACTCAAAGTATTGTAAACCCCGGACTTTTTTTTGTAAGACCTCGTAAACTTGAGGTTCGATGCGAGTGGCCATAACTACAGATGTACGCTTACGCATCACTTCCATAATTTTGGCAATTTGATCTGGTGTTTTTCCAGGACCCCAAATAACTTCCGGGAAGCCGGTTCTAAGATGACGATGATGGTCAATTTTAGCAAACTCACCGACAGATTCATAAGCTAAATCTTTGAGAGATTCAAAAGCCATGTCTGGGGACATTTTACCATTAGCAACAGATTCTAAGAGCGATCGCAAATTTTCTGGTTGAGACATTCAATTTTAGATTTTGGTAATTGGTAATTGGTAATTGGTAATTGGTAATTGGTGATTGGTAATTGGTAATTGGTAATTGGTAAGAGTTGATTAGAAAACATAAAATTGATTACCCAGTCCCCAGTCCCCAGTCCCCAGTCCCCAGTCCCCAGTCCC
>DATGXQ010000269.1:0-9573 GCA_035298905.1 Nostocaceae cyanobacterium | reverse complement strand
ATAGATTTGATTTTTTAAAAGCTATTTTGAATAAGCAAAATTGCTATACTGGTCTGTAAAATGGTTTTTTGGGCATTTTGGTCACGATTAGCTCATAGCATAAATCACTTCTAAGCCTTGCTATACAAGCACTTTAGGCATTTAGAGGAATATTCTACCCCCGTGAACGGTTACGTTTACTAAGCCTTTCTGCTAAATTTTCTATTTTACTTATACTATTGGAATGAGTTGGAATCTTTCCAGGTAAAGGTAATTCTTTGCCGTATAATTTCCTCATAGATTCGACTAACGCATTTTTCAAATCAAGACCTATTGAATAAATGTGAACAAAGTGGTATTTTAAATCACGATTTAGCGAAATAGCTGTATTTTTAGGATGTAATTCTGGATCAGCACCAATTTTTCCATCCTTTTGTATACCTTCGATATAATAGCCTGGAATACGTGGTTTATAAGGACGAAACTGAAAGCCACTGCTCTTATGGTATGCAACAAAGGTTAAATCTCTAGGATAGATCATAAAACTACGAACTCTACCATGCTGATGTTTAATCCGATTAACTAAAGGAGCTAGAGAGTTTCTGTAAATCTGAATACCAGTTTGGAATTTCTTATAACCAGGATGTTGAGCTTCTTTTAGCCAGTGTTCCACAAATTGACTAGAAGAGTTTGATTCAATAGGCTCGTGAATAGTTTTCAGAATCAGATAGCAATCATCAATATGAGCTAGTAAAGATTCTAGTAATTCTTCTTGAAGTTTCGGTAGTTGGCTTAAATCACAATTTAGTTTCCCACTAACATCCAATAAAGTTGTATTGATTTTGTCTATCTCATCTAAGATAGGTATAAATGCAGAAATTACACGATTCAATGACAAGTTATAAATAGCTAAAGGATGACGTAAATTATGCTTATTATGATGTAAAATATCTTCAGGTAACAAATTGAGGTAATTATAGACTACTGGGTAAATGTTACCATCTCTTAAAGTTTTACGAACAATTTTGATAGTTTTCACAACAACACCTGTTAACTAGATTAATTTACTTAGCTATTTAGTTCTTATTATAACTAAATAAAATTTAGTTGACTTCTTCCCTCTCATACCTCTCATCTTCGTGTCCTTCGCGTCTTCGTGGTTCAGTTTTTGCCCCTCTCAACACCAAACGAAAATTGAGAAGTAACTGTGAGAGCGTCGCAGCTTTATCGAAAATCATCCGCGTTCATCTGCGTCCGTCTGCGTCCATCTGCGTTAATCATCTCTAGCTAAACTAAAAATGAGAAGTAACTTTAAGAGTAATTACTTTACTCAGTAATCACCATCATAGAGTAGCGAAAGCACAAAGAAAGAAAGACTATAATAATAAAATAGACTTTGATTACTCAAGGAAAAAACAGAGTATGGAAGAATTATTAATGCTAAAGGAATTATTGCATGATGGTAAAATTTCCGAAGCTTTGGAATTGGTAGAAGAATTAGAAGAGATGAGTAAGTCGGATAAGCTGAATAAGATTTTTAGTTATGGAATTATTGTTTTAATACATTTAATTAAACAAGCTGCTGAAAAACGCAGCACTCGGTCTTGGGAAACTTCTATCTTTAATTCTGTTAAGCAAATCCAACGTACTAACCAACGTCCCAAGGGTAAGGGTAATTATTTAACGGAAGATGAGTTATGGGAAACTTTACAAGATGCTTATGAATCAGCTTTAAGAAAGGCTGCTTTGGAAGCTTTTGAAGGAAGGTATACATCTGATGAGTTAGGGGAAATGGTTAATCAGGATGAAATCATTCGGGAAGCAATGGATTTAATTTTCAAAGGCGAAAATTAAATTGTCTGAATCAGGATTACTCTTTTTACTCCTTTAAAGATTATTCAGCATAAACACACTAGCATCAACATGGAAAAAACCGCCTAAAGCCTCAGCTTGTTCTTGCGTCACTTCCACTTCACCATTAATCACTTGATTTACTAACTCTATTGTACCCAAAACACCTACCAAATCTTCTGGTTCTAAATCTCGTGTTTCTAATAAATGCAAAATTCTCGAATGAGGTGTAGAAACATTAAGTTGATAATGCTCATTTTCAAAATCTTTAATTAATTTTACCAATAACTCTAAAACTGCTTCTTCCTCTGGTGTTAAATTCTTCCGAGAAAGTAAATCTTCAACTACTGCTAAAAACTTTTCATTTTCAGCCTCAGTCTTAATAATTCTAGGCTGATATTGAGATAATAATTGACTGTAAAGTTCTGAGTTAAAAGTAAGGGTCATTTTTCCAGTAGTCTTTGTCATAAGTCTTGATGCAAAATCATTTACACCTCAACATCAATAATTGACAAGGATGAAAACTAGCCATCTGCGTCCGTCTGCGTCCATCTGCGTTCATCTGCGTTAAATATCCATTTCTCTGTTTTCTTGGGTAATTAATTTTGATGCGGTACTTATTCAGCGTGAGTCAAGATCACCAGATGAGTTAGGAGAACTGGTTAATCAGGATGAAATAATTCGGGAAGCAATGAATTTAATTTTTAAGAGAAAAAATTAAAGTGTCTATAAGGATTTATAACTGATTGCTATTTCCACAAAATGGAAAATCACCCAAAATTCGATACTTATAATTTCTCTTTCACAGGAACTCCCGTTACCTCAATGACTGGCTTCTCTGCTAAAGACTCTAAATCGATGGATTTAAACACACTCAACCAAGTTCTAGCTAAATAAGGAGTTTTTGGACTAGTAACACGCAAATCATGGAGAGTTTTAATCATGTCAAACCAATAGCCATTACTAGTATAAATATTGAAACGGCTGAGATTAGTTTTCGCTTGGGTTAATTGTTGAGTAACTTCGGTTGGTGGTTGTACTCTTTTTACCCAGCTATGAATCCAAGGATTCGCACTGAGATCGTTTCGATCGCACATTATCGAAAAACGCCAAACATACTTTTTTCCAACTTCCAAGCCTGGGAAACTTTCTGGTAAAGTATAGGCAATAAAAGCATTAGTTGCTGGTAAAGTTATATCCTCTCTCAATAGTACTTCACCATCTTTATCTCTGAGCAGAAATTCTACTTCTTTGGCTAAGGTTTGGGGAATGTAGGCGAAAAAAGTGGGTCGATCGCTAATTGTCAATTCTGCGGGTATCTTTAATAAATCCTGTTTTGGCGATACTGAAGCTAATACGCTCATATTTTCAGAGGTGCAAGTGCCTCTATATCTGTTTAGTCTTGTTGGGGGTTGTTTACACCTACCAGGCATTTTAAAACAAGGTACAGGATCGAATATGATTCGTTGACGGGGTTTTGCAGTTGCTATTGAACTGGTCAACAGCACATTTGTAAATAGAGTTAAAGTAAACGTAATCAATAAATATTTTCTGAAAACCATATATTAGTAGTTAAATATCTTCACAAGTAAATGTGACCCTGCCTAAAAACTAAAGACTACACTTAATTATCAAGTGTAGCCTTTAATTAGCTATTGGAAGTAATTAAATTGTACTAATAGCCGCCTTCCTCTTCGTATTCCGGCTGTTTTTCCTTCACCTTTTTCGGTATATTTACGGGTTTTGGTGCATCGTCCCAAGCATCACCTTCGATATCATCATAATCATCGTATTCGTCAGCGTAGGTCTTTTTGTAAGGAGTAGCTTCAAATCTTGGTGCTTCTTGATACCTATCCTTACCTGTAGCTTCACTCCAGTTATCTTCTTCCTCTTCGTAGCGAATAGACTCATAAGAACGGGCTTTCATTACCCTTGGTTCTGGTCTTTCTTCTTCGATATAGTCCTCAGTCCATTCCTCTTCTACCTCGGCTACGGGTTCAGGGGTACGGGTTTTGGGTTTGGGTGGTTGTAATGGTGTACCACTAGGTAACTGATTTGCTGGGGAAACTGCACGGGGAGGAGAATAACCATACTCTTCTTCTGCGTCTCTTTCCCAAGGCGCTTTACCAATACCTAACCGTTCTAATAAACCAACTGTTAATTGATTTACTCTTTCTTCTGCACCTTCAAATACTATCAAACGACTGGGGCCAGTGCTGACAATTTCATCTATTGATAACTCATAGGTGCTTAAGAATTGGTCGGGAATTTGGGGTAATCCTATGGAGGAAATGACTATTGAATAAATCTTTCCTGATTCACCGTTGAACTTGAAGCCGCGCACTCTGCCTAATACTTCACCTGTTTCTGTGATCACTTCCCAGTTCATCAGGTTGCTGTAGGCTTCGACTTCAATATCTTCGATGACATCTTCGTTATCAACTAAAATTACATCACCAATTTGGTTGATGTTGCTGAGGTACATATGGCGAGGCAGTCCAGAAATAGAGATCAGGCTGTCTCGCAAACTAAGGGCGACAACCTCTCTTTGGTCAACATCTACCCAGATTTGACTCACTATTCCTAGCCGTTTGCCGTTATCGCGTGTGATTACCTGGGTGTTTAGTATATCGGAACGCCTAATTACTTGTTCGGAGGTCATTCTATACGGAGTCCTGATCTCGAATCCGGTTTATCTATACATTATTTTTAACAGAAACTCAAGCGGATGTGTTTGATGATGGTAATTTAATACCTAAAACTTGAGTGTAGGCTCCTCGTGCTTGAGTTACCCCAATGGTGCGCTCGGCTGATTCTATCATCGGGCGACGCAAACTCACAACAATAAATTGGGCTTGTTGTGCCTGTTGTTTGATCATTCTAGCTAATCGTTCTACATTTGCTCCATCCAAAAACATATCTACTTCGTCAAAAGCATAAAACGGTGAGGGGCGGTAGCGTTGTAGGGCGAAAATAAAACTTAATGCTGTGAGGGATTTTTCTCCCCCAGACATGGAGGCTAGACGCTGTACTGGTTTACCTTTGGGGTGTGCGACCAGATTTAAGCCGCTACTAAAGGGGTCTTCGGGATCATCTAGTTGCAGGTAGCCGTCACCGTCGGATAAGGTGGCAAATATGCTTTGGAAGTTTTCGTTAACTGCGTCAAAGGCTTCTTTAAAGGCTGTTTGACGTAAGGTGGTAAAGTTTTCAATTCTTAACAATAACTCGGTACGTTCTGCTTCTAGGGTGGCGAGTTTTTGGCTGAGTTCTTGTAGGCGGTTTTGCACTTTATCATATTCTTCTAAGGCTAACATGTTCACAGGTTCCATGGACTGCAAGCGTTTGGCTAGAGTCCGCAATTCTTTTTGTAATTCTTCTAAGTCTACTTGGTCTGGGACTTCTGGTAAGGGATTAGGTAAATCGGCACTTAAGGTTTGGATTTGAGTACGTAAATTTGCGAGGTCTTCTCGGCGTTTTTCCTGGGTTTCGCTTAATTTTTCTAATTCCCATTGTAATTTTTGTTGCCGAGTAAGGAGCGATCGCACTTCTTGTTCTGTGCTGTCGCGTTTCTGTTTTTCTTCACCTAAGTTTTGTTCTTTTTGTCGTAAATCGTTCTGAGTATCGGCAATTTGACTATTTAAGGTTGTAAGCTGGGTACTAATTTCCGTCAGTTGAGTTTGCTGGGTTTGTTGTTCTTGCTGATACTGATTAATTCTGTTTTCTGCTTCGTGGATACGTTCTTGGAGTAGCTGTTGTTGAGTTTCCAGATTTTTCAATCTTTGTTCAGCTTCCCTCAAAGCGGTTTCCCGTTGTTGTAGTTGTGCTTCTTGGGTTTTAATTGTAGCCTGGATTTGCTGCCATTCGCTGGGTGTTTGGGAAGCTTCTAATTCTGCTAATGTCTGTCTTAATTGTTGTAATTGGGCTTCTTGTCCAGGAAGTTCCCGGTCTAATATTTCTAAGCGGTTTTGAGCATGAGTTAATTTTTCACTATTTTGGGCTAACTGGCTACGAGTAGTTTCTAATTGCGTTGTTAAGCTTTTAATCTCTTTTTGTAGTTGTTCTAATTGTAGTTGTTTTTCCCTTCTGGCTTGACGGGCTTCTGTCAGTTCTTGGGATAAGGTTTTATTACGAGAAGATAAATTAGCGATCGCTTCCCCACAACGTTCTAAAATTCTCTCAATATCAGATAACCGGGTTTTCAGATTTGTCACCTCTTCCGATTCTGCGGCTTCCCCAGCACCAAACCGTAAAGCTGAACGCTGACTGTTACTCCCCCCAGTCATCGCCCCGCTAGTTTCTAATAATTCCCCATCTAGCGTTACTATCCGATAAAGGCCGATTTGCTTGCGGGCTTGTGCCAAACTAGCAAATACCACCGTATTACCAAACACATATTTAAACACTTCTTGGTAACGGCGATCGCACTCTACCAAATTCATCGCATATTCCACAAACCCATCGGCATAACGCAAAGTTAAATCAGGAGTAAATTTTGGGGCTTGAATTTTATTTAACGGTAAAAAAGTCGCTCTCCCCGCTTTTTTCTGCTTTAATAACTCAATCCCTGCCGATGCCACACTATCATCTTCTACCACAATATGTCCCAACCGCGCCCCCGCAGCCGTTTCCAAAGCTAACTGATAGCGGGGTTCAACCTTCCCCAGTTGTACCACCAACCCACATAAACCAGGTAAACCCGATTGAATAATTACCTTACTGGCTTGAGTTCCCTGTACTTCTTGCTGGGCTTGGCTTTGGGCTTCTAACTTATCCAACTGACGCTGCTTTTCTCGCTGTTCTTGCAGTAAACGTTTTTGCGTATCCTGTTGAATTTGTAACTCCTGTTCCGTCGCCGCCAGATTTTCCGCTAAATTTTGAATAGGAGAACTTGAGTTATTAAATTCTGTTTCAACTTGTTGACATTCGGCTTGTTTCTCTACTAATTGTGGCTCTAAATTAGCAATCAGTTGGTTTTCTTCCGTAATTAATTCTTGTAACTGATTATTCCTCTCCCCCAATTGTGCTTGTTCCGTGCGCTGGGGTTCGAGAGTTTGCAGCAAAGTTTCAATTTGGCGGTTTAGTGCCGTTTGCTGCTGTACCCAAGCCTCTGAAGCCGAAGCAATTTCCGCAGCCGCTTGACGGGAAGATTCTAACGCTTGTTGTGCTTCGTCCCGTTGTTGTTGACAATAGTTGATAGATTGCCTTTCTACAGTTTGGGTTTGGGTAACTTCCGTTAAAGAATGCTGATTTTGTTGGATATCCTGTTGAGTTTGACTTAAACGTTTAGCATTTTCCTGGGTAGCGGTTTCTAACTCCCGTTGTTGACGTTGTAATTGCTTTCTTTCCGCTTCTTGGTTTGCTAGTTGGGACTGTACCGCTAAAAGTTCCTCTTCACCCAAAGCCTTGACACGGATGTTTAACTGTTCTAGTTCCGTGTTTTTCTGCTCAATTTGTGTATTTACTGATGCTAATTGGGTAGTAAATTCCTCAAATTGTTTATCCCCTGTTTGAATTTCTGTAACTAGCTTTTCCTGCTGATTTTGCAAAGAACGCCAAGATAAAACCGCCTCCCACGACTGCTTGCCCAAGTATTCTGCGCGTAATTTTTGATACTTTTCCGCTTTAGCTTTATCATTCGCCAGGCGATCGCGTTGTGTCGTTAGTTCTGTTTCAATAATGCGGCAACTATCTTCCTTTTCCTTGACCTCAGCCAAAGTTTCCTTAGCCTGATTAATCTTCCGATCAAAAGCCGCAACACCAGCCAACTCATCAATTATTTCCCGACGTTCCCGCGCATTCATCGAAATAATGCTGGTAACGTCCCCTTGTAAGACCACGTTATACCCTTCTGGATATACCCGCAACTCCTCTAACTCCTGGTGTAACTCAGTCAGAGTGCAGGAAGAACCATTGATGTAGTAATTAGAAGTATAAGTACCCTGTGCCGTTACTCGTAACTTTCTAGTAACAGACCATTCCGTCAACTTGGGTTTTTCTTCCTCCTCTGCTTCCCCCGTTGCTTCAGTTTCCTTGTGAGAAACCAAATCTGACAAATCAAAAGTGACAGTCACACTGGCTTCTACAGAGGAACGGCCTTTAGGGGTTTGAGTATTATTTACCAGATCAGGGAGGCGATCGGCACGCATCCCCTTAGAACTAGCCAAACCCAGACAAAACAACAAAGCATCCAGAATATTCGACTTACCCGAACCATTAGGGCCAGATATGACAGTAAACCCCGGCAGTAGAGGGACAGAAGTAGTACCGCCGAAGGATTTAAAATTAGTAAGTTCAACGCGCTTGATATGCACCATATAGGCGCTAGTTTACTGTTGACTGGGCTAAATATACAAGTGTATCAATTATTGGCAAATTCGCAACCACTTTCAGAAGTCAAAAGTCAAACGTGAGAAAGTGTGTTTTATAGGCTAGGCAGGGGGTGGGAAGAAAGAAAATTAATTTAACAGGCTATTGAACTTATTTTAACTAAATAATTACTTTCGCCATGCTGTACTAGAAAGGGTAAAGAATTTTCTTGGCATAATTGAAGGAGGAATATCACCACCAAAATACTGCCCCATGTATCAAACCGATCCACCATGTCCTTCCTGCGGAATGTAGGCTGTAGCTTTTCTCATGGGGATGCAAAGTTAGTTTAGGACAAGGCATTGCCCATAGGTGTAAACTTAAGCCCTAACGAATAGAATTCGTGGCTATACAGGCCAAGTCCGCCTACGCGGACTAATGAAAAATCAAGGTTTTCAAACCCATGCAGGTGGCCTTCCCTACGGGAAGCCGCTACGCGTCTTGCTTGTGTAGACGCGGTTTCTAACCGCCCATTTTTCGTTAAGTTGACACTAATGGGCATTGCCTTGTCCCCACAAATTGAAGGTATTCTAGCCAATTGAAAACGGCGATTTTATCACGCCTCTCTATGCTGGTACGACAAATTTTTCACTTCCAGATAACCCAAATGCAGCATGAATAACTTGTAGTGCTTTTACTCCTTCTTCTTGGGCTACTACACAACTAATTTTAATTTCTGAGGTAGCAATCATTTGGATGTTAATGTGATTTTCCGCTAGGGATTGAAACATTTTCGCGGCGATACCGGGTTGTCCTACCATGCCAGAACCAACTATGCTGACTTTAGCGATCGCCTGATCCAGTACTACTTCACCCCATCCTAACTCCGCCGCCACTTGTGTTAATTTCTCTTTGGCGTTTTCTGCATCCATCCGCGCTACTGTAAAGGCAATATCCCTTCTCGCTACCCCATCCACAACCCGACAGCGTTGTGATTGAATAATCATGTCTACACTGATGTTAAATTCTGCCAACATACCAAATAATTTCGCAGACATTCCCGGTTGATCTGGCACTAGGCGAATGGCAATTCTCGCTTGATTCATGTCTAAAGCTACACCACGAACTGCGGGATTTTGCGGTGTGGGTGTAGATAGGGCAGCAGGTGAAGCGGTGATTTCAAAAGCATGACACAAAGCCGCGATCGCGCGATCGCAATCTGTCGCATCTACTAAACAGCTAACTTTTACCTCACTGGTAGAAATCATCTGAATATTTACACCCGCCGCCGCTAGAGTGCTAAACATTTTCGCCGCTACCCCCGGACGACCAATCATTCCTGCCCCTACAATACTCACTTTAGCAGTATTATTTTCTACTAATACTTCCGCTTCGTCAGGGTTGGATGGATGGCATAAAGCTGGGGAAATAGCAGAG
>DATGXQ010000268.1:0-3033 GCA_035298905.1 Nostocaceae cyanobacterium | reverse complement strand
CCCCATCTCCCCATCTCCCCATCTCCCCATCTCCCCTCTCCCCATCTCCCTATCTCCCCAACGTCCGCACCGTCACTACCTGCGGCGGTGTCGAATCAGGTGGGTAAATTACATCTAACTGCACTACTCGCTTACCCCCTGGTGGTAATACTAGCTTGACTAAAGGGTCTAAAACCTGGCCAGTACGATGCCACAAATGCACAAATCGCTTTTGCTTTTTACCAGCATCATCTACATAACTCAGCCCTACTGTACCCCGGAAAAATGGAAAATCTAGGGAAGGCTTACGGAACTTTAACCCCCCTTGAGATAACTTATCTTCCTTCAAAGGCGTTTCTAAAGTCACCGTTACTGTTTGGGTTTCTTTAGTATTATTACTTAAGGGCAAATTTAGATTATACTCTACGCCATAATTTCCGTGCGCTTCGTAAGCTGTATCAGGATAGCGTACTAACATTTTCGCTGTTTGGTTTTGGCTAGTTCCCAAACGTCCACCGCGTAAGGTTGCTAAGGGATAGGATATTGCTTGATTTGGTTGAGGTATAGTCAAATTTTTAACTTGGGGATTATCTGTGAGTACAGCTTTCCATTGAGAACCAACAGATACACCAGCTACCCGCCCGTAAATTAGACTACCACCAGTTGCATTAGGCGGAGTAGGGGTTTTATCCCTGGGTTGTACTAAATTACCATTATCTAGTAAAGCTTGCCACTCAGCTAAAGTAGGCGATCGTTCACTATTATCAGCATTTTTCTTAGCAAACATTGCTAAACTAGCAACATAAACCTTACCGCTACTCTTTAACCGGAAAAAGCTAGAACGACCATTAACAGGCTTTTCCAAATTTTTGACCGGAATCGGATGATTTAGCAACATTCGACTTCCACCAGGCGGAATTACTAATTTAGCAGGAAAATCAGCTTGGCGCACTCCCCGCAACACATCCGCTACGGCTCGATTTCCCGGCCCCGAAGATACCTTACCATCGTTATTATCTAGATAAGGGGCTAAAGTCACAAATGGCGCATCTTGTAATAAATAACTAGCGCCCTGCAAAACATTTACCGTCACAGCTTGCTGATTTGGGTTATGCAAAATTATACCCAAATAATAGGTTTGTAAATCCTTGGGAGTATGGCTATAGTGGTGAGCAAATAGATCAAACCGCCCTTGAAATGGAAAATTTAGATGTGCAGTTGCCGTTTTTTTGCCATTTGGTGGAAAAGTTGAAAGTAAAATTCCCTCTGTCTTCATCCATTCAGGACTATTACTATTGAAAACAGGAATGTTATCTAAACTCCCAGGTAAAGGTCGCACTTCTCCTTTTTGGATAATTTCTTGGGGTGCTGGCTTAGATGGAGTTTGGACTGGTGGAGTTTGGGCCAAAGTATTAACATTTGTACAACCAAGACTAGGAAGAAATGCTAATGTTGGTAAAAGTATGAATAAAGATGTATTTGATTTATTTAGGAATTGTTTAACAGGCATAATTCTTAATTTTTTTCAGGAATTTGTATCATCAAAGCAGAATAGTCATAATTACAAGTTCCCATGAATTAATTTCTGATTTATCATCTTATTTATTTAGCAAATCTATCTATTCTTACATTTCTGTAAGTCTAGATCAATTTGACATTGGCCTCATAGTTTCGACTTAGGAGCGAATATGATGGATATACTAATTGAATCTACCAAGGATTTTGAAACAGATTTAGAAAAATTTACAGATACAGAAAAGTTTAAAATTATTAAGGAAATGAATCGCAATTTTGAAATTTTATCAACTGACAAAGATTTATTTTATCAAAATAGTGAACAATTTAGACATTTAAAACTCAATCATGATTATGATTCAACAATTTATTCTTTGAAAATTAATGAAGAACAAAGAATAATTCTTACTATTGATGATGATCCAATTTTTGGTTGTACGCTGATTACTTTATTTCGACTTGTTATTACTGAAGATGCACCAAAAGCCTATAATGCTGTAGCAGAGTTTATTTATCAGGATTTTACAGTTGAAGAAGAACAAGAATTAGAATTTAATGTTTGCTAATGGGACAAATCAAACCTCTTTTAGATGAGTATGGCGTAATTCTTGAAGCGATGAAAATTTTACCAGATGAGTTAAAAATTGATTTTTTGGAAGCTTTAGCAGAATTGGAGGATAATGAATGTCACAGAACTAGAAATTTTCCTAAAACCAGATTACATAAAGTAGCAGGAATTAAACAAGCGATTTACCGTGCTGATATTGATAAGGTTTCTGGTTGGCGGATTCATTTACAATATATTGAGGGAAAAATTCACTTAAAAGATATTGTCGGCGGACAACATCATGATAATGTCATTGAGGTAATTAAATCGAAAAAGGATAGATATGATTAATTCATCCCAAGACATTATTTACATTTAAGCTAAACTCAAGAAAGGCTTGAATAGATAAGTTTTCACCTCTGTTGAAAGTTTTGATTTCTCTGTACCCTGTCGGTGTAGGTTGACGGTATATTTCAATTACTTGTTGATTAATATCGACTAACCAAACTTCTAAAATTCCACTTTCCGCATAGAGGGGAATTTTTACATCTCTGTCATATTCAATGCTACTATCCGCAACTTCAATTAATAACAATATATCTTGTGGCTGAGGGTGTCCAGTTTCATAAAAATCCGCACGTCTTTTAAGTAGTGCGATATCTGGTTGAGGTTCGGATAAATCACTTAATAGAATTGGATATTGTACACTAATGATAATCGCTTGTTGTAGAAGCCTGGTAATAAAATCGACTAATCTTTTTACACAGGCTGTATGTCTTGTCCCAATAGGTGACATTTTAATAATTTCTCCTTTAATCAGTTCTACTCTATCATCTTCTGTTAAAATGCCAGCTTCATTCATTCTATGATATTGTGTAACTGTAAATTGCATTTTCAGGAGTTGACTAGACATAATAACCTCTAAATTTTGATAATTTAGCCGAAAATATCATTCAAATTTAAGCTAATTTCAGGAAAAGATTGAATAGATA
>DATGXQ010000267.1:0-7339 GCA_035298905.1 Nostocaceae cyanobacterium | reverse complement strand
AGTACCTTCACCATCGTTCACCATACCGCCCCCGATGTGCCTTTTAAATCTGCTGACAAATGGAACGAAGCGATCGCACAATTAAACGGAACTATCCATTGTGATTATCCTCGTTGGGTAGAAATCTTTTGTCACGACATCAACGTCCACGTTCCTCATCATATCTCTACAGCTATTCCTTCCTATAACTTGCGGTTAGCCTACGACAGCATCAAAAACAATTGGGGCAGTTATTTACATGATGAATGTAAATTCTCCTGGGCTTTAATGAAGCACATTACAGACAAATGCCAACTGTATAAAACTGATGTTGGCTATGTGACTTTTAATGAATATTACGCAGGAAAATAGACATAGATAGAAGTTTGAAGTGTTCAATATTCATTCCTAGACTGGATACTTCAAGCTTTTTTCTAATTTGAATTTCATAGCAATCGATCCTCAAAGAAAACATGAGAAAAATTGCTAGTTTTAACCTGTCTGCAAGTCAGTAAAATTAGCCATTTACCAACTTATTGCAGACTTTAAATTACCGTTCATTGTTCAAATAAATCGCTAAATCAAGTGCAATTAGACAACATCACTTTCAACCAAAAATCTAGCTTGCAATTATCTGAGGATAAAGATCAGCTACCATTCACTCTTCAGGACTTAAAGGCAGCTATTCCCTCAGAATGTTTTCAACCCAATGTCACCAAATCACTGTATTACTTTTTTCGTGACATTCTGATCATTTCCCTGTTATACGCAGTTGCGGCCTATCTAGATTCTTGGTATTTCTGGCCAATATTTTGGGTAATGCAAGGAACAATGTTTTGGGCATTATTTGTAGTCGGTCACGACTGCGGACATCAATCATTTTCTAAGCATAAATGGCTAAATGATTTAATCGGTCATCTTTCCCACACACCAATATTAGTTCCTTATCATGGTTGGCGAATCAGTCACAGAACCCACCACAAAAATACCGGTCATCTTGATAATGATGAAAGTTGGTATCCTGTGTCTGAATCCCAATACAAAGAGATGCCTTTATTACAGAAAATAGGTCGATACTATTTATTTTTATTGGCTTATCCTGTGTATTTGTTTAAGCGTTCTCCTAACAAAGAAGGCTCTCACTTTTCACCCAGTAGCCCCCTATTTAAACCTTCGGAAAAATGGGACATTATCACCAGTACAACTCTTTGGTGTTGTATGATCGGCTTGCTAGGTTTCCTCACCTACCAATGGGGTTGGATGTGGTTAATAAAATACTATGCAGCCCCCTACATTGTGTTTGTAATTTGGCTGGATTTAGTCACATTTTTACATCACACTGAACCTGAATTACCTTGGTATCGTGGTGATAATTGGACATTCTTAAAAGGTGCAATTTCCACAATTGACCGTGATTATGGTTTAGTAAATCATATTCATCACGATATCGGTACACATGTAGCGCACCACATTTTCCTCAATATTCCTCATTACAACTTACTCAAAGCCACAGAAGCCATTAAACCAATTTTGGGTGAATATTACTACAAATCATCAGAACCCATTTGGAAATCTTTATGGCGTTCTTGTGTAAGTTGTCATTTTGTCCCAGACACAGGTAACAAGGTTTATTACACCTCCTACAACAAATAAACCCTAAAGTTACAAAATCATATCTAATAAAACAAGTCCGTACACACGGACTTTTTTATTGACTAACATTTTTAGATTGATGTAATACCAAATCCTGTTTTATTACCCCCCTTATAAATTAGTCCGCGCAGGCGGACTTTGCTTGTATAGCCGCGACTTCTAGTCGTTAGGGCAAAAGATGGATTTGAAATGAGGATTTAGTATAATCTAATCTACAAACGCAGAAATATAATATTTTGGTATATTTAAATTAAGGTAAACTATATTTCAAAAT
This sequence comes from Nostocaceae cyanobacterium, assembly GCA_035298905.1. Taxonomy (GTDB): domain Bacteria; phylum Cyanobacteriota; class Cyanobacteriia; order Cyanobacteriales; family Nostocaceae; genus DATGXB01. The sequence continues at coordinate 5,433 of DATGXQ010000267.1, read as the reverse complement.
TGTATGAGTCTCACTATTAAAGATGTAGAAAGACTACAACAAAAGCTACAAGAAGAACAGCAGGACTATCAAATAGAACTGCAAGAGGGAAACATTCTAGTTATGGGTCTATCAGATATCGAATCTAGTGAAATCGGTGCTGAATTGATTAGACTATTGGGTAATTGGGTAAAACCTCGTAAACTGGGGCGGATATTTGACTCAAGCGGTGGTTTTATTATGCCAAATACAGATTTACGCGCTCCTGATGTTTCTTTTGTCGCTGCGGACAGATTAAAACGTACAGTGAGAGATTTTGGTCAGTTAGTACCTGATTTAGTAGTAGAAATAAAATCAAAAACAGACAGAATTGCTAAATTAGAAGATAAAATCAAATTATTTTTAGAATTAGGTGCAAGAGTAGGAATATTAATCAATCCAGATGAATTAACTGTAAGTTTATATCGTCTAAATACTAAAGTCGAACTTTTGACAAGTGAAGATAAATTAACTATTCCCGAATTATTTCCAGGTTGGGAAATTTCCATTTCAGAACTATGGCCACCAGTATTTGAGTAATCACTTTTTTACTTAATTATTTTCTAGCTTATTCGCTGACGAAGCGCGAGATTTTTCAGGAATATTCAAATCATATAAAAATAAATGTAGAATCTCTAACGGCGACATTGGAGGACTATGAATCATTAAATCATCACTTCCTGGATGTAAATGAAATCGCTTTCCCCTATCTTGATTATTATGTTCTGGTAAATTTAAGTCAAATCGGAGAAATTTAACCGCACTATTATCTAAAAACCGAATTTCAAAGTCAAAACCAATTATTTCCGCAGGTTTATCATTTTCATTAACTAAAATTGCGAAATCAAACCAACAACCATCAACTCTCTCAAAATGAGGAATTTCTTTTAGTCTCTTAAAGTTTCGCTGTCCTCCAGTAATTTCAATAATTCCTTTCTCTTTTGAAGTCTTTCTCAGTAAACTACGAATTTCATGAGTAGGTGTTTTTAACAATTTATCATCACAGGCTGATATTAAAGATTTGAGAAGTTCACCCCAAAGAACTTTAGCACTTTTTACTTTTAAAGGAGCTGCGTTTAATAAGCGTTGTTGCACCAGATCACAAGTTTGCTCCCAGCCATTTTTACTGTACAATTAAATCTCCTCTGTTCAATAATACAAGCCATTCTCCATACTCAGGATCTGTTGGTAAAGTTCGCTGTTCAGCCATTTCTATAACTTGAGAGTCAGTTAAACCTGACCATTCTCGAAGTGCTGCTAATCTCTGTTCTATTTCCTCCTCAGTGAGTATTTCTGCATCTTTTAAAAAATTATATACCCTAGAACCAATCCAACTGGCAATGTTTGGAGCATAAGAAAACATAGTTTTTGCTGATTGTGGTGATAAAATCAGAACAACGCCCTTTTTTTTCTTTAGCTCACTTCTATGACAATCAAATTGATACCAGTTATTTTTATCCCATTGCTCAAAGTTCCAGAGAATTAAATAATCTTCAGTAGTTTCATTAATTTGCTCAACTAAAATACTTACTTCTTTGTCCGCAGATAAACAGCCTACTTCACATTCTGTAAAAATGCTCAGTGTATCTTCTAAGTCATTGACTAATTGTTGAAAATCTGAACTAGAAGTAGAAAAAACTGACCAAATATTTCCATTTGGTTCTGAACCAATACGCTGCAAAAATTCGTCAAGAGATACTGACTTAGGTAACTTAATCATGTAAATCTAATATTAAACTGAAATCTGTTGAATCAAAGTGTTAATAGTAGGATGAACAACATAACGTTTTTGAGGAGATTTATATTCAAGGATAAGCCCTTTTACCAGTAATTTTAAATCCTCATCGGTTCGAGGTATAAACTTTTCTGTGTTCATAGTTTGTTTAAGAATTTTTATTTCATCATCAGAAACACCTAAAATCTTACCTGTACTAAAAGAATCAACAGCTTTCAAAACATGTTCTGGCTGTACAGTATCATCACCTAAAAGGTATGTTTCTTCAATTGCTGCTTGTGTCAAACTAATCAAGTCTCTTAACACTCCTCCTGAATAATAAATAAGTTCTTGGATTGATTCTTCTTCTATAAATTCATTAGATGAACGAGTTCTAATTATATTTTCAAAAAAGCTATAAGCCTCTAGATCATTAGACACATCCAGAAAAGGATGATAATAAAAGTAGTCTAAGAAACTATCAACTAAACTATAGAAAGCAATTAATGGTCCCACCACTACCAAGCCAATACCAGCAGAAGAAATAGCTGCTGTATCAGAGTTTAGAATCTGTATAAAAGTTTCAGAATTATTTAATCTATCTAAACCATCAAGTAAGAAAATAATATTGTTGCATTTATATTGTGCATATTTAGCTAACACATTCACCGCTTCTATTAGCTCTGCGCTTATATTATATTTTTCTGATTTACTTATAATTCCTTCGTGTTTTACTTGAATGAATTTTGGTCGCACACGAGATACAGATTGCAGTCTTCTTTCTTCATAACCATGAGCCAAATTACGGACTAATTGAATATATTTCTGTATATCTTCATCTTCGGTATCTTCTACAATGTGAGCAAGTTCTAAACCTATGATTGCTGTTAAAACCCCATTGGATATTTTAGAAATATCTGTATGTAAGCTTACATCTACATAAATTGCTTGAGTGTCTTCTATCTGATTAATTTCGTCACGAATAACTAATAATTGAGTTGTTTTCCCAGAACCAATTCCTCCTATTAAAAGATGGGATGATGAGGGACGCAGGGCTATTCGAGTTGTAATTCTATCTACAAGTAATAGCTCTGGGGAATGTACATAATAACCACTTTCAATAGCTTCTACGGGATCGGCTGCACCTTCAAAAGCGGCCATTCTTTGTCTAAAAAGTTGGAGTCGATTAGACATATAACTTAATACTCTTGATTTGAGTGCTTGTGTTTGCAAATTCTAGTTCATATCTATTATAAATTTAGAACTGTCTTCGCTCCTCACCTGTAAATTTTAAAACCTGCCATTTCCCTGAACAATATGTTTAACTGTGGTTAGGGTTTCTAGGCTAATAAATCCTCTACGGTGTCCTCTTTGGTTGGACATTCCCAAAAATACAGCGTCTCCTCGTGAGGGGTTGCGGGAGAAGCGGGGGGAGGCGTTTATATATGTTGATGCGCTGTTGACTCCCAGGGCAAATTGGCGACTTTCTTGGTAGGATTCAGTAACAATACAGTCAGCATGTCCACTACTATACTGATTAATCCAAGCGATCGCTACTTCTAAACTATCCACCAATTTAAACGCTATCGTCTTGGTTAAATAAGGTACTCCCCATTCTCCCTCTTTAGCTAGTTCTAGTTGGGGAAAGGCTTCTACCAACTCTGCATCCCCTTTTAACTCAAAACCTTTCTCTTTTAAGCTATTCCATAGCACTGTTAAAGAGGATGGTAATGCTTGACGATGAATTAATACTTTTTCAATCGCATTCACTGGATCTGGTTCGCTTTCATGGCTATCGAGAATCATCCAGCGAATCATTTCTAAACTCGCATTTAAAGACCAATACAGGTAACAATTGCCCATAGCGGACTTTAAAACTGGACAAGTAGCCTGTTTAACCACTTGCTGAATTAAACTAGAGCGTCCATAAGGTATTACTAAGTTTACATACTGGTCTTGAGTGACTAAATCCCGCAAAGAAGCACCATGTTCAGAGGTAATCAATTCTAAACAACCAGGGGGTAAACCTGTTTCAGCGATCGCTGTTTGCAGGACATTAGCGATCGCCTCATTAGAATGACTAGCCTCGGTACTACCTTTTAATATCACGCAATTACCAGTTTTAATGCCAAAACCAGCAGCGATCGCTCCCAAGTCAGGAAATGCTTCATAAATAAAACTAATGACTCCCAAAGGCATTAACTGAGAATAACTTTGGGAATCTTCCTGTTGATAATCAGCATTTCTCACCCGCCGCAAGGGATCAGATAATTCCCCCAGCCTTTGCAGGATTTCCACTGTTGCTTCTAAGCGGGAGGGAGTTAACTTCAGCCAGTCTAAAATTAATTCTGGCACTGCCATTTCCCGACTTGCTTCTAGATCCAAAGTATTGGCTTCGAGAATATCGTCAAATGAACGTTCTAGCGCTTGTGCCATAGCCAACACAGCGCGACTCCTATCTGTCCCTTTAGTGACACCTAACTTGAGGGCGGCTTGATAAGCGCGTTTAGCACTCTTTAGCGGTTCAGGACAATCATCAAAAGCTTCAACAGTCATTGGGTTAACGTCTGTAGATAAGCCAGCCCATAAGTGCTGGTAAGATCACCAACAATAGTGCTACTATTCCCCAAGCAATCAGGTTAGAACCCTGTGCAAAGCGTAGTGCTGGCCATATAATGACTAGCACAAAAACGATGCCCAAAGCGCCTAATGTAATTGGCAAATAATTTCCTTCTAAACGAGGATGGATAATATGCCAACTGTCTCCCATCCAGCGCCAAGCCCGTTTGTAGGGATAGGTAGTGGAAAGCTGCTCTAGCACATAACCATTATCTTCTACCACAAAGATTTGCTGACAGCGATCGCAGCCAAATGCTTCTGTCAGGGTAATCGGGATTAACTGTCCTCGTCGTCGGCAGGGACAGATATATTCTGTATTTAAGTCTATCTTTTCTGGTTTTAGCGGTTGCACAAGCAATCTAAATAACTTGAGCGTGTGTTTTGGATCATTTTCCCACCTTGTTTATATTTTGGTGGAGATGCCAAGAATTACTTCTTGGTTTGGTCGTTTCCGCAAGTTTATTGACTGAGAACTGACCATACTGAGCCTTAATACCAGTATATTTCCGGCTCTATTGTAGTTACGGTCTTCAATCAAAAAATCTTATTCGGGCAGCCTCATATACAGCTAAATAAATCAAAATCATAGCAGTATAGACCTTTGACCACAAGCCAACCCAGATTCAAGATTGTTTTGAGTCGGGACTGAATACAAATACAATTGTCTTATTTCATTACCAGCGAAAAACACCACATATTCTAGATAAGTTAGGGTCTTTTCCTCGCTTTTGACCTGTTCACTAAGTCTAAAGTCAGGTGTTTAAATCTCACCGCTAGACAAATGCCTTCACAGCGTATTAATATTTATTTTTTAGAAGCGGGTAACGCGATTCGAACGCGCGACATTCACCTTGGCAAGGTGACGCTCTACCACTGAGCTATACCCGCGAATCCCTTACAAATATTAATATCGCAGATTTTTTTGGGTTTGTCAACACCTTTGGAAAAATTTTTTTTGATGGGGGGATTGGTGATTGGTGATTGGTGATTGGTGATTGGGGACTGGTGACTGGTGATTGGGTTTCTATTATTTTCTCCCCTCCCCTCTCTCCGCGTCTCCCCTCTCCCCATCTCCCCATCTC